>JBEKWY010000011.1:0-96001 GCA_049512575.1 Candidatus Acidiferrum sp.
ACAACGAATTGGTGCTGGTGCACGACGCTGTGCGGCCGTTCGTGACTCGGGAGCAGATTACGCGGGTGATTGAAGAGGCGCGGCGGTGCCACGCGGCGATTCTGGGAATTCCGGCGATGGATACGGTGAAAGAAGTAAAGCGCGCGAGTTTACCCGAGGATGTGGCGTTGATTACCGCCACGATTCCGCGGGAACGTGTGGTGCTGGCGCAGACGCCCCAGGTCTTTGCGACGAAATTGCTGAAGGAAGCGTACGCCCGGGCCGCGGCCGATGAAGTAAGCGCGTCGGATGAAGCTGGATTGGTGGAACGGATCGGCCACGGGGTTCACGTGGTGCTGGGCTCCGAGCGCAATATCAAGATCACCAAGCCGGCGGACATGGACCTGGCGCGGTTTTACCTGGAACGCGAGCGCGCAAAACCATGAGTGTGCGCTGCGGGATTGGGTACGACCTGCATCGATTGGCGGAGGGGCGCAAGCTGATTGTGGGCGGCATCGAACTGGCGTTCGATAAAGGGCCGGTGGGGCATTCGGATGGCGATGTGGTGGCGCACGCGTTGTGCGATGCGCTTCTGGGGGCGGCTGGGCTGGGGGACATTGGAACCCATTTTCCGGATACCGATCCGAAGTGGAAGGGTGCGAACAGTTTGATTTTCCTGGAGCACGCGCGGAAATTACTGGATCAGAAGAAACTTGCGATCGAGCACGTGGATGCGGTCGTGATTACGGAAAAGCCCAAGCTGGGGCCGCATTTTCCGAAGATGCGCGAGGCTTTGGGACGGGCGCTGGGCGTGCCTGCGGAGAAGATTCATTTGAAGGCCAAAACGAATGAGGGCGTGGATGCGATCGGGCGCGGGGAAGCGATTGCGGCGTGGGTTGTGGCAACGATTGCAGCAAGGTAGCGGCGTTGTTTTGGCCGTGCAAGAAAAAATCAGCGTCAGAGAGAACGCTGGCTTTCCTTCGCCGATCAGGGTAAGCGGAAAACAGCCGCTGCAACGGCATTAGTCGATAGCGTGCGATAGAATCCCTCCGATGGGTGTGGAAGAAACTCCAAATTCAGACGTGGTGATTGCCAATCCGTACGGCGCCGCGGATGTTGCGGGCATCCTGCGCGAGCGCGGCTGGATTTCGCCGGAAATTTCGCCGGAACAGATTGCGTGGTGCGAACGAGCCGCATTTCTGCTTGGGCCACAGGCGGCAGATCGCGCATCGCTCGCGGAACTGTTGCGCCTGGTGTTTGAATACGACGCCGCACGCGCGATGGCCAACGTTGAGGCTCATGCGGTGATGTCCCGGTATGCGGCGCGCGATGTGATTCGTTTGCTGGCGCGTCTGGTGTTGGAGGGCGGGCCTTGCACCGTGGATCGATTTAAGGAGATTGTTACAGCGCTGAAGGAAAGGCTCGATTTGCGGGGAAGGGAAGTGCTGCATCCTTTGCGCCTGGCGCTTGTCGGGCGCGCGGGAGAGGGCGATCTGGATCGCGTGATTTTGTTGCTGGACGCGGCGGCGGAGGCTGGGTTTGCAGTGAAGACCGTACGGCAGAGGATGATTGAGTTTTGCTCGGCGGTGGACTAGAAGGATTGCGGCGCATATCGATTGTTTGGTGATTTTCGTCGTGATCGCGCAGACGTGCGCGTTGAGATCCTTCAGCGATCCTCGCCGGATCGCTTCAGGATGACAATTCGTTGCTGGGGTTGACGATGGATAGGCTGACGGGGATACATGCGGTGCGGGAGGCGCTGGAGGCCGGGCGCGCGTTTGACCGCATTGTGATCGCGAAGGGGAGGCAGGACACGCGCGTCGAGGAGATCGTGCAACTGGCGCGTGAGAGAAATATTTCTCTGCGGTTTGAGGATCGATCGCAACTCGATCGGTTGGCGGATTCGAAAGATCACCAGGGAATCGTGGCGCTCGTTGCGGCACGCGCGGCCGGTACACTCGACGAGATTCTGGCGGCGGCGAACGCCGGAGCTGGACGCGGAGAAAAGGGCTTGATCGTTTTGCTGGATGGCGTGGAAGATCCGCACAACCTGGGCGCGGTGATTCGCACCGCGTTAGCGGCCGGGGCGCACGGCGTGGTGATTCCGGAGCGGCGTGCGGCGGGATTGACGGATACGGTGGCGCGGGCTTCCGCCGGCGCGCTGGCGCACATGCCGGTCGCGAAAGTCACCAATCTGGCGCGGACGATGGAGGAGTTGAAGGAAGCTGGGTATTGGCTGGTCGGGTTGGATGAGCAGGGGGACAAGAATTATACGGAAGTGGATTTTAGTTCGCCCGTGGGGATCGTGCTGGGTGGAGAAGGGAAGGGTCTGCACGAGTTGACGCGGAAGCGGTGCGATTTTGTGGTGTCGCTGCCCACTACTGGGCCCGTGAAATCGCTGAATGTGTCGGTGGCGGCGGGGGTGGTTTTGTTTGAGGTTTTGCGGCAGCGGCGAGGGAAGTGAGAATTGTTCGGGTCGTGCACGTTCGCTGCGAAAATGCCGTGACCGTAGGGGCCGGTCTAAAGACCGGCCCCTACATTTTCCGTCGGCATCGTTACTTGTCGTATTGGATTAGGGAGAAGACGTCCAAGCCGGGGAGTTTGGCGCGGCCTTTGAGGAACGTGAGTTCGACAGCGAAGGCCAAGCCTTCCACTTTTCCGCCCAGTTCTTCGACTAGCTTTACGGTGGCCGAGGCGGTGCCTCCAGTGGCGAGCAGATCGTCGCAGATGATTACGCGATCGCCGGGCTTGACGGCGTCTTCGTGAAGCTCTAACGCGTCCGAGCCATATTCCAGAGCGTAGGAAACGCTTCGCGTTTTGGCGGGGAGTTTCTTGGGCTTGCGGACGGGGACGAATCCCGCGCCGAGACGATAGGCCAGCGCGGGCGCAAAAATAAAACCGCGCGCTTCGATTCCCGCGACGAGGTCGATGGTGTGGCCGTCGTAGTGGTCGCAAAGCTGGTCGACGAGTGCGTGGAAGCCTTTCTTGTCTTTCAAAATCGTGGTGAGGTCGTAGAACAAGATTCCCGGCTTGGGATAATCGGGCACTTCGCGAATCAATTTCTTCAGCTCATCCATCCGGAGGGCTCCTCGTCAATCTTCATGAGTGGTGACAAATTCGTTCGCGTACTGCGGATCGATGGCCGCGGATTCTTCCTTTACTTCGCTGACACTGGAAAAACGCGGGCCGCGCTCGAGCGCCGCTCGAAATTTGGCAAGTTGCGCGGGCGTGCCGATGGCGTACGCTTCCACGCGGCCATCCCGCAAATTGCGCACGTAGCCGCTCAGATCCAGGCGTTTGGCTTCTGCTTGCGTGAAATAGCGGAAGCCGACACCTTGCACAAATCCGGAGATAAAGTAACGCCTGGCTTGTTTCGCGTCCGTCACAAACTCCGAAATTGTAGCAGAGACTCGAGTGGCGTCCCTAAAGGGGTTGCTCGGCTGTGCCCGGCGCGAAACCTTGCCAATGCGTGCGAGCACGGCGATTTGCGGTAAGCTCTAAGACTGCGCGAAGCTCAGGCTGCTTCCTGGCGTGCCGCGCGCATCCTAGTATTTATGGACCGAGACGTGTTTGTCCGCTTTTGCCGTGCCATTTCTCCGACCGTGGGCGCCGCATGCCTTGCGGCCGCCTTGCTGGTTGGCGCGCGAATCGCCGCGGCCCAGGAATCGCAGGCGCCGATGGCACCGCCGCCTCCCGAGCATAACGTGCGGCGGATGGGAAACACGCCAGAGCCACCCGAGCCGCCTTCGCTTCCTCCCGAAGAAATTATCAGGAAATTCGCGGCGAAAGAGGATGAGTACGTTGCCGCGCGTCCAACGTACGGCGCTCGCAGGACCATTCGCATCGACGAGTTCGACCGCCAGGGTAAATCGACAGGCCAATTCCTGATGGTTACCGAAGTCATACGCGCGCCCGACGGGCGCATCGTCAACAAGGTCGTCGAGCACCCGCAGTCGACGCTGCACGTGTTCCCTCTGGAGCCGGAAGACGTTAAGGAACTGGAGCGGATTCCGCAGTTTCCGCTGAACTCGGGCCAACTTGCAAAATACGATCTGAAATATATCGGGCAAGAGACGATCGACGAGATCGACACCTACATTTTTAAGGTGACGCCGAAGGCGCTGGACCGCGTGCATGCGTACCTCGACGGGCTCGTGTGGGTGGATACGAAATACCTGGAAGTGGTGAAGACCTATGGGCATTGGGTGAACGAACTCGGCGACGTGAAATTCGCGACCATGCCGTTCACGATGTTTGAAACCTACCGGGAAAATGTGGATGGGAAATACTGGTTTCCGAACTACCAGCGCGCGGACGAGACGCTGCACTTGAAGGACGGCGATTTCCCGGTGCGGCTGGTGATCAAGTGGAGCGACTTCAAGCCGCTGCCGGCCACGGTTTCGGCTCCTGGTGCTGCACCCGACGCAACTCCGTCTGCGTCGGCGCCACCGGCAACCCCTCAGTCCTAAAGCTCTCCGGCGGCAGGATAAATTCGCAAATCCATTCCTGATGCGCAACCGCTCGGCCGCTTAGGAGCGTCAAACTGGCGCGGCTGCCTGACCCTCGTGTAGGATGAATCGAATCGAACCATCCAAGGAGACTTATGACGCGACCCGCAGGTACGTATGCCATTTTTGAAACGTCGCAGGGCAACATCGTCATCCACTTGCTGGAAGACAAAGCGCCAAAGACCGTTGCGAATTTTATCGGCCTCGCGGAAGGCACGAAAGAATTCACCGACGAGCGCACCGGCAAGAAAGAGAAGAAAAATTATTACGACGGACTGACCTTTCACCGCGTGATTCCGGACTTCATGATTCAGGGCGGCTGCCCGCGTGGCGATGGCCGCGGCGGACCGGGGTACACCTTTCCCGACGAATTCCATCCGTCGCTGAAGCACAGCAAGGCGGGCAAGCTTTCCATGGCCAACTCGGGGCCCGGCACGAATGGCAGCCAGTTTTTTCTTACCGTTGCCGCGACGCCGTGGCTCGACAACAAACACTCGATTTTTGGCGAAGTCGTGGAAGGGCAGGACATCGCCGACAAAATCTCGAAGGTGCCGCGCGATTCCAACGATCGCCCGCGGACTCCAGTGACGCTCACAAAAGTTCGCATCGAACGGGTCTCTTAGCGTCAGAGCGATTTTTGACGGGACTGAGCACTGCACCTGGCTGAGGCATACAGGTCCGTCGGAGCTCAGGTAAACAGAGTCGGCTGTGCCACGGGACGCCATGCTAACGGCTGAGCGCTTACTTCGCATCTTCATCGAAATGATTTTTGTCCTGCTGGGCGCGCTGGTGGTGTGGCTTGGTGTTACCGGACGAATCTTCTTCGACCGGCGCACACCGCTGTGGCTGACCTTGAGCGTGGCGCTGATTTTGTGGGGCGTGTACGCTTTTTTCAGGCCAGGCGCGGCATGGTTGCGTGGCGAGCGGTGGACGCGCGGGCTGTCGCTTACGCTTCTAGGCATCGTCATGCTCTCGATTGCGCGTGTGCCTTTTGTCTGGGTAGGGAAGTTGTTCGCCGTGGCGGGTCTCGTCCTGGTTCTGCGCGGACTGGTGGGGTCCGTTTTGATCCTCCGCCCTCGCTAAGACATCGGTTAGAACTCGACCAACAGGGTTTTCCCTATAGACCTCGCGCTCGCCTCCGCTATAATCCGTCCCACTGTTAACCCTGTGTGAGGAGATCCCCCCATGTTGAAAGAATTCAAAGCATTCGTGATGCGCGGCAACGTGTTGGATTTGGCGGTTGGCGTAATCATCGGCGCGGCCTTCGGCAAGATCGTCTCGTCCCTGGTGGACGATGTGCTCATGCCGCCGATCGGGCGGGTTCTAGGACACGTTGATTTTTCCGGCCTGTTCATCAATTTGAGCGGCAAGCCTTACGACACTTTGGCTGACGCGAAAGCGCACAACGCGGCTACCTTAAACTATGGCCTTTTTCTGAACACCATAATCAATTTCCTGATCGTGGCGTTCTGCGTGTTCGTCATCATCCAGTTGGTGAGTCACTGGATCAACAAGCCCGCGCCGCCAGCCCCGCCGACCACCAAAGAGTGCCCGCAGTGCGCGATGACGATTCCCATTCAGGCAAAGCGCTGCGGCCACTGCACCACGCAGCTCGCGTGATCACGTAAAGCTCAAGCCAAGTCGCGGTTTGCGCGTGCATCAAGTCCGAAATGCCCGCCGTGCAAGCTACGCCTTCGGTTTTTTCTGTTTTTGATTCGCTTCCAGGTGCGCGCGCAGGCGGCCCACGACGGCGTCTTCCTGTCCCTCGTCGATTTCCTTCTGCACTTCCTCCAGCGCGAAGTGCACAACGTCGTGGTGATGAAGCTCTTCGCGCGCCAGCACTTCGCTGAAGCGCAGCCATAGCCGGTGCAGCAGATGCACTTCGTTGGCGGTGAGGTTTGGAGCGTGCGGCCCGAGAACTTTGTAGATCTTGTCGCCGTTGGGTATATGAATTTCCAGATTGAATTGCGGCTTGGGGTCGCCCAGCTTTTCCCAAGCGTCGCCGATCTGCCGCGCCTGCTCTTCGGTCAGTTCCTTCGCGGAATGCCCCACGACGATCGTACTGGACTGCAGCGAAGTGGCAGCGCGCAAAATACCGTCCCAGAGATCGTTGGCTGCAACCACCGCCAGGCGAATCGATTTGCCCCGTTTCTCCGCCATCGACAGCGCCTGAGAAAATAAATGCTGCTCGACGCTGCCGAACAACTGGTCGGCCTCCAGCTCGTTTTCACCGGAACCCGAGCGGCGCAGCAAGCGCACGTGGAGAATGACGACGTCACGCCGCCCGGGCTTCACGCGATCCAGCACGTTGCCCAGGTGATACAAGTTGAAGTGATTGCTGACGGGCACGAGAATATTTCCAGGGCGCGCGCCCACCGCCTCGGGGCTCAGCTCGCCCTGCAATTCCAGGTTGAACTGGTCCATTTCGACGTGGGCTACGCCGCGATGTTTGCCGCGCCGTTCGGAAATGGTGAAGACGATATACAGCATCACCGAAAAGGCACCGCCCGCCATGGTGGCGACCGGTTTGGTGAACAAGTTCGTGACCGCAATGAGGAACAGCGTCAGCGTGATCAGGCCAAGTCCCACCGGGATCTGCACGCCGCGTATCGTGAAGTTGAGCGGCACCTGGAATTCGCGCTCACCGGGATTGGTGTAACGCAGCACCAATACCGCCAGGCCATTCATGGCGAAACTCCAGATGACTCCGAAGGCGTAAAGGTTCGCGAGAAAAGTGACGTCGCCGCGGCTGATCACGATGGTGGCGATCTGCAATAGCACAACAATGTTGATGATGCGGTAGCTGGTGCCGAATCTTGGGTGCGGCTGCCGGAACCATTCACTCAACACGCCGTCTTCGGAAACGCGGTTCAGCACTCCATTCGAGCCCACGATCGCGGTATTCACCGCCCCGGCGAGAATCAGCGTGCCAACCACAACCACGAATCCATGGAAGATCAGGCGCGCGATGAACGGACCTTGCAGGCTCATCGCCAGCCCGCCGATCAAATTCTCCAGGAAGCCCTGGCGAACGTCGTCGGGAATGATCATCACCGCGAAGAAGGAGACCAGCGAAGTGAAAACCAGGCTGTAGACGAAAATGACGAGCCCGGCCTTCTTGAGGTTCAGCAGCTTGGGGCTTTCGATTTCGCGGTACACCTGCGCGAGCGATTCCTCGCCGCTCATGGCCAGCACGGAATGTCCGAGCGCAATGAAAATAGCGATGACGCCGAACATGTGCGGCAGGCTGCTGTGTGCCAGCCACCCCAGCGCGCTGCCGGTGAGGTGAATGTTGCTGGGATACGGAAATGGAGGCAGAGACGAATGCCGCAGGATGGCGGTGTAGACGCACCAGCCGATCAGGATCACCACCATCACGGTGACCAGCCTCATGATGTGAAGTGCTTTTTCGCTGGATTCCGAGACGCCCTTGGTATTTTCCCACCAGAAATAAACGGTGACGACGATGGCGAAACTCGCGGAGATTCCATCCACCGTATGCGGCGAAAAAGCGCCGCCCAGGTGAAAGTACTGCGACAATTCGCTGAGCAACCCGGCGAGATATTGGCCAGCGGCGACGCCGCTGATCGGCCCGGTCAAAATGTAGTCGAACATCAGCGCGGATACGCTGAATTTGGCCAGCGTGCCGCCCAGGGACTGCTTGACGGCGCGGTACACGCCGCCGCGAACAAACATGCTGCAGCTTTCCACGTAAACGGCGCGCACCGCGTACGAGAACACCATGATCGCCAGAATGAACCACGGCGCGGTCTTGCCGATGAAGCCTTCAGCCTCGCCGCCGGCATAGTAGGCGGAAGAAGCCAAGTCGTTGAGAACGATCGCCGCGGCTCGCCAGAAGGAGATGAACGTCAAGAGCGCCGTGGTGGCTACAATGACGCGCGGAATACCGTTGCCCCGGCTGCGCGGGGCAGCAGGGCTAGTGGGAGTGCTGCTCATGTATGGGTGATGATGACCTGCAGATTAAAATGCTCGCATTTTTTATACGCGAAGTCTAGCTGAGCGGAAGTTTAGTTGATATTTATTTTGAGGATTATCAGCGCGCTGGCTGCGCGTATTCTCTTTTGCTGTGTGGATCCGGCGCGAGAATTCTGGAATGCTCCGTCCTTCGGAAATAGCCGATGTTTACGGCTTCATCGAATCGACGAGTTGCGATTCTCGAGCAGCAATTTCGTCCGGGAGCGGCGCGTAACCCAGGGCGGAGCATTCCTTCTGCCCGGAAGACAAGACCCAGTGCAGCAAATCCACGACCGCAGCTTTCTTGGCGGCCTCGTTGAATGCTTGCGGGAGCAGAAACCACGTGAACGTGGCGATCGGATACGAATCCCTGCCGGCGGCGTTTGTGATGGAGATGCGAAAGTCCGCTCCCATTCCCGCCGAGGTTCCGGCCGCGGTGAGACTCGGCAGGTCGGCTTGAATAAAGCGGCCGGCGGAGTTGCGCACCGAACCGAAGTTCAATTTGTGCTGGATGGCGTAGATGAACTCGACATACCCGATGGAATTAGGAGTTTCCTGCACGCGCTGGGCGACGCCTTCGTTGTGTTCGCCGCTGCTGCCCACGGGCCAGTGCACCGCCGGGCCAGTTCCGACCGCAGTCTTCCACTCCGAACTCACCTTGGAGAGGTAGTCGGTCCAGACAAACGTTGTGCCACTTCCATCGGAACGATACACCACGGCGATCTCGGCATTTGGCAAGGCAGCGCCATGATTGACGGCGCGGATTTGCGGGTCGTTCCATTTTGTGATCTTGCCGAGATAAATGGCGGCTAAAATCTCGGGTGTAAAGCGCAGATCACGCTGCAACCCCGAAACGTTATAGACCGGAACGACCGCCCCCAGAACGGTGGCGAAGTGAAAAGCTTTTCGCCCTAGTAGCGCCAGCATTTCGTCGGACAGCGGCATGTCGGTGGCCGCGAAATCCACTTCACCCTTGCCGAAGCGTTGAATGCCGTTCTCCGAGCCAACGGCGTCGTAGTTGATGCGAATGTCCGAGTGTTTTTCAGCGAACGCGGCAAACCATTTTTGATAAATGGGCGCGGGAAACGTGGCGCCGGCGGCGGCCAGCTCCGTTTGCGGCGGGCTCTGCGCGGCGGCTTGCGGTCTAGCAATCACAAAACTCAGGACGGCAAAAACAGAAAGTCTCGCAGCCAAGCGGGAAAGGGGTCTCAATGCGAAGCTCCTTTGGCGGCGCTGTCCTGCACTGCTTCCTGAAATTTCTTAACGAGATTGTCGGCGAGGTCCTGGGTCACCGTGCCCCAATGAAACTTGCGGGGTGTGACCAGGTAGGACCACAGTGTCTCGGCGTCTTTGCCCTTCACTTCAATAGACAGCACGCCGCCGTAAATCGCGTTCTGCGCGTACGGAGACGGGCGTGCGCTCGTGCTGTAATAGCCTTTTATCCAAATCTCGCCGCTCCCGCTGATCACTGCGTCGGCTCCGGCTTGCGTTGAGACGACCTCCACGCCGCGAACGTCGCGCAACCGTTTCACAAGAGCCTCGCGCAGTTCGGACGAGCCCTTCTTTTCACCGAGCGAACCGACATAAATTTTCTTGATCTGCGACAGGGAGGCGGCGGTCTGGGCTGCGCTGACACTGGCGCAAAACAGCGAAAGAGTCAGAGTCAACCGCAAAAGGACAACGGCGATGCCTCGCAAGCAAACCGTCCATTCTCCGCTCATAATCCGGCGTCGAATTCTACGTACACAGTATTACAGGCAGATTACCAGTGAAAGTGGATCAGGGAGCTGTCGAGGTTTCCCGGGTCGCCGCGAGATTGGCCGAGGTATCGTGGAGGCCGATTTCTGCGGGAGATTTTGCGAACGATCTTGTAGACTCGGCGCAGCAAATCCCAGGCGAGGCTCAGACATGAAGCGCGCGGCCATCGGCGTCCGGATGCATTCCGGCTGGGGTGCGCTTGTCGCGGTTTCCAACAGCGACGGCAGCGTGGAGATCATCGAGCGGCGGCGCATCGAGGTTACTCCTCCAGGAACTGCCGGCGCGAAGCAGCCTTATCACTTTGCGGAGAATCTCGAGCTTCCAGAAGCGGAGAAGTTTCTGGCGAATTGCTTCGTGGCTTCCAAAGACCTCGCGTTCGCCGCTGTCAGGGATGTTGTCGGCGGATTGCGCGATCGGCAATGTCGTGTCGTTGGTTCTGCGGTGCTCCTGGCATCAGGCCGCGCGTTGCCGCCTCTGGCAAAGATTCTTGCTGCACACCCTCTAATTCATACGGCGGAAGGTGAATTTTACCGCGAAGTCTTCACGAAGGCATGCGGGGCCCTCCAAATTCCCGTGACCGGGATTCGAGAGCGCGAGCTCAAAGACAGAGTCGATACGACATTCGGGAAAGCGGCGTCTCGGATCCGGCAGCAAATCTCCACTTTCGGTCGCGCGCTCGGGCCACCTTGGACCCAGGACCAGAAAACGGCGGCGCTCGCCGGATTACTGGTCCTGGCCGAAAAGCAAGAGTGATTTCCGGCAATCGGCGACGGCCGATGTCATTTTGGACTAGTTGTTTTGCACTATTGAGAGCTTTTGGCCCGCGATGGTACTTTCCCGCAATGTCGAATCGTCCGGGGAGAGTTGCGCTTCCGTCTCCCTGCGCAACCGCAAGCGTCGAATTGTTCTTGTCCGCCTTTCAACTCGCCAAGACGCGTAGCCCGCTGAACGCTACCTTGATATATCAAGGTAAAAAAGAGCCGAGGTCGAAAAAGCAAAGAGGTGCTGGAATTTGAGCTCATCGGTCCGGCTCCGTCCAGTTGCGTTCATCGCGGCCTTGGTCGTGATCTGGCAAATCGCCGTCAACCGCCACCCGGGTCAACTTCTCCCGGGCCCATTGGAAGTGGTCCGTGGCATCGGCGACCTCTTGCAACACGGACTGCTGCTGAAGTATGTGGTGGCCTCGCTGTTTCGCGTCACTTGGGGCTTTCTCCTCGCGGCCGTGATTGCCATCCCGCTGGGATTGACGATTGGCTGGTACCGCCGTGCGGAGATGGCGTTTAACCCGCTGGTGCAAATCTTTCGGCCGATTTCGCCGCTTGCCTGGATTCCGATTGCTATTTTGTGGTTTGGAGTAGGCGATCTTGCCTCCATCTTCCTGATTTTCGTGGGCTGTTTTTTTCCGTTGCTGCTTACGGCCATCAGCGCGGTCCACAATATCCCCGATCTTTATGTCAATGTGGGTCGCAACTTCGGCCTGAGCACGGCGGATTTCATCTACCGCGTCGTGTATCCGGCGGTCATGCCGCAGCTCATTACCGGCCTGCGCATCACACTGGGCATCGCCTGGCTGGTGGTCGTAGCGGCAGAGATGATCGCCGTGAACTCGGGACTGGGTTTCTTGATTGTCGACGCGCGTAACGCCGGGAATCGCTACGACCTGGTGGTTGCGGGCATGGTCGTTATTGGGACCATTGGGCTGCTTTTGGATTTAGGAATGCGCTCATTGGAGCGCGTGAAGTCGTTTCGCTGGGGTTATTCGGAGAATTAAGCATGGCGACGCGCGATTCGGTGACCACGTCGGTTTCCGGTGTGAAGTTACGCATGGAACATGTAGGCATGGTGTTCGCCCGCGATGGCAAGAGTGTTTCCGTCCTCGAGGATATCAATCTCGATGTTCGCGACGGCGAATTCATTTGTATCTTGGGGCCCTCGGGATGCGGCAAGTCCACGTTGCTAAACGTAATGGGAGGTTTTCTTTCCCCGACGAGCGGGTCGGTCTCGATCGACGACGAGACCGTCCACGGACCAGATCCGCGGCGTATTCTGGTTTTTCAGGAACGCGGAGTGTTCCCTTGGCTCACGGTCGAGGGCAACATCGGATTCGGGCTGTCGAAACTATCGAGCTCGGAACGCCGCCACCGCATCGCGCACTACGTTCAAATGACGCGGCTGCAAGGCTTCGAGCAAACCTATCCTTCCGACTTGTCGGGCGGCATGAAGCAGCGGTTGCAGGTGGCCCGCGCTTTGGCCGTCAATCCCGACATTCTGTATCTCGATGAGCCTTTTGGAGCGCTGGATTCGGTCACGCGTTTCATCATGCGCGGAGAGTTGCTGCGTATCTGGCAGACGGAGCGCCGGACGATCATTTTCGTCACCCACGACATCGACGAGGCGGTGCAGCTCGCCGACCGCGTGGTGGTGCTAAGCTCGCGCCCGGCGAAAATTCAGGACATTCTCACCATCGACATCGCGCACCCGCGAAATCTAAGTTCCCCGCGTTACCTGGAACATCGCGACGATCTGTTGAAGAAGATTGGCCTGGCATACGCGGTATGAAATCGCTCGCAAAACCCGGCGGATGGGAGAAGTTCTTCTGGCCCGTTCTTGCGGCTGCGCTGCTTCTGGCGGTCTGGCATTTCTCGGTGATCTGGACAGCGACGAAAGTTTTTCCTTCTCCCCTCAGCGTGGAAAAAGGGTTGGCAGAGTTGCTCCGCAAGCATGTACTTTGGGCGGACATCGGCGATTCCTTGCGCCGCGTCGCGATTGGGTTCGGGACGGCGGTGGTGATCGGAATACCCCTGGGCCTTACACTGGGCTGGTATCCCGCGGCAAACCAGGTACTGAACCCGGTGCTTCAGATACTTCGTCCCATTAGTCCTATCGCTTGGATTCCGGTGGCGATCATCTTCTTCGGCATCGGAGATCGTGCGGCCATATTTTTAGTTTTTCTCGGCGCGTTCTTTCCGATCGTCGTTGCGTGCGTCAGTGGCGTGTCCAACGTGCCGTCCATATTTCGGCGCGCAGGCCGCAATTTCGGTCTATCGCCCGCGCAAATCCTGGCGAGAGTGGTTTTTCCCGCCGCACTGCCGCAGATCCTCATCGGCCTGCGAATCGCCTTGGGAATCGCATGGCTGGTGGTCGTCGCGGGGGAGATGATCGCGGTCGACTCCGGACTTGGCTATCTGGTGATCGATTCGCGGAACTCGGGCAAGCGCTATGACCTGGTGGTGGCGGCCATGCTGCTGATCGGTGTTATCGGATTGGCGCTCGATATCGGGTTTCGCCGGCTGGAAAAGATACGCTCCGTTCGATGGGGGTTCCGGTCATGAGTCTCAAGAGCAAAATCGCGTTATTCACGGTCGGTTGGCTGGTGCTGATCTCCGGCTTGCACGCGTACCTGAATGTGAATTGGGCGGCGGTGCTGAATGACTATCGGCCCATGGAAAAGAGAAAGATTACGGTGGCGTATCTTCCGGTCACCTGCCAGCTCACCTGCCCGGTGACGGACTACATTTCTAAATTCTCGGAATCGGGCGAAATGTATCTGCCTCGAATGTTTCAAGGCTTTCCGGAGATGAAGGAAGCGCTCATTTCCAACCGCGTGCAGGCCGCGTTCATCGTGGCGCCCATGGCGCTAGCCCTCAAGGCTCAGGGAGTTCCGATCAAGGTCGTATACCTGGGGCACCGCTACGGCAGCGCGGTGGTGGTTCGGAAGGACGGCCCGATCAAGACATTTGCGGATATGCGCGGCCACACCATCGCCATTCCCAGCCGCTTCTCGGACGAACGTCTCCTGCTTTTTCGGGCGATGAAGGTGTTTGGGGTCAAGCCGAGTGAAATCAAAATGCTGGAGATGGCGCCACCTGATGTTTCCGGCGCCCTCGCGGCCCGAGCCATCGACGCATTTGTGATGGGCGAACCGTTTCCGTCGCAGGCGGAAATGGCCGGCTTCGGCAGGATACTGTTCCAGGCACGCGAATATTGGCCGGACTACATGTCGTGCATTCTCGTCGTGCGCCAGGACCTGATCGACACGCGTCCCGAGGTCGTACAAGTGCTGGTGGACGGCATCGCCCGCTCGGGTCTGTGGCTGGACACCAGCAAACCGCACCGCGAGGACGCCGCCGATTTCGTGGGCCGCTTTTACTACAACCAGAAACCTGCGCTGCTGCGCTGGGCGCTGACCAAGCCGCTCGACCGGGTGACCTATAGTCCCCTGGCTCCGCGGAAAGCGGACTTCGATATGGTGCGCGATCTGATGATCGAAACCGGCGTCCTGGACAAGAGATTGGAGTTCGGCGAATACACGGACACGCGCTTCTCTGACAAGGCCAGTATTGAGACGCCGTGGAGATACGAACCCGGAATCTCTACGGCCAGGTAGGCTTGCAGTCAAGCGCGTGCGGTTTCCAAGGAGGAACGCAAATGTTTCGCAGACAATTTTTTAAGCTGATGACCGTTGCAACCGCCGGTGGCCTGGCTCCCTTGGAAGCGGAGACCGCCGGATTAAGAACTACCGGAGCGAGCAAGACGGTCGTTTATCGCGTCAGAGGGTTCAGTTGCATCACGTGCGCCACTGGCCTGGACACTATGCTCCGGCAAGAGAAAGGGATCATTTCGAGCAGGTCAACGTATCCAGAAGGTGTTGTGACGGCAGAGTTCGATTGCAAACAGACAACCGAGAAAGCCATCGCGGACTTCATCACCAGCCTCGGCTTCAGCGTCGAGGATGAACGCAAACGGTAACCGGTCGCCGGAAATTAATGGTCACCAATAACAAATTGCGGATCGGCTGAAGGATTTGGTGCTTAAGGTTTCGGAACGTGACCAGCGGAGCCTAGCTCAATATGCCGGCGCAGAAGATCGGCGACGTCTCCGAATTTATCGTCCAAGACATTTAGTTTGTGCGTGACGTTTTGAATTTCTCTTTCCGCGCGACGATTCACGTCGTAGTCCAATTCACCGCGAACACGATCTTTCGAGTCCTGCCGATTCTGGCTCATCATGATGACCGGCGCCTGGATGGCCGCCAGCATCGATAAAAACAGGTTCAGCAGGATGAACGGATACGGATCCCACGCGGCCCCTCGCAAGATGACGTTGGTGATCACGTACGCGAAGATCACCGCAAAGCTGATAATGATGAACGACCAGGAGCCGCCGAAGTGGGCCACGGAGTCGGCGATACGGTCGCCAAAGGTCAGGTCCTCCTCAATAACCTCGTTCGGATTGCGGCTGGCGCGGACACGCACAAGCTGCTGCGATTGGTGAAACTGGCGGCCCAGCACCGTCAGCATGTCCATGCCAGCGTGGGGTTTGCGCTCGAGCAGGACGTTAATGTCGCGGCGATCGACCTGGATGCAGACACTCTCCTCGATGGCCGTGGCGTTAGTCTGGTGCGGGGTCTGCTCGAGCATGGACGCGAAGCCGAAGAACTCGCCGTGGGAAGGTTCGTCGACGACTACTTCCTGATGATCGTCGTCTACGGTGGTGACGCGGACCTTGCCGGAAACCATGACGTAGGCATGGCCATCACCATCGCCGATCTTGTAGATGCGCTGGCGCGTGGCGAATTTCTTGATTTCCACCTGGCTGGCCAGGACGCCGAGCTCGTCGTCGTCGAGGAGCGAAAAGAGTGGTACGGCGCGAAGACTTTCTGGACTGGAAGCCATCGAGGCACCTCATCTAGGAGAATGGTGGAAGCATTCCACAAGTTTGAGGCGGTGGGCAAATGGGTCCGGATTTATTTGAAGGAAGGACGGACGTGTCCGTCCTTCCTTCGATTTTTCCAGGGACTGTTCTGCAGGGAGGATCAAGCGCTCGGGGTCTTTGGCGTGGCTTGTTGTGTCCCACATGATTCGTCGGGTCGGGATGTCTTCTGAGGTTGCGGGGTTCTTGCCACAAATTTCTTGACTGGCCGGTCAAGCCTAAACGGCTGATATTAAAAGAGTTCGATTCCTACATGGGAGAACTTAGGGCGCTTGAGGAAAAACAGCTTTCCGGACGCAATACTCAATGAGCGAATGATACCACAAAGATAAGATAATGTCAAGTGTAACTTTTACACGGTTGGCTGGCGGGGGGAACAAGGACGCGGGGTCACTCCCGCACTAGGGATGCGAAACGGAATGGCGGCGGATTGCATGGGGCTTTCCGAGACTCAAGTAGATCCTTCGAGGCTCTGGGACGGGCACGGCGTGCCGTGCCCCTACCGGGTCATTGATTACCCGCATAAACCCTTCGAATCTCGGAGTGAGCGCCGGAGCTATTGGGTGCGGAAGGATTGGGCGCAGGTCGCGCAGGGGCAGATGGTGCGGAGATGGTCGTAGCTGTAGATGCCGGTGGCATGGCCGTCGGTGAAAGTGAACTGGATGGCGTAGTTTCCGACGGCGTTGGCGGATTTGGCGGTGGGCTTGGGTTTGAACATGGGAAGAACCGCGGCAGAGGCCGGACCCGCGGCGGCGAAGGTGGTTTTCTTTTCGCGCTCGTCGTTGCAGGTGGCGCAGGGGCATGCGTCGCGGAGGTAGGCGAAGTCGTAGTGGCTGGCGTGGCCGTCGGCCCAGGTGATGTCGACGCCAGCGCCGGTGGAGACGTGGATTTTTACGCTGGCGGGCTTTTTTCTTGGATCAAGAGGAGTGGGCATCGGAAGAGAGTTGACAGTTCACAGTTTACAGTCGAACGGGTGAGAAAGAAAAAAGATAAGGAAAGAAGGAAAGAAGGAAAGAAGGAAAGATTTAACACAGAGGGCACTGAGGTCGGAGCACAGAGGTCACGGAGATTAAAAGGCGGAGAGATTACCGCGATCGGCAAAGCGATCCAGCCGGGCAACCCGAATACATAAACCCTCGGAGAGATTACTTTCGACTCTTAACTGCTGACTGTCGACTTGTTGGTCGGGGCGCAGCATTGACCTGGGGGGATGGGGTTGCCGTGAGGGCAAGTTTTGGGATGGCCCAGGAAGGTGCAGATGCGCTGGTCGAGCTCAGGGCTGATGATGTGTTCGAATTTGCAGGCCTGGCTGTGGGCTTCGGAGTCGTCCACCGCGAAGGTGTCTTTGAAGAGGCGTTCGGCGAGGCGGTGGCGGCGGACTACATCGCGGGCGCGGAGTGTCCCCGCTGGCGTAAGCGCAACGTGACCGTTCTGCGTTTGCACGAGTTGCAAGTCGGACATGCGGGAAAGGATGCGCGTGGGCGATTCGTCGGTGATTAAGGGGAGACTGCCGGCTGGGCCGGTGGCATGGAGACTGTCTACGCGGGCGGGTTGGCCCTCTTCGCCGAAGACCCAGATTTGCTCGAGGAGATGATCGAAGCGAATCTCGTCGTCAGCGGTCGGAGTGCTGCAACAGTCGGCGGTGTTGGCCAGCGGGCAGAGCAGCGGATGATTGGGCCCGTGCTGCGTGCTGTCGTAATGCAAATGGCCGTGCTGCAGCTCGATACGGCGATCGGCTTGGCGGGCTATGTCAGGATCGTGGGTGACCATCAGGATGGTGTGGCCAGCGCGGTGCAGCTCGCGGAAAATTTCCATCACGATGGTTTCGTTGGGTTCATCGAGGTTACCAGTGGGCTCGTCGGCCAGGATGAGCTTGGGCTGATTGATCAGCGCACGCGCAATGGCTACGCGCTGCTGCTCGCCGCCGGAGAGCTGCGCGGGGAGATGCGTGAGGCGGTCGCCCAGACCCACGCGGCGGAGGGCTTCCGCGGCTTGGGACTCATCGGTGACGCTGTGGAAATATTGGGCGAGCATGACATTTTCCACGGCGCTGAGATATGGCACGAGATGGAATTGCTGAAAGACAAAGCCGATTTTTTCGGCGCGATAGCGGACCATCTCGCTTTCACTGAGTTTCGAGAGATCGACACCGTCCACGATGACGCGGCCGGAGGTAAGGGTGTCGAGCCCGCCGAGAACATTGATGAGCGTGGTCTTGCCTGAGCCGGATGGACCCATGAGGGCGACCCATTCGCCGGGATCGATGCTGAAGCTAAGCGCATCGACGGCGCGCAGGGCGCCGTAGGTTTTGGTGAGGTTGTCGATGGCCACTTGCGGGGTCATTGGGCGCACCGGGGGAGAAGAGGGGATTGGCCACGGAGGCAGAGAGGGCACAGAGATCGGAATGCGGCGGTGCAAAAACGAAGTTGGGCGCGGATTGCGTCTTGCCAAGCTGGGGCGGGCCCTTCGAAGCTCAGGGTAAAGCAATACTGCGCCGCCACAGGGAGGGCGCGGGCACAGCCGTGCTGTGCCCCTACGGGGGATTGGTTAGCCCGACCGAACTTTGCTTGCGGCGACATCATTCGCCTCGAAAAACCGACGCTGGACGAATGCCCGCCAGCCGGCGCAAAGGATACGCTCCAGCCAGGGCCACGACAATCGTCAACGCCACAGCTACAGGATACACAATCAAGCGCGGCTGCGCCGCCACGCCAAAGACCGCTTTGCCCAGTCCGATGGAAATGAGGATGCCCGCGGCGGCGCCAAGAATTCCTCCGACGAGACCGAGCACGGCGGCTTCCGCGAGGAAAAGGCGCAGCACGCGGCGAGTGGCGCCGCCGATCGCTTTCATCAAGCCGACATCGTTCTTGCGTTCCATGGCGACGTTGGTCATTGCGGCCATGACGCACAGCGTGGTGAGAATGAGGACCACTGCGACCGTGGCGGTGAGCAGGCCGCTGATACGAGTATAGATCTTGGCTTCGGCCTCGGTGAATTGGCGAATGCCGTGGACGTCGGCGTCAGGGAGTATTTTCTGGAGATCGGAGATGTAGTTGTTGATGGCGTCGGGCGTGCCTGGGGCGGTGATTTCAATGAGGCTGACTCTGCCCGGCAAAGCCGCGAGACGCTGAGCGACAGCCAGAGGCACGATGACTTGATTGTCCTCGGATCCGCCTGTTGAAGGCAGGACGCCGCACGTGCATTTTTCTGTGCGATCGCCGCTGCGCAAAGTAACTGATCCGCCGCCTTGTTCGAGCAAAGAAGCAACGTGAGGATGGATGTTATTGGCTGCACTCACGCCGACGAGGCAGCGCGGTTCGTAGACGTAATACCCAGACTGATAAGAAGCAGTTGGGCCATCTGCGATGAGTGCGGGAACGTCATCTCCCGACACGCCGGCGACAACGACGCCGGCGCCCGTATGCGTATCGAGGGCGTCGGCAGCGACATAGAGCACCACGTGAACCCCGACTCGTTGCGTTTGCAAATCCCTGGGAATTTGCCGAACGATCGATTCGTCGAGAGTTGCCGTCGTCGAATTTCCGGAATCGCGCGGGGCGACGATTATGTTTGCGCCGAAGGTGCGGAATTCGGTAGTGAGGCGGCGCTTAGCATCAACTTGAATGTTGAGCAGCGCTGCAGTAACAGCCGCGCCGGCCCCCAAGGCGAGAAGGATGACAACCAGTCGGCCGCGGTTGGCGATGAGGAGGCGGCGGACGATGCGCCAGAACATGGGGCGAGAGTTCGACATGGCTCAATCATTCGCCTCGCAGGATGGGCGCTGGCTCGTAGCGCGAGGCGCGGCGCAGGGGAATGGCGCTGCCGAGAAGCGTGACCGTGGTGGCCAAGCCTACGATGACGACGAGAACCAGCAGGGATGGTTGCGGCGCGACGCCGAAGATTTTTTCGCCGACAAGACGAGCGAGGAAAATGCCGAGCGCGTAACCCGCGGCGCCGCCTACGACCGCAAGCAAAAGTTGTTCCGCGGCTAACAAAAAACCGACCATGCCGGAACCTGCGCCCAGAGCTTTCATCAGGCCAATCTCGCTGCGGCGTTCGATGACCGACGCGGCTGAAGATGCTCCTACGGCAAGCGCGGCGGCCAGGAGTGCGGCCAGCGTCACCAGCCAGAGCAAGGTGCGTACTCGCGTGAGGATGCGGCCTTCACCTTCAGCGACGCGCCGAATCACGCGCACGTCGGAACCGGGAAGAACTTGCTTGATGGAGTAGGCGATCGAAGAAACGTACGGGCTGCAACTCCAGCGCTCAAGCTCGTCGGGTGTCATCGTCGACGGGTTGCGCCGTGCAAAGTCGTCTTCGGGCTTGGTGAGCGCGCTGACGTAGAGGTTTCGGTATTGGTTCGGTTTATTGGCGAGTTGCTGGGCGATACTAAGCGGCACGATGATCGCGTCGTCCTCCAGGCCACCGGTATCGAGGAACCCGACGGCCTTAAGGACCAACGGCGGTTCGCTCGGGCGATCAACGACCAAGTAATCGCCCAGTGCTGAGCCAGGAACATATTTCCCGTCGACGTTCATGCCCAACTTTTGGCCTAGATTCTTTCCGACGACACATTCTTGGGCGCTCTCGGCGAACCAGCGGCCCTGTGATATGCGCCACCACGGATTTGTCTTCGCCGCGCCGGTCTCAAATCTCGAGCCGTCGGACAACGGGACGGCGTGACTTGCCCAGGTTCCAATCACTGGCACACTCGGCCACGGAGAGCTTCGGGCGATGTCGGCAAGGAAGCCGTGGGTCGCAATGGCTTTCGCGGACAACTCCAAAGTCGGGGTAAAGGCGATGATGTTGTTGTGCCAGAAGACGGTTTTGATTTTGGGGAGGTCGGATTCGAGGAGATAGGCGCCGGCGTTTACGGGGCGGTAGTCTACGCCGCCGATTTCCAGCGGGAGTGAGTCGGCTTGCGGGGTGACGAGGAGGTTCGCCCCCAGGCTGCGGAATTCGTGGGAGAGGCGGTCGCCTACGTCGAGCGAGACGCTCAGCGCGGCGGTGGCTACGGCCATGCCTAGTGCCAGCGCGGCGCCGGTCAGGAGCTTGTGGCGCGGGCGGCGGGTAAAGGAATCGGCTACGAGACGTAAGAACATTTTAGTTGTGGAGCGGGGCTAGCTACTTCGGAATCTCGTGGGTGGCTTGCGTTAGGGCTGAAATATCCAGCACCAAGTCGGCTCCCTGCACCTGCGATGGCACGCCGATGGGATTGCAGCCGCCAGCTTGGCCGATCGTTGGGACGTAGATCGCGGAGCCGCAGTGGCGACAGATTACGTTCTGGCCGTCCTGGCGATAGCCTTCGGCGCCGCAGATGCGGCAAGCGTCGAGAGCGGTGCCCCAACCGTCGGGCTTCTTAATGATCATGAAACGGACCGCTTGCCCGCCGCCGATATCGGCTGCGAACAGGTGCATCGTGCCGTCCTGCACGTCGCGAATCGGAATGCGCACTTGGCCGTTCTGCGGGGTGACCTGGGTGACGCTGGGAGCTGCCATATTCGCGCGGGCGTAGATGAAGTCCGCGGTGAGCGCCAGGATTACAATCAGGCATGCCGAAGCCGCGGCAACCATCCAGCGGCGCTGGCGGCGATTTTGCGCGTCGAGCAGGCGCTTCTCGGCTTCGCCCGAAGCGCGCGTCGCGGCAGTGGCATGCGACGCCGATTGCCATTCGCGAAACACCAGCAAGGCGGCCGCGCCGAAGATAAAGATGAAAAAGAACAGCTCATTGCGCACGATGGGGCCGATTATCGCCATTTCCGTCTTGCTGGAAGGCAGCCATTGCGCCTCGCTCAGCTCATGCAGTCCGCTAAGCGCCAGTTGAAACACGACCAGCATCAGGATGACGCTGGTTGCGGCAAAAAACCGCTGCAAGGGAATCCGCAGAGTGCCTTTGAAGAAAAACAAGCCGACGGCCACGGCGGCGGCGATTCCCACGATGGTCCCGATCCAGGTCTGCAGACCCTCGGTGGATAGCTCGACGGCGCGCAAAATCAGCGCCAGCTCCGCGCCTTCCCGCACCACCATCAGAAATACGAAGAGAAAGATGCCCCAACCAGCCGCCTTGCCTGCCCGAACCGCATAAGCTTCGACCTTTTGCTCGATTTCTTTTTTCAGGTGGCGCGCAACGCGGTTCATCCATACGATCATCGTAACAACGAAGGCGGCGGCGACCAGCAGCAGCACCCCCTCGAAGCCATCTTCGCTGATCTGCCAGCGTTCCAAGGCGATGGCCACGCCCAGGCTCAGCGCCACCGCTGCCGCGACGCCATACCAGACGTAACGCGCTAGATAAGCGCGGCCGGTTCGGGATAGATAGACGAGTATGATGCCAACCACGAGGGAGGCTTCGACGCCTTCACGGAGAGCGATGAGAAAAGCCGAGAGCAAGACAACTCCAGTTGTAAATCAGTTGCAAAACCGACTTAAGTTTACCTTTATTAGCTACTTCCGTCAACCGGACCACACTGGTCCTATATCTTCACGTTAGAATACTCTAGCTATGCTTTCGGCCCAAACTACTTATCGAGCCGCTGCGGTGCTGTTCTGTTTGGCGCTGGTTTGCGCGGCCTTGCTGGCACAGACTCCGTCTCCAACCGGAGCTCCCTCGGGATCTCTGACCGGGCCGGGATCGCCATCGCAGTCGCCCGTTCTCGTGGACACCAAGCGCGCGCAAAAGGCGATCGAGCGGGGGGACAAGGCCGAGGCCGCAGGGCGGTTGGACGAGGCTCTGGCCGCGTATGACGAAGCGGCGCGGTACGCCCCGCAGGACGCCGCGGCATTGGGGCGAGACGCCGCGCTGCGCTCCAAACTCGTGCGCACGCACACGGATAACGCCGAGAATCTGGCGCTCGCGGGAAATGTCCCCCAGGCAATCGACGAACTGCACCTTGCCCTGCACATCGACTCCAGCAATGCCGTCGTTGCCGAGCGCATGGCGCAAATGGAAGCGATGAAGGATGACGATGTCGCTCCACGGCGGCAATCCATCGAGGGCCTGCCGCAACTGAAGACGCAAAAAGGGAAGCACAACCTGGACTTGCGCGGCGACACGAAGAGCGCTTACGACCAGGTCGCGCAGATTTTTGGCATCAAGACGGCGTTCGACCCGGACCTGCAGTCTCGCAACGTTCGACTGCGCGTGGATGACGTGGACTTCGCCACGGCAATGACCCTGCTTGCCGAGCAAACCGGAACATTCTGGCGTCCACTCACCGCCTCGCTGATCTTCGTGACTCCTGACACGCCAGAGAAGCGTCGACAATACGCTGTGCAGGCCGAAGAGACGTTTCCGCTCACGTCCTCGGTCGCGCCCGAAGAAATGACGGAACTGCTCCGCGTTCTGCGCGAAATCACCGGCTCGACGCACATCGAGCTGGATTCGCACAGCCGCACCATCACCATTCGGGATACTCCGGAAAAGCTGGCGTTGGCCGGCGAGTTAATGAGCCAGGTTGAGAGAGCACGCGGCGAAGTGATGCTGGAGGTGGAACTACTGGAAGTGGACCGGGACAAGGCGTTGCAGCTCGGCATCACGCCCCCAACCTCAGCGCAAGCTTTTCTGATCAGCCCCAACGATATAAGCGCGCTCAAACAAGCTTCCGATCTGTCGAACGCGCTGACCATCCTAGGTCAGCTTTTCAGCGCGCAGGGGGTGAGCAGTATTCCTGGATTTACTCTCTTCGGCGGCGGTAATTCCACATTCTTGCTGACTCTGCCGACCGTGGCCGCAAATTTTTCCGATGCGCTCACCTTGGTGCAGAGCGGCACGCAGGTCTTGTTGCGCGCGCAGGATGGGAAGCCGGCGACCTTCTTCGTCGGTGACCGCTATCCGATCACGCTTTCGCTACTTTCTGGAAGCCTGGGCACAGGTACGGGAACGAGTGCGACCTCCAATCCCAATTCTATCCTCGGTGCGCTTCCCACTTCGACATCGTTCCCGGAAACCACGTTCAACGTCGGCAATAATCCAGTCGCCCTCGCGGCGGCGGCGTACAGTGGGGGCACGCTACCGGACCTTGCCGTGGTCAATCAGAACGACAACACGGTCAGCGTTTTGCTGAACCAGGATCTTGGCAACTTCGTGGCCCAAGCGAATTCGCCGTTCACGCTTGCGAAGAGCGAGACGGGTCCGGTTTCGATCGCCACCGGCACATTCGGGAATACCGTGGTCAACTCCAGCGGAATCACCGTGGCGCCGGTCGATCTGGTGATCGCCAATTCCACTTCCAACAACGTGACCGTGCTGCTGGGAAATGGCGATGGCACCTTCGTCGAAGCGCCAGGTTCTCCCTACCCTGTTGGCACGAATCCGAGTTCCGTTGTCGTCGCGGATTTCAACGGCGACGGCGATCTGGATTTCGCGGTGGCCAACAAAGGCGACAACACCATTTCCGTCTTCAAAGGAAATGGGCAAGGCGGATTCACACCCTTTCCGGCGTCTCCCTTCGCGCTGCAAAACAGCACCACCAACAGCGAAAAAGGCCCGATCGCGATGGCGACGGCGAACTTTAAGAACACGACGCTGCCCAACACGACTGCGCCGGAAGTCGATCTCGCCATAGCCAACGAGACCACCAACAACGTGACGATCCTGCTGGGCTCTCTCGACGCCAACGGCAACGTGCTGTTGACCGAGCCGAATAGTTCACCGATCGCCGTGGGTAACACACCGGTTGCCATCGCCGCCGCGGATTTAAATTCGGATGGCATACCGGACCTGGCGGTGGTGAACCAGGCCGACAACACCGTTTCCATCGTTCTTTCCAGCGCGAACGCAAACGCTACCTTCAGCTACGCCTCTGGTTCGCCGCTTGCGACGGCTACTACGCCCGCGGGCATCGTGATTGCGAATTTTACGGGCGGCAATGTTCCGAGCCTGGCGGTGACCAACGAGGGGCAGAGCACGCTGGGTCTTTACCTCGGTCTGGGAGGGGGTACGTTTTCGAATCGTCTGGAAATCGCCACACCCGCGAGTCCTTCGGCGATCATCAGTGCGACTTTAACGAGCAGCGGCCTGCCCGACGTGGCACTTACCGCGCTCGGCACGACCACCAATCAGGGCGTGGTCACGATATTTCAGGACTCCTCGAGCTTTTCGACCGGCACCACGCCGACACAAACGCCGTATCCCGGCGCCGAATATGTCGATCTCGGTGTGAAAGTGAAGGCTACGCCGACGCTGCATCAAAATCACGAGGTTACCCTACAATTGGAGTTTGAAATTCGCGCGCTTTCCGGAGACAACATCAACGGGATACCCATCATCTCCAACCGCACCTTGAGCCAAGTGGTGCGCGTGAAGGACGACGAAACCACATTGATCGGCGGCCTGCTGAACAAGGACGAAACGCGCGCCCTTGCGGGGCTTCCCGGCCTGGCCAACGTGCCTGGCGCAGGCCTCGGGTTCGGCACAAAAAACAATACCTTGCAGGAGACGGAGTTCATGATCCTGGTTACGCCGCGGCAGCTGCGTTCCCCGGTGCGCCAGGCGCGCAGCATCCTGGCCGGACGCGGCGATCCGACCGCTCGCGGTTCGGTCGGCGCCGGCGTGCCGGAGCCTCCGCCGGCGAATCCGCCTCCGAACCCCACTCCTGCGCCCGCGAACCCAGGTGCGGCTCCCCCGGACTCCACTACACCGCCTCCGAATCCCGCGCCTACGCCGCCACCTCAACCCTAAGTGCGAGACGATAGGGAGCGGCTTCACAAAGAAATCAATTGTCAGTTTGTTTTGGTTAGAGGATAACCGACGAGGCTTTCCAGAATCCGCAGGGGCGAATGCTCCGGCCGCACCATAGCGTCGCGCGAAATGATGAACGTTTGCTCCAGTGCGTATTGCCCTTGCAGCACCGCATGGCTCACGAAATCCGTAAACACGATCCACGTGGAATGCGGCGGAAATTCCCACCGCTGTTTCGGGCAGCTTTGCTGGAATTGGCCGTCTTCTTTCATCGCGTTGTGGCATCGATGCATAAAGTCGTCGTAGGGCGAGCGATTCGCCCCGGGCAGATGTGCGGCTCTGGCGATGCCGCGCAGCGTTTTCGCAAATGCGTTCGAACTTGATCGTTGTGGAATTCCGATCATTTTCGCAAACTGCGGCCCGATTACGTCGAACGTTTGGCTCGTGATCCAGACGCGATGCTGCGCCGGGTTGATGTTGGTGAACAGGCGCAGGATGCGGTCGCCGTTCGTTGGACGCGTGGGAAAGGCATCCACGTGCGGCAAATCATTGCGCGCTCGAAGACGCGCCGGGCGTCCTTGTTCTTCCAGCGGGCGGTAACTCGCGAAATCCAGCTTCCATTTTCCGGCGTACGGAGGGAGCAATTCGCCTAAAAACTGCGTCGCGCGTTGCGAATAACCCGCAACGATAGCGCGCAAACGATCGATGTCAGGGCCCGCGGCAGACTTGTCAAGGCCGGTGATGCGGTTTTCCGCCGGACGATACGCGATGTTCTTGTGGAAGCTTGCGTCGGTTTGCTTGCGGCTGAGAAGAAATTTCAAGTCGTCGTCAGGAAAGGCGAACGGCGTCCGCGGAAAAAACAGAATGTTGCCGGCTTCGAGCTCGCCGCAAAGAGCACGGCCGCCTTGCGGCCGGCCTTCGGCGGTCACGGCGACCATCCGGCTCATTCCCGGGACCGAATTTTGCTCCAAAGACGAAGCGGTTGACATTGCAACCCCACAGAAAAACTATAACCAGCAGGATGAGGGCTTACAAGTAGCACCGGCACTTTGCGTCTGTGCGGTAATGTCAGGGCGCGGTTTCAGCCGTGCCATACGCGTCACCGGCTCAACCGGCTTTAGCCGTTTAAGCGCCATGACGACTGACAAGGAGACCTCAGGCTAACGGCTCGAAGACCACGACCGGCTGATAGGTGCGCGGCACAACCGCTTCAGCAATGGCGATCAGCTTGTCCTGCTGATTGAAGACGCGAAGCCGCGGAGGCCGCGGCTCGCCACCATCAAGCTCCGATGTCGAACCCGGAGGCGGCTCGACGCGTCCCGGCTGAATCTGAGACACCAGTACGTTGAACTTCGTGCCGTGCCGCACCCGGCGCTCCACCACCGGCAACACGTTCGCCCGGGGAAAATTCGGCAGTAAGCTTTCCAGCTTGATCACATAGTCGGCAAACTTGCCCGCACGCGCGCCTTCCGCCAATTCCTCAAGCTTGATCGCCTGATCCAGCGAAAACTCTCCCACTGCCAAGCGCGTAATCTCTGCCAGATGGGCCCCGCATCCAAGCCGCTGGCCCATCTCATGCGCCAAGGAACGAATATACGTGCCCGAAGAGCATTCAATGACGAACCGCGCAATGCTGCCTTCGATCTCGGTTAGCTTGTACTCGAACAGTTCGACCTCGACTGCTTTGAGCTCGACGATTTGCTTTTTTCTGGCCAGCTCATAGGCGGGGCGCCCATGAATTTTCTTTGCCGAAAACGACGGCGGCATTTGTTCGAATCGCCCAATTCGCTCCGCGGCCAATTTTTCCAGGACCGCGCGATCGAGAGCTGGCGGTGCATCTGGTCCTTGTGCTTCACCGTCGGAATCGTAGGTGTCGGTGGCGAAGCCAAAACGGAAACCCGCTGCGTAGCGTTTGCGGCGCCCGGAATAAAACTGTACCAGCCGGGTCGCGCGTCCAAGCAGCAACACGAGCACACCGGTCGCGAGCGGGTCCAATGTTCCGAGATGCCCAATCTGACGGAAGCCCGCCAGGTGGCGCACGGCATCGACGACGTCATGCGACGTCTTGCCTTTCGGTTTGTCAATCACCAGCGCGCCGTCAAACGGAGCAGGGCTCGGCTGTCGTGGCATGCGTAAGATTCCTCGATGCTCTGTGGGTGAAACAAAAAAAGAACGCCGGGCGAAAACCCGGCGCTACACAAGTCGTGTAGCGTTGCCCTTTCCGGACGTCATCCTTGCACTACATTTTACAACTTACGGCGCTGCGGGCTTGTCCTTCTTCACTTCTTTCAATAGTTGTTCAATGCGCTCGACATGCTCCTGCGAAAGGTCCAGCGTGAAATGCAAGTCCGGCAACCGCCGAAGTTGCAACCGCTCTATGAGCTCGCCGCGAATGTAACCCGAAGCGTGATCCAGCGCCTTGATCGCGTCGGATTGTTCTTTGCTGGTGCCGCGGACATTGACGTAGACGCGCGCATGCTTCATATCCGGCTGCACGCGGACTTCGCTGACCACCACCGATCCCTCAAGCCTCGGATCTTTCAGCTCCCCAGCCAGCATGGCGTTAATTTCGTGCGCGATTTCCTCGCCCACGCGTTCATGACGGTGATTCGTGGTTGGACTCATTCGGGGTCCCCCGCCGCGCTCGATGCGCCGCACTTCCTAAACGATCTCGAATTTCTGTCCTATCAAAAACGAGCCGAGGATTCGATCGGCCTCGTCTAGAACTTTTTGCAGCAATTCCTGAACATACCGCTCTTCATTGGCTAGCGTTACAACGCCTACCACCGACCGTTGCCACAAATCGTGATGATCCAACTCCGCGACGGCCACATTAAACTGCCTTCGCAGCTTATCCTTCAAGCTGCGAATCACCTGCCTCTTATCCTTCAGCGATTGCGCGTCCGGGATGTGCAGCTCGAGGGTAAGCAAGCCGACCGGCATGAGCGGCTCCAGGAACCGTGCTACGTCTTATCTGCGCGCCGCTGGCGCGCCGGTTTGCGCGGCAGCTTCCGCGGCGCTGAGTTTCGTCACCTGGAAGCATTCGAGAATGTCGCCGACCTTGACGTCGTTGAAATTGGCGATGCCCACGCCACACTCAAAGCCGGTGCGCACTTCGCTGGCATCGTCCTTGAAGCGCTTCAGCGAGCTGAGCTTCGAAGTATAGATCACCGCACCCTCGCGCACGACGCGAACCTGCGAATCGCGCTTGAGTACCCCGTCGACGACGTAGCAGCCCGCAATCGTGCCGGAACCCTTGACACGGAACGTGTTGCGCACTTCCGCGCGGCCCACATACGTCTCCTGGACCACAGGTTCGAGCAGGCCTTCCATCGCCTTCTTAATCTCGTCGGAAACTTCGTAGATGATGGTGTGCGGCCGAATCTCGACGTGCTCTTGCTGCGCGAGCTCCGCCGCTTTGCGGTCCGGACGGATGCCGAACGCGATGATGATCGCGCCGGAAGCCGATGCCAACAGCACGTCGTTTTCGGTTACCGCGCCGACGCCGGACCCGATGATCTTCAGCTTTACCTGGTCGTTCGAAAGTTTCGGCAGCATTTCGGTGAGTACTTCCACCGAGCCCTGCACGTCGCCCTTGATGACGATGCCGAGCTCCTTGACCTCGCCAGCCTTCAATTGTTCGTGCAACTGATCGAGCGTGATGCGCCCGCCGCTGGAGCGTGCCATGGCCGCGTCGCGTTGCTTCGATTGCCGGAACTCCACGATATGGCGCGCTTTGGCTTCGTCGGTAACCTGGAAGTTGTCTCCAGCGTCCGGGATTCCCTGCAAACCAAGCACTTCCACCGGAGTCGATGGAGGTGCGTCCTTGGTCGGCCGCCCGCGGTCATCGAACAGCGCGCGCACCTTTCCAAAGACGGATCCGCAGATAAAGAAATCGCCGAGTTGCAGCGTGCCGTTCTGAATCAGAATCGTCGCGACCGGGCCGCGGCCTTTGTCCACACGCGATTCCAATACCGTGCCTGTAGCCGGAGCGTCGGGATTCGCTTTCAATTCGCGCAAATCCGCGACCAGCAGTAGCGTTTCCAGCAGCTTGGGAATGCCTGTTTTCTGCTTCGCGGAAACTTCCACAAACTCCGTATCGCCGCCCCATTCGGCTGGCAGCAAGTTCAAATCCGCAAGCTGGCGCTTCACGCGTTCGACCTGTGCCTCGGGTTTATCGATCTTGTTGATCGCCACCACGATCGGTACATTCGCGGCTCTCGCGTGATCGATCGCTTCTTTCGTCTGCGGCATGACGCCATCATCGGCGGCCACAACGAGCACCACGATATCGGTTACCTTCGCGCCGCGCGCACGCATGCGCGTGAACGCCTCATGGCCCGGCGTATCCACAAACACGACGGCGCGATCGTTGACCATTACTTTATACGCGCCGATGTGCTGGGTGATCCCGCCTGCTTCGCCCGCCGCAACATCGGCTTGGCGAATCGCGTCGAGCAAGCTGGTCTTGCCGTGATCGACGTGGCCCATCACCGTAACCACCGGCGGCCGCGGCTTCAGATTTTCCTTGGTCTCTTCCTTGGCAACCTCCAGCACCATCTCTTCTTCGAAAGAGACCACGCTGACCACGCCGTTAAACGCTTCCGCGATCGTAGTCGCGGTCGGCACGTCGAGTGCCTGGTTGATGCTGGCAAACACGCCGCGATCCATCAAAGTCTTCAAGAGTTCCTTGGCGCGCACATCGAGTTTTTCGGCCAGTTCGCGAATGGTAATGCCTTCCGTGATGGCCACGTCGCGAGGAGCACGCGGCTCCGGCGGTGCGATGACGGCAACGGCCCCGCCACGACCCGCGCCGGGGCGCTGGCGCGTTGGGTGTAGCTTGCGCTCGCCTTCTATTTCGCGCTTGTCCGCAGTCGGACGCTGGCGCTGCGGCGGCTTCCTGGTATACAGCGGTTTGCCCGGCTCTGCCTTCGTCGGGGCCTTGTCCGGCAATGGCGGCAGCATCCCGGGACGCCCCGGCATGCGCGGGCCCGGACGTGAACCTGTCGGTATCGGACCACGTCGCTGCTCAAAAGGTCTTGCAGGCTGGCCGCCTGGCCCACCGGGTCCGCCCCCGCCCGGACGCGGCGTAAATGGGCGTCCTTGACCGCCCGATTGCAAAGGACGCATCGGCTGGCCAGGTCGAGGTCCGCCTTGGCGCTGATGGCTTCCCGGAGTCGTGCCAGGTATAGGCCCGCGATTCCCGCCAGTGGGCATGGGTGGACGAGCTGGAGGAGGCGTTGCTCGGGCACCAGGAGCGGCCGCAGCCGGCCTCGTGCCGGAAGCAGCGGCTGTGGGACGCGCACCAGCAGATTGGCCGGCGGGGGATTGCCCAGGGCGTTGCGGTTGCAAAGGTCGTTGACCAGGAGCCGGTGCGGCAGGCCTCTGTGTGGCACCCGCCGGTGGTGGTGTCGAAGGTCGAAGTGGCGCGCCGGGCTGCGGAGTTGGAGGCGCGACGGGCCGCACGGCAGGTGCAGGCGCTGTCCCCACGGGAACCTCGGTAACAGGCGCTGGAGCCGGGGCTTTCGGGGTAGTCGCCGCAGGTGCCGCCGCCACGGGTGCCGCTACAGGCGCTGCCGCCGGCGCTGGTGTTGGAGAAAGCGCTGCTGGCGCAGCGACGGGCGCCGGCGGAGCCACTGCCGCGGGTCTTGGTGCCGCTGGCGCAACAGGTGTCGGCGCTGGCGGAGCAACTGCAGCCGGCGCACCCGCCGGCCTCATCCGCGCAGCTCTCGCCGCAGCATCCTTCGCGTCTTTATCCGCTTTAGCCTTTGCTTCCGCTGCTGCTTCTGCGTCGGCAACTCCCCGCAGGTGCGCGCGTACTTTCTCGGCGACATCCACCGGGATCGAGCTCGAGTGCGTCTTCTTTTCGGTGACGCCGTAGCCCGCCAGAAGGTCGATAATCGCTTTCGCTTTGACCTCGAGTTCGCGGGCCAACTCGTTAATTCGTACTTGGTTTGGGTCAGTCGTCATGCGTTCCTAAGATTTCGCCTCTTCTTCCTTCCGGGTGCTTTCCTTCGCCTTGTTCCGCAGCCCCAGTGTCATCGGCATTCTCGTTCGCCGCGGGAGATTCCGCTTCCGTTTCGTCGTGCGTTTCGGGAGCCGCTTCCGCGGTTTCCCCGGCTGTCTCGGTTTCTGTGTTCTCCACCGCGGCGTTCTCAGCGGAAACCTCCGCCTGTTCGCCGGACGCAGTTTCCGCCGAAGCCTCAGCGCCTTCGGCTGCTTCGCCCGTGGCCACAGCCTCGCCGCCGCCCTCGTAGAAGCGGTTCACGGCCTGATAGATCTTGTCCACCATCTTCTCGCCAATGCCTGGAATCTCCATCAACTGTTCCGGCGTCATCCCCGCGAGCTTTTCGACGTTGGTAATTCCCGCTGCCTCGATCTTTTCGATCGTTTTGGCGCCGACACCCGCCAACGCAGTGAGCGGTGTTGTCGGCGCGGTCAGAGCGGTCATCTGCTCCTCAATTTCGCGCCGCTTTTCTTCTTCGCTCTTGATGTCGATGTCCCAGCCGATCAATTTGCTTGCGAGGCGAACGTTCTGTCCCTTTTTGCCGATCGCCAGCGATAGTTGCGAGTCCTCGACGATCACTTCCAGCTTGCGATTTTCCGGGTCGGTGATCTGCACACGCGTAACCTTCGCCGGGCTCAGCGCCTTCTGCGCAAACGCCACCGTCTCTTCGCTGTACGGAATGATATCGATCTTTTCGCCGCGCAATTCGCGAATGATTGATTGCACGCGCATGCCCTTCATGCCCACGCAAGCGCCCACGGGATCGACGTCTTTGTCCCGGCTCGCCACCGCAACCTTCGTGCGTTCGCCAGCTTCGCGCGCCGCGTGACGGATCTGCACCGTGCCGTCGTAAATTTCCGGCACTTCCATCTCGAACAAGCGCTGCACCAAACTCGCATCCGCACGCGAAACGATCACCTGCGGCCCTTTCGCCGCACGATCCACCATCTTGATGACTACGCGCAGGCGCTCGCCGATGTTGTAGGTTTCCAGTTTCGACTGCTCGCGTTTCGGCAGCCGTGCTTCCGTCCGACCCATATCGACAATCAGGTCCGGCCCCTCCGCCCGCTTCACGATTACCGTCACCAGTTCGCCCACGCGCCCGTGATACTCGTTGAAAATCGTATCGCGTTCCGCCTCGCGCACCTTCTGCAAAATCACTTGCTTGGCGGTCTGCGCGGCAATCCGCCCCAGCACGTCGGTAGGCTTAGCCGCGATGATCTCCGTGCCAACCTCCGCCTCCGGATTTTTCTTCTTCGCCTCCGTCAGGCTGACTTCCTTTTTCGGGTCGGTCACTTCCTCGACGACGATGTGCACCGAGAACACATCGACCTGCCCGGTTTCCTGGTTGAACTTCGCGCGCAGGTCCTCTTCCGTCTTGTAATACTTGCGTGCCGCCACCACCATCGCATCCTCAATCGCAGACACTACGATCTCCGGCTCGATGTGCTTCTCGCGGCTCAACATCTCAATTTGCTGATAGAGCAGATTCGCCATTTCCGTTCGTTCCTAAAATGCCCCTATGAATTGATTTCCCGACAACTTCTAATCTGGCCATGTGCGCCCAGACCATCTGAGCGCCCTTCTGACTTCCAGCCTCTAGCTTTTATTCTGTTACCACTCCACGACCAAATTCGCCTTCCGGATTGCTTCCAGCGGCACCTCAACAACCCGCGCGTTCTTCCCCTCCAACTCCATGCGAACTTTCCCGTCCGCAATCCCCGCCAGCCGCCCCTCGAAGAAGCTCTGTTCGCCAATCGGCTCGCTGGTCGTAATCTTCGCCAGCTTTCCCGCAAACCGCTCGAAGTCCGCCCGCTTCCTTAGCGCCCGGTCCAACCCCGGAGAACTGACCTCCAGCACATACCCGGGTCCTTCGATCAACCCTTCCACATCCAGAATTACGCTCAACTGCTGGCTGACCCGCTCGCAGTCTGAGTGACTAATGCCGCCGTAAGGGTCGCTCACGACCCCATCTGGACTATTAGCAATTTCCGCGCCGCTCGTCGTGCCTATCGCAGCAGGGACGCGGTCGATATACACCCGCAAAAACCTCTGCTTTCCGATCTTCCACTCGACATCAAAGATTTCCAGACCCTCCGAACGGGCCACCCGCTCGGCGGCGCCCCGGATTTTCTCCAGATTCACGCGAAGACTCCCCGGCCAATGCCGGTATCAAGAGCACTGCAACCGGCCAACAAAAAAGTGGGCTCGCGCCCACTCATCGTGCGACCCGCTTCAGAGCGAAACAGCAGTATATTCCCGCAGCACGGTAAAAGCAAGATACGGGCGGCGGAGCCTCGCGGCCTTTTCAGCAGCCGTCGGCTGTGGCTTTAAGGAAACAGACAGTGCGGAAGAATCCTCACTCCTAATTCCGTCCGTAGTATAAGTGTCTTGAAATCAATCCAGAAGCGCAGGCCTTCCAATTGCTCCCCTGCGAGCCGCCTTGACGCCACATCGCAAGATCCTCGATTACGTGGCAGCCGCCGCCCTCGGATGTGCTGCTTTGGCTATCTCTTCGCGCACGCATGCGGTTTTCGCACGCGCTCACACCAATAGCGTGCCCGCCGTGATTTTTTGGGCCTGGGAGCGTCCCGAAGATCTGCGATTCCTGGATTCCCAAAGAGCGGGAGTCGCCTTTCTCGCGAAAACCATTTATCTCCCGCCTCGCGACTCAAATCCGGAAGCGACCCCGGCGCGAATCGTCGTGCGGCCGCGTCTGCAACCGCTGCTAACCGCTCCCGGCACAGCGCTGATTGCGGTCGTAAGGATCGAGACACCGTCAACGAAGCGTTCTGCCTTCCCTTCTGCCGTGCCACACATCACCTCGGAGATCCGCGAAACCATCGCCGACGAAATCGCCTCTCTGCAAAATATCCCCTCCATCCGCGCGATCCAGATTGATTTCGACGCCAGCACCAGCCAGCACAATTTTTATTCCGCGTTACTCCAGGACGTACGCGGCAAGCTGCGACCCGACATTTCGCTGTCCATCACGGCGCTCGCCTCGTGGTGCATCGGCGATCCTTGGCTCGCCCAACTACCAGCAGGCACCATCGACGAAGCTGTGCCCATGCTCTTTCGAATGGGTCCCGACACCGCGAACGTAGCCAAGTTCCTCAACTCTGGCGAGAACTTCCGCGTAGCCGCTTGCCAAAACGCTCTCGGCGTCTCCACAGATGAGCCCATTTCGCTGCAATTACTTACGAGGCGATTCCCTGGAATGCCCGCGAACTGGCGCGAAAAGCGAATTTACGTTTTTGCCCCGCGTGCCTGGACGCCATCAGCCGCGGATTCCGTTCTTCAGGAGTGGAAACAATGAGGACTCACAGCGATCCTATCCCGATTGCGCGCGCCGCGCTTGCCGCGTTTCTGACCTCCGCGCTCCTGCTTCCCGCGCCTTTCGCCTTCGCCTGCATGCCGGCCCTGCCGGAGCCTGTCTTCACCGACGCTGCGGGTCCCGATCTTCCGAACGACGACTACGCTCGTGGCAAACTCGGCCTGCTGGAACACACCTATCACCATCAACCGCTGTACGTCGCCTATCGCAATCTCAGCGGCAAGCCCTTCACCGAGCCTGAACTCAAAGCTCTCACGGAGCCTTCCGTCGAAGAAGCGCTCGCCGCTAAAAATTGGATAGGGGCATGGGGAGACGCTCGCGCCAAAATTCTCGACAAGGTGTCTGATGCCCGAGAATACGGCGGAGGATACGGTTGGTCCCGGCACGTGCCTGACTCTGATAGTTATCTTTACTATTACAATTGCCTGAACAGTGCGTTCGAGAATGCCGTTCAAACTTTACACAAACGCGTCGAGCAGTTCGGCGCGCAGAGCGCTGCTGTCAAAGATTGGCTCGCGGCCCAGGATCAGGTCTTCGAAAATTGCGGCAGTGCCAGCTATCCGCCGAAGCCCACGCCTGTGGTCATTCCCGCTGCTGCCCGCTCCACCGATCCAGTTCTCATGCGCGCCGATCGCGCCTATCAAATCGCCGCAGCCTACTTCTACGCCGGCGAATACGATCAAGCCCGCTCGGCCTTCGAAGCCATCGCTAAGGATCCGGATTCTCCTTACCGCGTTCTCGCTCCGTATCTGGTCGCTCGCACTCTCATCCGCGAAGGCACCCTAAGTGCGGGCGCCGGCGAAGATTCCTTCGATCCGCGGACTCTGACCGAGGCCGAGACCAAATTGCGAGCTATCCTTGCCGACCAGAACCTCGCCGAAATCCACGATCGCGCACAGCGGCTGCTGGCCTTCGTGCTGATTCGCCTGCACCGCCAGCAGCGCTTCCGCGAACTCGAAACATCTCTGTCCAACCCCGGCGAACCGAAAACGTTCCAGCAGAACCTGACCGACTATCTCTGGCTTCTCGATCGTCCCGTCCTCTCGAAGAGCGTCGAGCTCCCGCCAGCGGCCCCGGGGCAGCCTGCCTCGCGAGGGATCGCGCCCGACGAAGAATCGCGTTTGAAGCCTGGCGACCTGACCGACTGGATCTTCACTTTCCAACGCGTCGATGCGGATGCCTACCAACATTCCGTGCAGCTCTGGCGGCGAACAAAATCGCTGCCCTGGCTAGTCGCCGCGCTAGCCAAAGCAGACACTAACGACAAAGATGCCGCTGATCTGTCCGCGGCCGCCGCACAGGTCGCTCCAGATTCGCCCGCCTACGTCACCCTCACCTTCCATCGCCTCCGGCTGCTCGAACAGTCTGGCGACTCCGCTGGCGTGCGCAACCAGATCGATAGACTTCTCGCGCAGCCCAACTTGATTGCCTCGCGTTCCGCCATCAATCAATTCATCGCCCTCCGCATGAAGGTGGCCACCGGCCTGCCAGACTTCCTCCACTTCGCAGCGCGCATCCCCAGCGACCTATCGGACAATCCCAACCCCAATGCTCCTTTACCAAATATTCGTTACTTCGACACCGATGCCGCCATCATCCTGACCGAAAGATTCCCGCTGCGCTTACTGGCCGACGCCGCGAAATCCACCTCGCTGCCCGCCGAATTGCGCCGCCAGATCACCATCGCTGCGTGGACGCGCGCCATCCTCCTTGACGACGATGCCATCGCTCGTGACCTCGTTCCCACAGCGCACGATCTCATCCCCGAAATAAAGGAGGCGCTCGCAGACTACGCAAACGCCCCCGATAGCGCGTCTCGTCAATTTGCGGCGGTCTTCACGATCCTCCGCAATCCTGCACTCCATCCGTTTGTCGCCCCCGGATTCCCGCGCGAAAATCCTTACCGCTTCGAGGAACTACACTTCGACAAGATCGACTCCCTGCGCGATAACTGGTGGTGTTCCTGGACGCCCAGCCCCGGCGGCGTTTATTTCGGTCAGGACTACTATCACATGCTCCTCCGTCCCAGCAGCCCACTCCAGGAGATCTACCCAGACGGCAAAATCGGTGATCCCGCATTTCTGACCGGCGACGAGCGCGCCATCGCCGCCAAAGAGCGCGCCGAACTCGAAGCCCAACCCGCTGCTCCTAACTGGCTCGGCAAGCAAGCCCTCGACTGGGCCAAATCTCACCTCGACGATCCTCGTGTCCCCGAGGCTCTCCACCTCGTAGTCCGTGCCCGCCGCTACGGCTGCTCCGATCCCACTCCCGAAAACTATTCGAAAGCCGCGTTTACACTCCTCCACAATCGATATCCCGAAAGCGATTGGACCAAAAGGACTCCCTACTGGTTCCAATGAATACCGTGAGACCGTCGGCTAACCCCTATTTGGTCAACCCACATGCTACGGACCGGCTGGGATGTACCTTAAGTCCATTGACCTCGGTGGTCACGCAAAGCTATGGTTTCCAATCTAAGGATTTCGATACTGCCTGCCGTTCCAGGAATTCAAATGGCCAATAGGCCTCGCCAGTCTCGCATCGCTCGAATCGCCGTGTCCGTGGCCTTGCTGGCCGGCCTGGTTTGCGGTCCGGCAATTGCCCAAAGAGCGCCCCAAAGTGGTGGACAAAATGGCGGTCTGCCTCCCGATATGCTCGTCACCGTTATCGTCAGCGTTCGCGAACTCGGCGGCACGCCGATCGAAGGCAGCGCTTTCGTTAAGCTTTCGTCCGACTTTAGCGGCGTCCACTTGACGGCGCCCACACGGGACGCCGGAGCTGCCACCTTTCCAGCCGTCCGCGCCGGCGACTACCAAATCGAAGTTAGTTCGTCCGGCTACAAAACCACCACCGAACAAGCCTCGATCATGCCCAGTTCCTCTTCCTATAACGTCTACGTCTATATCTCGCCCGAGTCTGCGCCGGGATCAGAGAACGTAGCTCCGACCAAGACGACCATGACCCCGCGCCTGCAATCCGAAATCGACAAGGGCCTCGACAAAATGCGGCAGCAGCAGTTCGATGCCGCGCGCTCGCACTTCGACAAGGCCGCGAAAATGGCTCCGGGCAATCCAGACGTTCTATATCTTGTGGGAATGCTGGAATATTACCAGCAGCACTACGATCTGGCGCGCACCAAACTAGAAGGCGCTATCGCCATTAACCCGTCGCACGAACGGGCGCTGGTGACCCTGGGGGAGATTGAACTTCGCAGCGGACAAGCCTCGCTGGCCACGGAGACACTCGAAAAGGCGTACGTCGTCAACGGCGCGGATTGGCATACGCATTACCTGCTCGCCTTTGCTTACGCCGAGCAAAAGGAATTCGAGAAGGCGCGAACGCATGCGCAGCGCGCCGCGGAGTTGGGCAAAGATCACGGCGTGGCGGCGCGCATCTTGCTTGGCCGCATCCTCGCCACCGACAACAAAATTCCCGAGGCCAGACAAGCATTTGCCGGCGTGCTTCGAGATTTCCCGAACGATCCTGGCGCTAAAGATGCCAAAGCCGCTCTTGCCGCTCTGGACAAGGCGGTGCTGGTGGCGGCTGCGACTCCTGCTGCCGACAATCTACAGCCGGCGGCATCGGCTCCAGCGGCGGAATCCACATCTCAGCCTCTTCCCGCTCCTCCGGCGGTGATTCGTCCCTGGGCGCCGGCTGATGTGGACGCCAAGGAATATGCCCTGGCGCCCGACGTGGCTTGTTCGACGGATCAATTGGTTCAGAGAACGCAAGCGCGCACCATGAAGCAAATGGCCAATTTTGAAAAATTCATGGCCACCGAACACATTGAACATCAGGATGTCGACACCAACGGAAATCCTGGACCAGTGAAATCCAAGGACTTTACCTACCTCGTTTTCATTCGAAAGACCGGGCAGAATTCCTTCTTCCTCGACGAGGAAAGGGACGGAGGCGAAAACCTCTCGCAGTTTCCAACATCCCTGGCCTCACGTGGCTTGGTGGGGCTTGGCGTCTTTCTGTTCGATCCGGATTATCAGAGCGACGTTACCTTCAAATGCGAAGGGCTCGGCGAGTGGCGTGGACAAGCCGCGTGGGAAATTCGATTCGAGCAGCGCAAGGAAGTCGAGTCGCGCCTGATGACGTGGAGAAACAGCCGCGGCACTTTCCCCGTCGCTTTGAAGGGCCGCGTGTGGGTCGCCGCTAACAGCTACGATCTACTGCACATTGAGACGGACTTGCGCGAACCGATCCCGCAGCTAGAGTTGGATCGCGACCATCTGATCATCGACTACGGACCCGTGAAATTCGAACACGGCAAAACTTCGCTATGGTTGCCCTGGTATGCCGAGCTGTACATGCAAGTACACGGCAAGCGCTACCATCACCGGCACACCCTCACCAACTATGCCCTCTTTTCCGTGGACACCAATCACCAGATCAACGCACCGAAGGACGCAACGAAAGAGGATTGAACCGTCAAGGAAAAAAGAAGCGCGTCGTGGCTGCGTCCCCGGGGCAAGCCACGATCCAAAGCAGGTCCATTCGAGAACGACTCAACCAATGTTTCAGAAAGTAGAGGAAGGGATTGCGCAAAAGAAGAACGCCTCGGAATCTCTCCCGAGGCGTTGAACAGAAATGGTTCGCGCCGGCTTTATCGTTGCGGACTCGCGCCGGTTGCCGCCGCCTTACTGCTGGGGCTTCGGAGCGGGAGGCGTTGCAGGCTTTGCCGCGGGCTTTGCGGGAGTCGCGTTGCCGGCCTTCACCGGATACGCGCCATCGTACAGCCTTATGATGTCCTGAGTAACGTCGATGTTGGTGGAAGCAAACAGAATCGGCGTGTTTTGCGCCGATGAATCGAGAATCACTACGTATCCGTTCTCGCGCGCGTAACGGTCCAGCACGTCCACCATTTTCCGGCCGATGCGATCGAACACTTCGCCCTGCGCGGCGTTCACGTCTTCCTGGTATTCGTCCTGCTTGCGCTGGAGCTGCCGCGCCATGACTTCGCCCTGGCGCTGCAACCGCGCGGACTCTTCATCGCTAATTTTACCTCTACCGGCCTCGAGGCGCTGGCGCAGGTCGTTGATCTGCTTGTTCAGGCCCTCGAGCTCATTCTGGCGCGCGGAAAATTGCGATTGCAGTTCGGCGCCTGCTTGTTTGCCCTCCGCAGTGCTGGCGATCGCCTGCCGGATATTGATGACGCCGGTCTTCCCGGTAACCGCGGCGCCAGCGGCAGCAGTGCCCTGTGCTCGAATAGCGACGGTTGAGAAAAGGCACGCAGCGGCGAAGGCGGCTGCTCGAAGCAAGGTGCCGCGTGACCGCGAAGCGGTGAAAATTCTCGAATTCACTGTGATTCTCCTTGTCAACAAATTGACGCTAACAAATAGGTGTTAACGAATGACGATTGGCTTGAACCGCTTCCTAGCGGGTCATACGAGCATTACACAAACTTCGGAGTATAGCCGAGCCGCTCGGCCCCCTGCAATCAGAAAGCGCGGTGGAACCAATCGCTGACCTGCCTGGTTCACTAAGATGGCCGTCGGCGGCTGCGAGTTGGCTGGCGCACAATCGCGCCGATTCGCGTGCGCTCGTTCGTTTCCGCGCCCACTATCCGGTTGCTCTGCCCGCTTGCCACACCTACTAATTAGGCAGTGGCACGATGAGCAGGCGATTATTGGCCTGATCGGTGATCACCGCCATATTGGTCAGCGGATGAATCGCCGCCGCGAACTGAGTCGAGCCACCGACGCTCATGGTGGCTTGCGTCTTCAGCGACTGCGTGTCCAGCACCGAAATCGTGTTGCTGAGTGAGTTGACCGTCAGCAACGTTCCGGTATTCGGGTTCACCGCCAGGGACGTGGGATTGATGCCCACGTTTACCGGTGTGGCGGTGCCGGTGTCGGGATCGAATACATAAATGATATTGCCCTGACTGCCGGTAGCGTAGAAAACCCCCGGAGATATGCCAGGACCCGACGCCGTGCCCGAAGTAGTTGTCGTAGTCGCTTGCCCGGCGGGATCGAAGACGATGCCGGTCGGAGTGGCCGTCGTGGAGGCAGCGGTAACGGTCGTACAGGTCACTGGGGTGTTGGTGCTGACGTCAACGGTATCAAGAGCACCGGTCCCAGTTCCAGTACCCAATTCCAGAGCGGTAATGACCGCGACGCCGATTCCGGTAGAGGTCGTGCTGGCGCAAGCGGCACGATTGGGATCAATCGCAATCGCAATGGGCTGCTGGTCAATCCCGAGGGTGTTCACGGTTGGAGTGGTGCTTGAGGAAGTGATAGAAGTGAGGTCGATGGCACTAATGCTGTTTGAACCGGTGTTGGCGACGATGGCCAAGCCGGAGTATTGATCGATCGCGACGCCGGTAGGGTTCGTGCCGGTGCCGGGGCTGGACACCAAGGTTGCGGTATCCATATTGACGATAGAGGCTGTGCCAGACCCATTGTTGGCGACCACCGCGTATCCAAGGCGCGGGATCACATCAATTCCCTCCGGCGAACTGCCCACCGAAATCGTGCTCTTGAGAGGTGCGCTGGCGCCGGGCGTCAAGTCCACCAGAGAGATGCTGCCGCAACCGTAGTTACTGACCGCCGCAATATTGCGGGTGGTGTCGATAGCGACGGCGCCGGGCTGCGGCGTAGAGCCGGCCGCGCAAGCGGGCGTGAGATCGACGGCCTCAATGACCGAGAAATCGGTCGCATTGGATCCGACGCCGCCAACCACAACGTCCAAAGCATAGTGCCGTGGAACGTTGAGGAAAGAAGTGGGTATGGTGGCGGTGATTTCCGAGTTGTTCACCACCGTGACGTTGGTCAACGGAGTTCCATCCAGACGAACCTGCGCCCCAGTTCCGGACTGAAAACCCGTCCCAGTGATGGTGATGCTGGCTGCGCCGCCCGCGACCGGAGTGGAGTTGGTGGTGAGCACTGCCTGCGGAAGAATGGAGTTGGGAATACCGGCGGAAGTCACCATCACGGACTCGATATGCACGAGCTTGATCGGCGTGGGGCTAGCGGCGTTGCCCAGAAAAAGGACGCTGATGTTGTTGCTTCCGGAATTGACTGCGAGTGCGACGTTATTGGCGGCGTCGACAGCCAGAGCGCCTGGTATCGGCAGAGGCGTGGGCTGGGAAGAACCGTTGGGAACGTTAACACTCCCATTGCCGTTGGTGGTGCCTCCCGAAGGCGCAGCCGGAACGATGGCGATGCGCTGGAGTCGCACAGGATCGATGAGAGAAAACTCGTTACGCGTTGGATTGAACAACACGGCGGTATTGGTAAACGGTTGAAAACCGACGTTGGTGTCGCCAATCTCCCCTTCCGCCGTGATGGTCGAGCCGAGGACCACACCTTGGTCCAACGAGAGTGAGGAAACGGTCTGATCCAGAGTATCGATGAAATCGACTTGCGCGGCAGTGGCGTTGGGATCGGCAATCATCGCGGTTCGGCTAATGGGATTGATGGCGACGCCTTGCTCCGTTTGGGAGATGCTGTAAGTCAGATAAGCAATGCCGTAGCTGGCCTCACCGACGGGAGCGGCGACCGTTCCGCCGGTCACGCTATCGTTAATCGCGGTTTGCGAATATTCGAAATCGTTGGCGTCGATGACCGTGATACCGGAAAAGGTGCCGTTAAAATTGCTATTTGTGGTGGAAACACCGCTGATCAGGATGGTACCCGGATTGGCGGGGTTGATGTTGTGAGGTGCAACGGTGGAAATGGTGACGATGTTAGCGGCCCGGGTAGCGCTGGCAATGCCCACGGACGCGGATTTATGCGTAAGATCGACCACCGAGAGGTTGCCTGCTCCGCCCGGCGTGACATAGGCGAGATGGACGCGTGGCTCGAGCGCTACTTGGGGATACTGGCCGGTGTTCAAGGTGACCGAGGAAGTCACACACGGCGGGGCCTGCCCGGCCAACAAGCATTCAGAGGTATTCGCACTGTTTGCAGGGTTGATGTCGGCGATGAACCCGATGTTGGTATTGGCGTACGCGATGACGGCCGTGTGCGAGAACGGATCGATGCCGATCGAATAGGGAAACGGCGGTGGCGTCGGTGGCGTGGTCGGCGCGCTGGTCGGAATCAATGCGGAAAGACTGATGGTCGCCAAGGGTGTTGTCGAGGGAGTCTGCCCAGGCGCCGGGATGGAGAGCAACTCGACCGTTCGGTCGACATAATTGACCACCGCCGCGATGTGCAGCATGTCGTCAACCGCGACGCCTGTCGGGACGTTGCCGACAGGAACGCGGCCGCTGATGAGCGTTGGATTGCCGCCATTTAGATTGATGTATTCGACGCTGTTGGTGCCGGCCTCGGCGACCACCGCAACTTCCAGGACGTCATCGATCGCGATGGCGCTTGGTGTAGCGGTGGCACCACCGGAACCCGGTGCCAGGGAAATCAGCTTGCTAACACCGGCAGGAGTATTGACGCCGCCGGGGCCATAGTCTGGAAACACGGCGATGTTCGTGACCGCCGTGGTGGGTGAAGCATTGTTGTTCGTGACGCTGATGGGATACAACCCCGGCGTGGGCAAAGCCGGCATGGTCAGCGAGAGCTGGCGCGAAGTAGGCTCCGCGATATTAATTTGATTCCCACCAAACAGCACCGAAACCAACGGAGCATTCGGCGAGCCAAAATACCCCCCATCGAGGGTCGCTGCGCCGCCCGACGGAGACGTGGCAGCCGTTTGCGGCAGGCTACTCGGCTGGCTGGACACCAGCACCGGACGCTCCGGCACCACCGTAATATTGAAAGGTCCGCCGCTGGAATCCGGAGTACACGTGGTCTGACCGATGGGTGGATTGCAAATGCCAATCACGTGAGTCCCGGCGGTAGTCAATTGCGCAGGCAACAGGCGGGCGCGCGCTCCCGTGGGAGTGGAACCCGAAACAGGCGGCGAGACCACCAAAACCTGAGAGCTGGGCAAGGCCGTGCCGTCGTAGAAAATGCTGGTCAGGGAATTGACGTTGGTCGCCGCCAAGTAGATGTCTTGCAGCACCCCGCCTTGCGGGGCGACGGATGGCGAGATGCCAGTGAAGGAGATCACCCCAGTGGGAACCACCGTAACGGTGGAGAAGCCGACCTTGGTGGCGTCTACGATGGAGATCGCGATGACCGAGAGGCTTTGCGGAGTCGTGGTCGTTATGCTGGTGGGAGTGTTGGCCGTGGGCACAGCGGTGGGAGCGGTGTAAAGACCGTTCGTGCTAATGGTGCCGCAGGTCGGGCTGCAGGTGGTGAGTTCCGCCAGGGTAGTAGTGGACAGGGGCTCCTGAGTTAGTTGCCAGGTGACATCGTTGGGTGTGGTGTCATTGGTCAAGCTGGCCGTGAACTGAAAATCCTGGCCGGTTGGAACGGCGGCGTTTGCCGGATTAATGGTCACCGTAATGCCGGAGTCCAGGGTGACCACGCAAGTGTCGGTCTTCTTGGTATTGGCTTGCGCCGTCGCGGTGATGGTGATCGTGGGCGGGGAGACGATCGTGGTCGCAGTAGGGGCTGGGCCGGTGATCTTGGCGGGCGCGGTGTAGGTGACGGTGGTGTCTTGGATGTTGGTAAGCACGCCTGTAGCAGCAGTGCAGGGAGCGGCCGCGCTGGTGGTAGAACTTGTGGTGCCATTGGAGGCGGTAGTAGTGGTGGTGGTGGTATAAGTGCACGTCCAGTTCACGTTGACATTGGTAGCCCCCGCGACGGTGGCCGTCAGATTGAGAACTTGAGTGGTCACCAGGCTCGCACTCTCTTGGCTCATGGTCACCGTCACAGTATTGGCGCCACTGCTGCCGCAGCCGTCGAGCCAAACCGACGCCAACGCGGTAAACACGGCAAAGCAGCTCGCCATCTTTCGCAACTTCATTAACCCTGCCTCCTACGCGTGAACCGCTTCGCGGTCACGGGATACGACGCGACGCATTCTGACCGTACTCATCAGGCCGATCAGGGCCGCGTTCCGTTAATCTTTTCACGAACTTTGGGACCCATCCCGCCAGGCGGCGAAACCCAGCGACCCCAGCCGCTAGAAAGTCTTGCCCACTGTGAAACGGAAAGTGGTCTTGGGCTCAAAATAATTCAAACGCCCCGGATTCACGACGAACTCCTGCAACAGCGGCAACACCTGAGTGTTGTAAACCTCAGCCGGCAGCGAACTTTTCAAAAGCGCGAGTTCCGTCGGATTAATGTAGTCCGGGGGCGAAATGATCTCCGAATGCAGCCGGTTAACGTTGTACGCATAGTAGACGCGGAAAGGCGCCTGGACAATGGGGAGCTGCACGCCAAACTCAATGCCCGTAGAACCCCGCACCCGGAAATTCGTTCCCGGAGCAATCGCCAACTGGCTGTTGACGTTGGCGGCCGGGAACTGTTGTTCCAGGCTGGTGAGCCCGGAAGGGTTCAGCTTCAGGGCGCCTTCTTTCAGGATGCCATCGGTGCCCCCATCCAGGAACAGCGAAGCAGTGACCGGGCCTACAATGGGAATGCGGTACTCAATGTTTCCAGAAGTCTGCGTATCGCCACCCGGCAATGTCGCGGTGTAGGTCAGGATCGGCACGGTGAACGAACGCTGAAGAGGGCTACCGCTGCCCGACAGCGTGGTGGGATCCGTGAACGTGAACGTTTGCGACGTGGCCGTGGGAATGAAAGTGACCGGTGAGATCGAACGGATGTCATACCCGCGAAGATCATTTTCTCCGCCCATATAGAACCGGCTGAACGGCGGAACTTCCCCCCCGCCATACCCAGTGGTGTAGGCCGACGTGAAGTGGAATCCCAGGACATTTCGTTTCTTGAAGACCGGACGAAACTGCGTATACGAGAACACGTTGGTGACGGATTTGACGTTGCCGCCCAACCCGGAAAAAGCGACCGAATAGAAGTAGCTCCGGCCCTTCCTGGGGTTCTGGGGGTTATCGATCGTGTTGTGCGTTACAGAGGGTGTGACCGTGCTGGACACAATGCCGTCGAGCGCGCTCGGCCCAGCCACGCTGCGGAACTGCAACTGCTCAAACAAAAGTGTGGACGCCGCGTTAAATGATTCAATGTTGGTGCGCGTCAGGCCGTAGGTGAGGGAAAACCTGGTGAAAGAAAGACGCTTGACCGGGTAGCTGGCAAACACCGTAAAGCCGGTGGAATTTTGCGTGTAGTTCTGGACGTATTGCGGGTTGATGCTCACCGATTGGCCCAGGGCGATGGCTTCCTGCTTGGCTTGGTCAAAATTATAGCGGCTGTCGAAGATGGTGAAGCCGGACTGAATGGGGCGATCGAACAAGTAAGGTTCGGTGAATCCAAACATAAAGCTGCGTTGGAGGTCCCCGAATTGCGCCGAGAAGGTCAATGTTTCGCCCAGACCTAGAAAATTGTTGGTCTGATAGGTCAGTCCGATGAACGTTCCGGCCAGCCCGCTGACGCCGCCCTGCAGCCCGATAGACTGTTTGCCCTTTTCCTTAAGCTTTAAGTTGAGATCTACCGTGCCGTCCTTGGTGTTGCGCTTGATTTCGACGGCCTTATCTTCTTCGATGCGCTCAAAGTAGTTGAGCTGGTTCAGGCGAAGAATGCTGATTTCCCAGGCGCGCTTGTTGAACAGCTGGCCCTCATCCAACAGCAGTTCGCGGCGGATGACTTTGTCGCGGGTGGTGGTGTTGCCGGTAAAGTCGATACGGCGGACGTAGTACTGCTTTTCTTCGGTGAAGCGCATGGTGACGTCGATGCGTTTGGCGGCATCGTCGATATCGAACTGCGGCTCGGCAGTGAAATCGATGAAACCGTATTGGCCGTAGGCTTTCCCGTAATCCTCGATGGCTTTGCGGACTTTGGCTGCGGAAAAGATGTCACCCTGTTTCAGCGGGAAGACCGTCTTGAGCGCTTCCACCTTGAGCGACAAAGCTTTGTCCGGGTCGGCGCTGACGATTTTCAGCGTGCCCATCTTGTAGCGTTCATTTTCTTCGATGGGGATGGTGATGTTGACGGCTTTGCCCTTGGTGCGACCGGTCAAAGGCACGCCAAGGCGGTAGCCTTCCGTGTCGATACTTTCGAGGATGGGCTCGCCTACGGAGACTTTGAAGTAGCCGCTGTCCTGATAGAGACCGCGAATTCCAACTTCGATATCTTCGATTAGCTTTTCCCGGTCATACGTCTTGCTCAGGACGTTGATTTCCGTGATGTACAGCGGAATCGAGTAGGGCCGATCATTGTGCATGGCTCGAATCAGCTTGCGATCGCTGAAGGCGTGATTGCCGGTGAACTTGATGCGGCCGACCTTGACCTTGGGGCCTTCCTCAATCTTGAAAACCAGGATGACGGCGTTGCTGGAGGCGATCCGTTCATACTGTGGCGTGACCTTCGCGAACTGCCGGCCGTGTTCGCCAAGCAGCTCTTTTAGAACAACTTCGGCCTTCTTGATGCGCGTGGGGTCAAACTGGCTCTCAACCGTGAGCCCCACTTTCTTCTCTTTGAAGCGATCGAGGATATCGGATTCTGAAATCGAATGGATGCCGTCATAGCGGATGCGCCGGATTACCGGCCGCTCTTTCACGTCGAAGATAATGTTCTTATGATTGGGGCCGTCGGGAGAATCTTCGACCCGTAGTTTCACGTCTTCGAAGAATTGCGTGTTCCACAGAGCTTGAAAATCGCGTCGCAGGGTTTCTTCGTTATATGGATCACCTTCGCGGCTGAAGATGCGGGCCTTTAAGGTGTCGCTGCGAATACGGCGGTTGCCCAGGAAGATGATGCGATCGACAACGGCGGCGGGGGGCTGCTGGCCAGGATTCGTCTGTGGCTGGTCTGGCGATTGGTCCTCGAAAAGGGAGGCTGAAACTTTCGCCGACCCCGGGGAATCCAATCGGCTGGCTGGCTGCGCATGAGCAGACTCGTCCCACGTGAGGTTATCAACCGCGGCAGCGGGCCGCGCAGACGCGAGGAATAGCACAACACCCGCGATCCACAGGAACCGAACGCGCAGAAGCCCAAACGGCGAACAAACTCTTATTTGAGCGGCCAATGATGTGGTCAAGGCCGCGCCCCCAAACCCAAGTTGTTCTTCTCCCGCCGTACCCGGTGTGGGCCGGCCGTGATGTTGGCCCCGACGAGGTCAGGGCCGCCATGCGTTGTGTCTGATTCGCTAGTGGACGACCGGGGTTGCCTCACCTACGGGTCGGAACGCAAGACCTTCCCCGGCGACATAGATCTGAAGAGTCGCGGGCCTTGTGATACCACCCTGAATGAGCGCTTCCGAGAGCGGGTCTTCCACATACTTCTGTAAAGCGCGCCGCAATGGCCGCGCCCCGTAATTGCGATCCGCGCACGTTTTTTCGAGGATCCACTGACGTGCTTCCGGTGAGACCACGATCTGCACCTGCCGGTGGATCAGCGTATCGTTGAGCTGCCCCACGAGCAAGTCGATAATGCGGAGCAGGTCGTCGTCGCCGAGCGGATTGAAGATGATGACCTCGTCCAGCCGGTTCAAAAACTCCGGATTGAACGCCCGCTTCACCTCGCCCATAACCAGGTCTTCCATGCTCTTCATGCCGGCCTCGTCGGTGCCGGACTGAAAGCCCATCGAGGTTCGCTTTTGCAAGTGCCGCGCCCCGAGATTGGAAGTCATGATGATAATGGTGTTGCGGAAATCCACGGTGTTGCCGAGGCCGTCGGTCAGCTGACCGTCTTCGAAAACTTGCAACAAGATGTTGAAGACGTCGGGATGTGCCTTCTCGATTTCGTCGAGCAAGATGACCGAGTAAGGCGTGCGGCGCACGCGCTCGGTGAGCTGGCCGCCCTCTTCGTAGCCGACGTAGCCTGGAGGCGCGCCGATCAGCTTCGAGACCGAGTGCTTCTCCATGAACTCCGACATGTCGAAGCGCACCAGCGATTTTTCTGAGCCGAACAGGAATTCGGCGAGACGCCGGGCGACTTCGGTCTTGCCTACGCCAGTCGGGCCGAGGAAGAAAAAGCAGCCAACGGGACGCAGAGGCGACTTGAGGCCGGCGCGGCTCCGGCGAATCGCGCGGGCAAGTGCGGTAATGGCTTTGTCCTGGCTGATGACGCGCTTGTGCAACTCCGGTTCGATGCGCAGCAGTTTCTGCTGTTCGTCTTCCTTAATGGAGGTCACGCCGATGCCGGTCCAGCGAGAGACCACTTCTTCGATGTCTTCGCGGGTGACGATGCCGGTGGAAGCGTCGTCGAGCTTGTAACGCTCACGAAGCGTGCGGAGGTTTTCTTTTTCCTTGCGCTCTTCTTCGGAATAGAAACGCGCCTTTTCGAATTCATGGGCGGCGATGGCGCTTTCCATGCGGTGCGTGATGAACTTGACGCGCTTCTGGACTTCGCCGACTTCTTCCGGGACGCTGGCCTGGCGCAGCTTTACTCGGGCGCCGGCTTCGTCGATCAGGTCGATAGCCTTGTCCGGGAGGAACCGGTCGGGAATGTAGCGATTCGAAAGGTAGACGGAATAGCGCAGCGCTTCGTCGGTGTAGCTGACGGCGTGGAATTTCTCGTAGCGTTCGCGCACGCCACTGATGACCTGGATGGCTTCTTCTTCGTTGGGTGCGGGCACCTTGACGGATTGGAAGCGGCGCTCGAGGGAGCGGTCCTTTTCTACGGACTTGCGATATTCGCCTGGCGTGGTGGCGCCGATGCACTGGATTTCGCCGCGAGATAGCGCAGGTTTCAGGATGTTCGCCGCGTCGAGGGAGCCTTCGGCAGACCCGGCACCAACCAACGTGTGCAGTTCGTCAATGAAGACGATGGAGTTTTGGCTCTCCATCAGTTCTTTCATGATGGTCTTGAGGCGCTCTTCGAATTGGCCCCGGTATTTCGTGCCGGCGACGATCAGGGAGAGGTCGAGAGACAGGATGCGCTTGTCGGCAAGGAATGGGGGAACGTCGCCGTCGGAGATGCGCTGCGCGAGGCCTTCGACGATGGCCGTCTTGCCTACACCTGGTTCGCCGATCAGTACGGGGTTGTTCTTCGTCCGGCGGCAGAGAATCTGGATTACGCGCTCGACTTCACCTTCGCGTCCCACCAGCGGATCGAGCGAGCCTTCAGAAGCGGCTTGCGTCAGGTCGCGGCTGAATTCCGCGAGCAGCGAGGTCTCTTTTGGACGCGCTGCGGCGGTCTTTTCTCCGGACGTGCGCGCCAGTTCTTCGCGCAGCGTGGAGAGGCGCAAGCCGCGCTCCATTAGAATCTCGGCGCCGAAGCATTTCTCTTCGCGCAGGATTCCGAGGAGCAGATGCTCGGTGCCCACATGCTTTACGCCCAGCCGCTCCGCTTCTTCGCCCGCCATATTAAGGATGCGCTTGCACTCCGCGCTGAGCGGCACTTCGACGGAGGTCGAAATGCGCTCACGGATGGTGATGCGAGCTTCGATCTCTTTGCGGATCGATTCAATCGAGCCCTGCTGCCGCAGGAAGCGATTGGCCAGCGCTTTGTCCTCGCGCATCAAGCCGAGCAACAGATGCTCGGTCTCGATGTACGGGCTGCCGTACTGGCTGGCTTCGTATCTAGCAAAGAAAATAACGCGTCGCGCTTTTTCTGTATACCGTTCGAACACGATTAGCTCGCTTCTCCCCCTGGGGCCCCGCTCGCAGAGACCGAAGCCTTGCGAGTACGCAGAACGCCGTGTTCCAAGTCCAGAATTCGGTCACATCGCGCGGCGAGCGCCAGATTGTGCGTCGCGATCAGCGACGTCAACTGGTACGTGCGATGCAACCGCTCTAATAACTCAAACACGGCCCAAGCATTCTGCTCGTCCAAATCTCCGGTAGGTTCATCTGCCAGCAGCACGGCCGGCTCGGTGACGAGCGCCCGAGCAATCGCCACGCGCTGCTGTTCCCCTCCGGAAAGCTCCCCTGCGCGGTGATCGGCCCGATCCGCAAGCCCGACCTCCGCTAGCCACCTCCGCGCCGTTGCCAGCGTGGAGGTGAAATTCTCGCCGCGCAACAATAGCGGCATAGCTACATTTTCCGCAGCCGTAAAATCCGGCAATAACTGATGCCGCTGCCACAAAAATCCCACGCAGCGATTTCGAAACTCCGCTACCGCAGCCTCTTGATTCGTTTCAATGGCTTTCGTGCCGAAGTATACTGTACCGCTCGTTGGCGTGTCTAGCGCAGCGAGCAAGTGCAGCAAAGTGCTTTTGCCCGCTCCCGATGGCGCAACAATCGCGACCATCTCTCCGCGCCGCAAACTCAGATTCGCGTCCGTCAAAATCGCCAGAGTTCGGTCACCCGAACCGTAAGACTTCTTCAAACTTCGAGCTTCCAGAACCACAGCGGAATCCGGCGCCCATGCCGAAGCGCTTAACCTTGTTTGATCCGGATTGGGTTCGCTTTGCGTCATTCTCGCTGAGATGTTTCCGCCTCGTCGACTGCTAACTATCAGCTATTAGATGCATTAAGTGCAATTGAAGTGCCGTGACCGGGGTCACCGAAACGTTGGCTCCATAGCCTAGGTTGTTCCCATTTTCTGCAGTTCCTTACCTGCGCCCAATGGGCCTAGTTGTGATTCAATTTGGAACGCCACTAACATCCTTAATATCTGTGAGTTAAGATAGGAAAGCCGCTGAATTGGGGACGAGGGATGTCCCAATTCCGACCTACCTGCCCCTGAGCCCACTATTACAGCACCCGGCGCTCCAAAGCCGTGCTCTTTCCAACGCCTAAATCGTTCTTCTATTGAGCCATGATTGTCCGAGGAGGTTACTCTCCGTCCTCGGTCCCTGGCATCCGGCGTTTACTCATAGCGAAGAATTTCGACAGGTAGCAACCGAGCTGCGGCTCTCGCTGGGAGCATGGTTGCTCCAATCGAAATGCCCATAGCCGCGACGGTAATCCAGATTCCGTCCCAGACGCTCGGATGAAAGGGAACATACGGCACAGCGTAAACTTGTGGGTCCAGCGGGATTAGATGAAATGCCCCCGCGATCCATGCAAAAGCATATCCAATACACAGTCCGCAAAGCGTTCCGGTGGCTCCAATCACCGTTCCTTGCCACAAGAAAATGCGGCGGATTTGTTCGCGGCGCGCGCCCATGGACATCAGCACGGCGACGTCGCGAGCCTTGTCGGTCACCGTCATAGAAAGCACGACCAGAACGTTTAGGCCAGCGACGAACGTGATCAATCCGATAAAGATAGCGGTGACGAGTTTTTCCAGTCGCAGCGCGCGAAACAGAGCGCGATTTTCCTCCACCCAGGTGCTGGCCGCGAAACTGGGTCCAGCCTCTAGTTCCAGGAGCCGGGCGATTTCGGTAGCGCGCTCGGGTTTCTCCAGGCGGAATTCCAGCTCATTCACAATGTCGCCGGTCCCCGAAAGCGCCTGTGCGGCGGCGAGGGTCATAAAGCACCAGCTTTCGTCGTAGTCATAGAAGCCGGAATCGAATACCCCGGTGACGCGAAATCTTCGCGTGCGCGGAATCATGCCAAATGGCGTCAATCGCCCTTGCGGGCTGGTAAGCGTCACGTAATCGCCTGGGGTGATCTTCCACTCCTCGGCGAGCTGTTTGCCGATGAGTAATGCGTCGATGCCGTCAGCGTCGCGCGAGAAGTCCAGACGACCGGCAATGATACGTTGGAGGGCTTCGTCGTTCCGGCGCTCGCGCTCTGGGTCGACGCCTTTGGCGACAACCCCTCTCGCATCTCCGCCAAACGATAAAAGCGCATTCTGATACACGGATGGCGTCACCGATCTTACGCCGGGAATGGTCGCGAATTTCGTGGCCAGCGCTTCGTAGTCATGAATGCCGCCAGTCCCCGGCCTGGCGAGCGAGATGTGAGCCTTGACTCCGAGTAACCGATCCTGAAGCGTTTCACGGAACCCTGTATTCATCGAGAGCGCGATCACCAGGGTCGCTACGCCCGCGGCAACACCCACCACGGAAAATGCCGTAACCAGACGCAATACCGCCGGGCGGTACGGCGACCGCAGGTACCGTTTAGCAACGAACCATTCAAATCGCATGGAGGGAAGTAAGGATACGTCACGCGCCGTGCGCTTCGGAAGCAGACTCTTCGCGACCTTCCGGCCGAAGCAAAGGAAAGAGAATAACGTCGCGGATGGAAGGCGAATCCGTCAGCAACATCGTCAGGCGGTCGATACCAATACCTTCTCCCGCCGTGGGCGGCATGCCATAACAGAGCGCGCGAATATAGTCCATATCGAGTTGCTTCGGAACCTCATCGCCTCCCTGGGCGATCTGCGCCAGGAAGCGCCGCTCCTGCTCGGCAGGATCATTCAACTCCGAAAAGCCGTTTGCGATTTCCATTCCCGCTACATATATCTCGAACCGCTCGGTCAGCGTTGGATCCTCCGGCTTTTGCTTCGAGAGAGGTGAAATGTCGGTCGGAAAGTCGTAGAGAATGGTTGGCTGGACCAGATGGTGTTCCGCCATGGTTTCAAAGAGCAAGCCTGTCCATTCGCCGTCACTTAGCGTCCCTTTGGCGGCTGCGTAAGCCGCGCCGGTCTTCTTCGCCCAAGCGTTGTAGCGCTCCGCAGCAGCACGCGGACCCCCGGGCACCGCGAGGTCGGCCGTGGTTGGAGTTGGACCGGCTTCCTCCGGCCAGAACCTGCCGATAGCTTCTCGCATCGACAGTCGCTGCATTTTCGCGAAATCTAGCTCCACACCGCCGTATTTCACAATCGTCGAGCCGGCGATGCTCTTGGCCACTTGCGCGAAAAGCTGCTCATTCAAATCCATCAAGTCCCGATAGTTGCTGTAAGCCTCATAGAACTCTAACATCGTGAATTCAGGGTTGTGCTGCGTCGAGATGCCCTCGTTCCGGAAATTGCGATTGATCTCATAAACGCGGTCGAATCCGCCGACGGTAAGCCGCTTCAGATACAGCTCCGGAGCTATCCGCAGATAAAGGTCGATGTCCAGGGTGTTATGGTGCGTGACAAAGGGACGCGCCGCGGCTCCGCCGGGGATAGGATGCATCATGGGCGTCTCCACTTCGATGTAACCTCGGGCATCGAATAAGCGCCGTAACTCCTGAATGACGCGGGCACGAGTAACGAAAACCTGGCGCGATTTCTCATTGGCAATCAGATCGAGGTACCGCTGCCGGTAGCGCAGCTCGACGTCGGTCAGCCCGTGCCATTTCTCGGGCAGCGGCAGCAGCGCTTTGGACAGGAAGGTGATTTCTTCCACCCAAATGGACAGTTCGTCCGTCCTGGTTCGAAACAGATGCCCGCGCACGCCGATGGAATCGCCCAGATCGAGCAAGTGAAAGAGTTGGAAGCCCCGTTCCCCGACAACATCTTTTTTTACGTAGATCTGGATACGCTTCCCATCTCCCTGTAGATGCGCAAACCCCGCCTTTCCCATGAGCCGGTAGGAGACAATGCGGCCGGCCACGCGCACTTCGCGCTTATTTGCCTCCAGCTCCGGCCCCGGGGTCGCCTTGTAGTGTTCGACCAGGGCGGCTGGCGTGTCCGTCCAGCGAAACTCGCGCGGAAATGGGTCGAATCCCAGCGCCTGGATCTGCTCCAGTTTCTTCTGGCGCTGCTCAAACTGGTCGCGCGGCTCAAATTGCACTGTGGAAAATCCTCTCTGACGTAATCGGAGGCGAGTATAGCGGCCACCGCCCGCGAAGCGCAAGAAATCGAACTTTCCCGGCTCGGGCCAATAGTGAAAACTCCGCCAAATCTGCCTATGAAGGTCGCAACCTCGAAGAGCTCCACCGAAGGACAGGGCGGTACTAGTATCAATAACCAAGAAGAGTAATCTTATTAATCAGTTAGACACACGAGGTATCTCAAGAAAAGTGCGCCACATCCTGTGGATTTTGCTATACTCCCGAAATCGGGGGGCCTATCCAATTGCAAATCCGCGCTCTTCCTTCTGTGCAAGATGACTGGTGCGCTTGGCTGCCTCAAGAGAAGGCCCAAGTTTTCAACGAACACGTTCAACAGCTGGAATCCGTGTACATGATGTTCAGCATCGCGCTGAACGAAGCCATCGAGTTTCGCCACACGGGAATGCTGTCAAAATCGTATCAGGCTGTGTGCATGACCCCAGAGTTAGCCGGTCGTCTGTCGAGCAACTTGAGCGCCCTGCTGCGCGGCCTCGGCGGACACGCCAAGCACTACGGGACGGTCCCCAATGCCGCCCCACTCGATCCCGCCAACTTTCAGGGATCTAAGGAACAGCGCACTGCCAGAATGAGCGACCTCCTCAGCCGGGTCCTGCTGACGCAACGTTCCCAGTTCCTTCACAAAATCGGCACACTGGAAGAAATGGTCGGAGATTTAGGCAAGGACTTTCGCTTCACTGTCGAAAATCTTTCCAGTGGCGCCTCGGTTAATCCCGAAGCGGATTGGCGCGTCGTGGACGCCGCACACTATGATCTCAACACCTGCCTGCGGGAGGCCATCGTTCTTCTGAAGTCTTTTTTGGTCGTTCTGCCTCAGGACCAGTTGGGGCCTTTCCAGAAATCAGTGCGCGCAAAGGCGCAAGGCTCTGGTCCTTTCACATCCTCGGGCGAGCGCCTAATCCGCCATAGACGTATGGCGGCAGTCGGGGGAGAATAGGCAAGCCCACCGATTGGCAGGCGAGTCTGCCTGTTGGCGCGGCCAGCGGGCTTACTAGGGGAAAACGCCAATCACCGCGTATTTCTTTGGCACCGCGGGTTCATAGCCGAATACAACTCCAGGAGGTATCCGGTGCATCCGAACCGTTGGATGCGCCGTTATAGGACCGTTGGCCCGAAACCGACCAAGCGATCCCAGCGTGTCGATCCCGTCTCAGCAGCCTAAACCTCTGACTGAAGCGGACGCCATCCGTCTGGCACAAGCCGGGGATGCCGCGGCTTTTGAGTTCCTGTACGAACTCCACGGCCGCCGCGTCTACGCCCTTTGCCTTCGTATGGTGGGTAACCCCTCGGATGCGGAAGACCTGATGCAGGAGGCTTTCCTGCAGCTGTTCCGCAAGATCGGCACCTTCCGCGGAGAGTCGGCCTTTTCGACTTGGTTGCACAGGATGACGGTCAACGTGGTCCTGATGCGCCTCCGCAAGAAGTCGCTTCCAGTGGCGTCATTGGAAGAGACCACGGAACCCGACGAAGAGACCGGTGGCCCGAGGAAGGATGTCGGGGCAGCAGACTTACGGTTGAGCGGCGCAGTTGATCGCGTGAATCTGGAACGCTCTATCGACAAACTGCCACCCGGCTATCGGACAGTGTTCGTTCTGCACGACGTCCAGGGTTACGAACACAACGAGATTGCCGGGATTATGGGTTGCTCGGTAGGGAACTCGAAGTCCCAGTTGCACAAGGCGCGCACCAAGCTGCGGGACCTGCTGCAGGAAGAAGTCCGGGAACAGGCTCGGCAGGTGCGTCATGCAGCAAAGACGCAGACGGGGCACGGCGGTTGAGCTACAATACGAAGAGTTTCGGGGTGTTGTCTCAGACGAAGATGGGCCGCGCGATTCCTCGAAAATCGAGCGGGCAAGCCTCCTATCGTCTCGTCTAGCGGAGTGAACGGCCATGCAGTGTAAAGAAGTGGAAGTAGTCCTTGAACAAGAGGGTTGGACACCTCTGCCGGAAGCGGCACGCGATCATCTCGCCGGGTGCAGAGCCTGTCAGAACTTGGTGGAAGACTTGACCGCCGTTGTTGCTACGGCCCACCTCCTTCCCGCCGAAGTTGAACCTCCCGCACGTGTTTGGGTTTCCCTGCGAGCTCAGCTCGAAGAAGAAGGAATTATCAAGTCGGAAGCCGCCGAGCATGTTTCCTGGTGGCACGGGTTCTCGGATCTGTTCCAGACCCGGGCGTTAGCTACTGCGGCTGTAGGTGCGCTGGTGATTGCGGCGGTCGCGCTGCAACTTCAGCATCCTGCGCCGGCCACCGAAGCGCGCAACGTTTATGACGACACAGCCACGGTTCTAAACGCCGACGAAGCCAATCTGGGGCAGATGGAACTTGGCACCTCTGTCGTGGACGTCTCTCTTCGTCAAAATCTCGATATCGTTGACAAGTTTATTGCGGACTGCGAACAACGCGTGAAAGAAGAACCTCAGGATGATTTGGCGCGGGAGTATCTGACCGGTGCCTACCAGCAGAAGGCCGAATTGTTGTCTGCGATGATGGACCGCCGGGGGAGCGTAAACTGAAATGAGCGCGCAAGCGATGGGTCGGAGGATTCTGCCGCTGGGGCACGGCGTATTCACCGCCGGATTATTCTTGTGGGTCATGGCGCCGGCGATGGCCGCGACGCAGCACTTCGAGAAGCATTTCCCGGTGAAGGGTCATCCGGTCGTCTGCATCCACAACATCGGGAACGGCCGCATTGAAGTGAAATCCTCGAAGAACTCTGAAGTGATCGTCGCGGGCACCCAAGCATCCTCCAAGGTCAACCTCGAAACCGAGAACGCCGGCGATCGGATCGACGTTTCCGCAAATGTCGTCGATGTGAACGCCCAGCCGGACGAACTTGAAGTCAATTTTCAGCTTACCGTGCCGGAAGAAACTGAGCTGGAATTAAAGACGCAAACCGGGTTGATTTACGTCGAGCAAGTGATGGGCGACATGACTCTGCAAAGCGTTGCTGGTGACGTCCACTTGAAAGAAGTGTCCGGCTATATCGTGGTTCGGACCACTCACGGCTCTCTGGTCTGCGCGCAGTGTGCGGGAAAGTTGGATTTCAATTCGGTGAGCGGCAGCGCCCAGCTTTTGCAGCCCGGCCTTACCAACGTGAATTTGTTTACCACCTCGGGCAACATCCTCTTCGACGGTGATTTCATCCGCACCGGTATTTACACCATGCGCAGCGGCAAAGGCACCGTTGAAGTGCATTTCTCGGGAAATGATTCCTTCGATTTGAACGCGCAAACCGCCACCGGGACTGTGGACAATCAGGCGCAAGCTTTTCTGAAGCCCGACTCCCACGGCATGAAGCACATGGCCTCAAAGTTCACCAAAGGACTCTTCGGCACCGTCGGCAGCGGCTTGGCGAAGGTCGAACTCTCTTCCTACAGTGGTACAATCCGCATATTGAAGCGCGATTAGCCGAAATTTTTCGCGCCGCAAGCACGTTCGCAGAGCTGTCCGTTTGAGCGGTCGACCACCGGTTGAATGGCGGACCTGCGCGTTCGATGTGCCCTCGATCAATGACACAACCACTAGCTCCCCGGCCTACTCCACCACGCGTTCAGATGCTTTGCCTGGCCGGGTTCATGGGTTCCGGCAAAACCACCGTCGGCACATTGCTCGCGCGTCAGCTTGCTTGGCGCTTTGTTGATCTCGACGATCGAATCGAAGCCGCCGCGGGTTTGCGCATCCCCGAAATGTTCGAGCGCCTCGGCGAGCCGGCCTTTCGCCAGATCGAAGCCGACCAACTACGTGCGGCCCTGGGGCGTGTCTTCGAATTCAATGAATCTATCGTCCTGGCGCTCGGTGGCGGCACGTATGCCCAGCCCGGCGCGCCGGAATTTCTCCGTGCCGCGAGTGTTCCCGTGATCTGGCTCGACTCGCCGGTCGAGGTCTTGCTCGCCCGCTGTATGACCATGACCGGGCGGCCCCTTTTCCGTGACGAGAACAGCTTTCGCGCGCTGTACGCCCAGCGCTTGCCCTCCTACCAGCTCGCGGAGCACCGTGTGGACAGCTCCGGTGATCCTGCTGGCGTGGTTGCCGAAATATTAAGCCGCGGTATCGTCGGGACTGTCGCGAACGGAGCACATTTGGTCGTCGAAAAGCCGCGTCCCTGAAAATTCTCTGCTCTGCCGCGCCATCAGCCAAATATAGCCCGTGCCTTTCTGAGCGCATTCGGCGAGGATGCGTTCCAAGCCTCTCCGCCGGGTGTGTCACACTCGAACTGTCGAGGGGAGGGAACCATGCAGAAGCAGCTCGCCGATTTGAAACCTAAGATTTTCACATACATGATGGCGATTCTCTTCGTGTGCACAACCTTGACGATCGCAGCCCAGAAAAAGGGCGCTGCCTCTGCGCCGTCGACCCCTTCAGTTTTTGCCCAGGACAAAGGCAAATTCACCATTCAACTGAATGGCAAGTCCGTTGGGCACGAAGAGTTCGAACTTGCCCCCGCCGGCGGTGGTTGGCTGGCTCGCAGCAAGACCGACATCACTCCCCCAGACTCAGCGACGTCGCGTATCACTGGCGATCTGACGTTGCAGCCCGACGGCGCGCCAATCAGCTACGACTGGACCTCGCAAGCCGAAAAAACGAATGGTGCGCATATTCTCTTCGCCAACGGCGTGGCGAAAATCACCCTTCAGATGCAGGACGCTCGGCCATTCGAGCAGGATATGAGCTTTGGCTCTCCGCTGATCGCTGTCCTCGACAACAATCTTTATTACCAATACGCGGTGCTGGCCCGGGTCTACGATTGGTCCAAGGGCGGCACGCAGAATTTTCCTGTTCTCGTTCCCCAGGAATTGACGCCGGGCTCCATCACGCTGGAGTCGGCGGGTTCGCTCAGCGCTGGAGGCAAGTCTTACGATGGCCTGCGCGTGGCCACCTCCGATCTCGAAGTGCTTCTGTACCTCGACTCCAACCACCGCCTGATGCGCCTGGAAGTGCCCTCAGCCAAAGTTGCCGTAGTCCGCGATTAACCACAAAACGCAAAAGCAAAGGAATTTCAACCCGGCAATCATCCATCATCTTGTAGCGCGCAGGACTCCATCACCCTGAGCTTCGAAGGGTGCGCCCCAAACGCCCGGCCTTCAGACAATGTGGCCCCGCCACACCATCCCAAAATTAAAAGTGCGGCGCGATCCGAAGATCGAGCCGCACTAGTGTGCTCTGCCTGGGAAAAAACGTTACCGCGCCAACGGACGCTGGAACAAGGGTGCGCCGGGACGCCGCAGCGGATAGCCCTGCGGATGACCATGAGCATGCGTCAATGCATGCCCATTCGAATGGCCCGGCTGCGTGATGTGCCCGTTGCCATTTCCGTTTCCCGACGCGGGCTGCGGCAACCGCGCCGGATTACCGATAGGGCGGAGATTGGTCGCCGGAACCGCGCTGACGTGATCGCTGATCGCCTGGAGCCTCTTCAAAATCGATTGCCACTGTTCCCAATCCAACTGCCGCAGGAACGGCCGCAATCCCTGAATGAAGGGATCCTCGAGCAGCGCCTCGCCATCCGACTCCGGAATGAAGAAGCGGTTCAAACCCACGTTCAGCGCTTCAGAGATTTTCTCCAGCGTGCCGAGGCTCGGCGTCATCTGCCCGCTTTCGATGCGCGACAGATACGACCGCGACACCTTCGAGCGCGACTGCAGTTGGCTCTGCGTCATCGCGCGAGACTCGCGCAGCTGACGGATGCGCTGGCCGATATTCTCGACCGTCTCGCGGTTGGCAAACTTTTCGGGCGTGGCTTCAGCGTTGGTCTCCTCCGCAGGTGCCGGTGGAGGAATCAGGAACTCCAAACGCTGGGGCAATGCGCGCACGCAACGTCGGCAATTTCCCGTGCGCGTCCGGTATTGTACGAGTCCACAAGTCTTGCAGCGAATGACTTCCCTATCCATTTCCAATGAGTTCATCGTCTCTTTTTCTAGTTGTAAAGACACCGGTACTCCTCGCTGACTTTGTCCGGCGTGCGGATAGGAGAGGAACGTCGGAACGTACTTCGGGGGGAAGGCAGTAACTGGCGCGAGGGGGAGTATCGTGCACCCGCGATTTTCTGTCAAGAGTATTTTTAGACTTTTTTTAGGCGCGCATCCCTGTTTCACCCGGTTTACGCCCGAGTTTCGCCTGTTCTCCCGGACAGGGGCGAAACAGGCGAAAGTCCGCGCGTCCGCCACCAAAACGCCGATGCGTTGTAGTGGCCGGTCTTTAGACCGGTCAATCGTTCCCAGGCTCGCCCATTCCACCATTCACTCGCGTCTTCACAATCTTGTAGGGGCGCAGCACTGCTGCGCCCCATCTCGGCAAGTTCGCTGCGTCTTGCGCCGTTGCGGTACACTACTCATTCTTTATCAGGAGAATTTCATGCCCACGCGCGACGACGCCTGGAAACTTCTGTGCGAATACACGCAATCCGAAAGCCTGCGCAAACATATGCTCGCCGTGGAAACCTGCGTCCGCGCCTACGCCCGCAAAAATGCCGCCGACGAAGAATTGTGGGGCATGACCGCCCTCCTCCACGACTTCGACTACGAACGCTGGCCCAACCCCGAGCACGCCGCCGACAAAGGGCATCCCGCCGAAGGCGCGAAAATTCTTCGCGAGCTCGGCTACTCGGAAGAAGCCGTCCGCGCCATTCTCTCCCACGCCGATTATTCCGGCGTCGTCCGCCAGTCCGCCCTCGAGCACACTCTCTTCGCCTGCGACGAACTCGCCGGCTTCCTGACCGCCTGCACCTACGTGCGTCCCTCGAAGAGCATTCTCGATCTGGAAGTGGACTCCGTGAAAAAACGCATGAAGGACAAAGCCTTCGCCCGCGGCGTCTCGCGCGACGACGTACGCAAAGGTGCCGAAGAACTAGGCATCCCGCTCGAAGAGCACGTCGCTTTCTGCATCCAAGCCATGCGTGAAAATGCCGACGCCCTCGGTCTCCGCGGCAACATAGGCGCGCAAACCGCCTCCTCTTGACGCGCGGACTGAAACTATCGGCGCTTCCACCCCCAACGAAAAAATTGTCATTCTGAGGGCATCCGACAAGGATGCCAGCAGAACCTCAACCGCAAGCGCAAAAAAACTCCGACGGCGTCACCCCCGTTCTCAAGCAGATTCTGGAAGCCGGACAATCGACGTCTGCTCTTTTCTCCCTCCAAAAAAAAAGCGTAGAATACGCTCATGGCCAAGAAATCCGATGGTGCCCTGCAAGTTGCGTGCCCCTGCTGCCACGCCAAACTCACCATAGACGTCACCCTGGGCGTAGTGCTGTCCCATGAAGCCCCGCCCAAAGCTGGCCCCGACGTCGATATCACCGATGCCGCCGGCATCCTCGCCGAACAAAATCGCCAGCGCGAAGACAAATTCCGCGATTCCTGGTTCCAGGAATCCAACAAAGAAGACATCCTCGCCAAAAAATTCGAAGAAGCCATGAAGAAAGCCAAAGACGCCCCCGCCGGCAAACCGATCCGCGACTTCGACCTCGACTAGCCCGCCACTCCGGCTCTCCCAAAACTCTGCGCTCTCTGCGAACTCTGTGGTGAATTCTTCTTCAGTCCTGTGAAACTCGGTCGTGCGCTAAACTGTTCCCAGCCATGCCCAAGCGTAAAATCTTCCATCTGCATCTCCCCACCCGCGCGCTCACGCTAGGCAAACGCACGCTCCTGATGGGCGTCCTCAACATCACGCCAGACAGCTTTTCCGACGGCGGCAAATTCCTTAACCCAGCCCGCGCCATCGAGCACGCTCTCTCAGTCCAGAAAGCCGGCGCCGACATCCTCGACATCGGCGCCGAATCCACGCGCCCGGGTTCCGCTGGCATCAGCGCAGTCGAAGAACTCCGCAGACTCCTCCCGGTCCTGCGAGCTCTGCACGGCAAGCTGAAGATTCCCATCTCGATCGACACCCGCAAAGCCAGCGTTGCCGAAATCGCCATAGGCGCCGGCGCCGAAATCATCAACGATGTCTCCGGCCTCAACCACGACCCTCGACTCGCCGAAGTCGCCACCCGGCGCCGCGCCCCGCTGATCCTCATGCACATGCGCGGCGAGCCCGCCACCATGCAAAAAGGTCCGTTCGCCCGCAACGTAATGAACGACGTCACGAAAGGTCTCCGCGCCTCCATTCAGAAGGCCCGCGACGCCGGCGTACCCAAATCGCAACTCATCATCGACCCCGGCATCGGCTTCGGCAAAAGCTTCCAGCAAAATTACGAACTCCTTCGCCGCCTCCCCGAACTGGCCAAACTCGGCCATCCTCTTTTAGTCGGAACTTCCCGCAAAGGATTCCTGGGCCGAACGTTAGCAATAGCACAGCAAGGTCGAGCCCACACAAACACAAAAACCGTTCTCCCCGACCAGCGCCTATGGGCCACTGCCGCCACCGTCACCGCCAGCATTCTAGGCGGCGCCCACATCGTCCGCGTCCACGACGTCGCCGAAATAGTACAAGTAGCCCGCGTCGCCGATCTCCTCCTCAACCCTTGGAACATCTCCGGAAAATAACTCCACTCATTGAATTGAGCTTGGCTCAATCCGCTGGCATCGACTTTGTAGGAGCACAGCACCGCTGTGCCCCATCTCGGCAAGATCCCCCCGCAACGCGACGATCCAATCCTCCCGCTCGATCACCACCGAATTTTCCTGGCGCACCATCCAAATCCTGGTTACAATGCCCTCAGGCATTTTCCCGTTGTGGCGCACACCTCGGTCGGCGCCAACGATGACTGGTGAAATAAGATGAAGAACATCGTCGTACGACCCTCGGCAGTCCTCTAATCCGCTAACCTCGCGGACCTGTCTCTTTTTTAGTTTTCACAATCATTTCATCTACGGCCGCGCCATTGCGTCTGGTTTTTCAGCCGCCTTCGTGCAGAAATATAAGGGTTTTCATGGAAACGCAGCTCACTCTGGAACCAAGGCCCATCCCTATCTGGCAGTCCATCCGCGAAGCCATTCGCGGCTCGCATCAGGACTTCACCGAGGGCAGCCTGAACCGCGCCATTTTGCTTCTGGCCATTCCCATGGTCCTTGAAATGGTGCTGGAATCTCTTTTCGCCGTCGTCGATGTCTTCTTCGTCGGCCGTCTCGGCGCAGATGCCGTCGCCACGGTCGGCCTCACGGAGTCGTTGCTGAGCCTCGTCTTTGCCGTCGGTCTAGGTCTTAGCCTCTCGACCACCGCCATGGTCGCCCGCCGCATCGGCGAAAAAGATCCCGAAGGCGCAGCCATCGCCGGAGTGCAAGCCATCGCCATCGGCTTGGCGTTTTCCCTCCTCGTCGGCGTACCGTGCTTTATCTTCGCGCCGCGATTGCTTCAACTCATGGGCGCGTCGCCGCAAATCGTCGCCACCGGCAGCGGCTACGCGCGCATCGCTCTGGGCGGCAGCGGCGCCATCATGCTGCTCTTCCTCAACAACGCCATCTTCCGCGGCGCAGGCGATGCCGCCATCGCCATGCGCTTGCTCTGGGTCTCCAATATCCTCAACCTCATCCTCGACCCCTGCTTGATCTTCGGCTTGGGTCCGTTCCCAAAACTCGGCGTCACCGGGGCCGCCCTCGCCACCTTTACCGGCCGCAGCATCGGCGTTCTCTACCAGTTTTACCGCCTGTTCCGCGGCACCGAACGCATCCGCATCCTGCGCAGCCAAATCCGTCTGAATCTTAGCGTCCTGCTGCGCCTGCTCCGCGTCTCGCTCACCGGCATCCTGCAATTCGCCATCGCCCACACCAGCTGGATCGGTCTCGTCCGCATCGTCAGCATCTTCGGCTCCGCCGCTCTCGCCGGCTACACCATCGCCATCCGCATCGTCATCTTTATCCTCCTGCCGTCCTGGGGACTCAGCAACGCTGCCGCCACCCTCGTCGGCCAAAACCTCGGCGCCAAGCAACCCGAGCGCGCCGCAACGTCCGTCTGGCGCACCGGCTTCTACAACATGCTCTTCCTCGGCGGCATCGGCGTCTTCTTCATGATCTTTGCCGAGCCGGTCGTGCGCCTCTTCACCAACGATCCCCAAGTCATTCCGCTGGCCGCGTCGTGTCTGCGAATCATCAGCTACGGCAACATCGGCTACGCCTACGGCATGGTCATGCTGCAAGCCTTCAACGGCGCCGGCGACACCATCACCCCCACCTTCGTGAATCTCTTCGGCTTCTGGTTCATCGAGATTCCGCTGGCCTACGCCCTGGCCATCCCAGCCCACCTCCACTCCAACGGCGTCTTCATCTCCATCGTAGTCGCCGAAGGAGCCATCGCCGTAGCCGGCGTAATCCTCTTCCGCCGCGGCCGCTGGAAACTCCAAAAAATCTAGCCGCGGCCGTTTCTCCCTTGTGGGGGCGGGGCTTGCTCCGCCCAGCCAAGGTCACTGCGCCTTGCCAGCCTTCCCGGCACCAACCAATTGAACATCACGTAACGCAGCCTGTCTTCGCATCAAGCCAATCGCAACTCCTATGCGAAACTAAGACGATCCGGTAAGCGAAATGAAACTCGCCCTCCAAGTCATGAAATTCGGCGGCACCTCCGTCGGCGCCGCCGACTGCATCCGCCGCGCCGCCGCAATAGTCCACGCGGCCGCTGCTCGGCAATCCGTGGTCGTAGTCGTCTCCGCCATGAGCGGCGTAACCAATCGCCTCGTGCACTCCGCCCACCGCGCCGAACAAGGCGAGCAAGACTTCATCCCCCAGCTAGCCAGCGAACTCCTCACCCAACACCTCACCGCGCTGGAATCTCTCGTTACCAACCAGCCGGCCCGCGCCAAAGTAGCCGCCGTCTGCCAGGACGTCCTCGATGAACTCGACCGCCTCCTCCGCGGCACGGCTTTACTCCGTGAGCTAACCCCTCGTGCCCTCGACGTAATCTCCGGAATCGGCGAGCGCCTCTCCGCCCCACTCGTCTCCGCCGCCGTCAACGAACTGAACATCCGTGCCGTAGCCATTTCCGCCACCGAATTAATCGTCACCGATCACCACCACGGCCGCGCCGAGCCTCTCATGTCCCCCACACGCATTCGTGCCGAAGCGCGCCTCCGTCCGCTACTCGATCAGGGTATCGTCCCGATTGTCACTGGATTTATCGCTGCCACGCCGGAAGGCGTGCAAACCACGCTAGGTCGCGGCGGTTCCGACTATTCCGCCACCATATTAGGCGCGGCACTCGGCGCCCAGGAAACCGTAATCTGGACCGACGTCGACGGCGTAAAAACCGCCGACCCCCGCCTCGTCCCCGAAGCCCGCACCATCCCCGAAATTTCCTACAACGAAGCCGCCGAGCTAGCCTACTTCGGCGCCAAGGTCCTGCATCCGAACACATTGCGGCCCGTAACCGCCGCACGCGTCCCCGTCTGGATCCGCAACACCTTCGCCCCCGAAAAGCCCGGCACAAAAATCACCGCCGAAGGCATGTCCACCGGCGGCGGCGTCAAAGCCCTCACTGCCATCCGCGACGTAACCCTTGTAACGGTAGGTGGCCCTGGCATAGTCGGCCTACCCGATGTCCTCGCCCGTTCCTTCGCCGCCACCTCCGAAACCCGCACCAACGTCTTTCTGGTCTCCCAATCCTCCTCGCAAAACGACATCTGCTTCGTAATCGCCACTCCCGACGAAAAGCGCACTCTCAAAGCCCTCCGCGACGCCTTCGCCCCAGAAATCGCCGAACAAACCGTAGAGCACGTCACCGGCAATCCGGACATAGCCGTCGTCGCCGTAGTCGGCGAAAATATGCGCGGCATTCCCGGAGTAGCAGGCCGCACCTTCACCGCCCTGGGCCGCGAAAACGTAAACATCATGGCCATCGCTCAGGGTTCTTCCGAATACAACATCTCCCTAGTAGTGCAGAAAGACTCCATGCAAAGAGCCCTAGCCGCCCTCCACAAAGAATTCCGCTTAAACGAAGCCGCACCCCAGGTCCAAGAAACGCCATCCTTAACCAGCAAATCCTGAAGCGCGCGCGTCGCAATCGAAGCGAATCCGTTGTAGGGGCGCAGCACTGCTGCGCCCCATCTCGGCAAGATCGTCACCACCTACTAAGTGGGCTTTTCCGGCGTTTGCACCCGCGAAAACAAAAGTAATGGAGCGGAGAGCAGGAACAGGATTGCAAACAATCGTCGCGTCATTTTCATAAGGGGAAGGATTCTAACGAGGATTGTTTAGAAGCGCACAGAAGGCAATGCCGTGGGGGCGTCAAAATCTGTCGACAAGCTGATTTCGCGCCAGTGGGCCGCGTCGGCTGCGCGCGTCGCCTCGGCTTCGCCGGCGAAGCGAACGGCGTCGCTGCCGATCAGAAGATGTGCAGGGAGACGATCGCTGGCAGCCAGGTGAAGGACAACCTGAGCTACCTTGACCGGGTCGCTGATCTCGTGCCCCCAATAAGACTTCAGCGCCTTGGCAACTTCGCCCACGGACGGTTCATAGTCCGGAAGCAAGTCAGGCGTGTCTTGGTTCGCGCGAACGCCCCAGTTCGTTCGCATCCCGCCCGGTTCGAGCGCGCACACTTTCACGCCAAACGGAGCCACTTCCTGGGCAAGGGATTCCGTAAATCCTCCCACGGCCCACTTCGCCGCGTGATACGGTGAACTGCCAGGCCGCGCCAATCGGCCGCCGACCGAGGATATCTGAAGAATGCACCCGCTCTTTTGCTTTCGCATAATCGGTATCGCCGCGCGGCTCACGTTGACGACTCCATAAAAATTAGTGTCAACCACCGCCTTGAACCGCTCCGAACTCAACTGCTCGAATGGTGCAATATCGCCGTAGCCTGCGTTATTGACGACGACATCGAGACGCCCGAACGCCACCACCGCCATCTGCACGGCCGCCTGGGCGGCGCTTTCATCGACCACGTCGAGAGCCGCTGTCCGAACCTGATCTCCGTATTTCTTTACCAGGTCTTCGAGGCGGCGGGGATCGCGGGCGGTTGCAACGAGTCGATCGCCTGATGCGAGGACGGCTTCAGCGATGTTCCGGCCTAAACCGCTTGCGCTGCCCGTTACCAACCATGCTTTTGACATGAAACTTCTCCTTTTCCTTTTGTCTAAGATGGTTTGATACGCCAAACCTAACGTTGGAGGGTTTGTTTCCCCTGCACCACCGCCAACCCATCCATAATCTTCCCCAACGCCTCATCCATCGAAATCTTCCCATCCATATGCGCCCGCCAAAAAACCGACAATAAACTCCGGTAATCCTGCCAAGCCCCAACCCACAACCTGCGCTTGTCTGCCAAAGGCTCAAAATCGTGCACACCCAAAGCGTCCAGATCCCGCCGCGCAAACTCCCCGGCCGTATAAAAAATCAAGGCGTGCCAAAAATCCTCCGGCACCCCGATATTATTCTTCTTCGCCGCACTCTGAATTGCCTCTCCCAGTTTGCCGCTCCGTCCATTCACAATCCCATGCGAAGCCTCGTGATATAGCATCTCCAGCGCCCCAAATCCTTGATATCCGGCATTCTCACTGGACAAGATCGTATGCACCTGCCCATCGGCATCCGTATTCGTATAAGCCCCGGCCCAATTCGCATACACCGCAACGTCGACTCGAATGGGTTGCGCAGGCCATTCCGCCTCGTACGCCTTCGCCAGTTGCACCCGCATTTGTTCCCCGAGCTTCACCACCAGGGGCTGCGCCAACTGGATCCAGAACAGGTTCGTCGCATTATGCCGCTCCCACCACTGCTGTCTGTAAATCGGAGCAGCCGCATTCAACACTCCGGCCAATTCTTCCCCAATCACGTCGCCCTTGATCGTAGCTGCGCCTTCCATTCGCGCCAGATAAGAATCGATCCGCATCATCAACTCATCCGTCAGCAAATCGCGCGACACCAGGCGATCCCGATAAAACGCCACCGCCGGATCCCAACCGCCTCGATATTCCGGCTCGGTTTCAGCAATCGGTCGCCGCAACCGGTCCGGTGGCAACGCCTGTAAGTAAAGGAAATGATGCAGGTTGATCCAAAACCCGCTATGAAACTCGAACATCCCAGCAGTAACCGGCTGAACCGCCGTAATAACTGCAGGCGCCTGCGCAAAGCTCCCGCCACAAAACGTGCCCGCGATCATCAGACCCACCACAAATCTGGCAAGCCGCCGCCAACTCGCTTTCAGTATCAAGACCAGCTTCCTTCCTTTTCTTCCTTGCTTCCTTCCTTCTTTCCTTCCTTCTTTTTCCTTGCCTCCCTCTCCCTTCCCCCCTTCCTCCTTCCTCCTTCTAACCTCTAACCTCTAACCTCTAACTTCCGCCTTCAGCACCAATTCGAATACCGGATAGTTTCCCGCCACCCCGCGAAACGCCTCCGCCGGCGATCCCGCCGCCACTGGAAAAAACTTCTGCACCGCCGACGCGTATCGATCCAGATACGTCTTCAGCAACTCCGGTTTGTCTCCGTCCGCAATAACCCGCAACCGGAAGCTCCGCCGGAAACTCCCTCTCTTCAGCGTGATCTCTCCCACTGCCTCTGCGTTCCGCACCCACTGCGTCCGCCCCCGCGGCGCCACCAAAATCTGTTTCCCGCCAACCTCCATCAAGTTCACCGGCGTCGAGTAAATCCGTCCCGTCTTCCGCCCCCGCACCTGCAACAAATAGATGAACTTGGGCCCAACTCCAAGCCCTGCCAAAAATCCCATAACCTGGTTGAACAACGCTTCGACGCGGCTCGGCGCGCGGAACTCCGTTGCGTTCTGTCCGGTTGTCATGCCGGTATCTTACTATGCGTGTCTTCGGGTCTCTATTGCTCAGTCTGCCGGCGCCGTCACGACGGCGGCCTCGGGAAACCCTCGCGTCATTCGAATAGCCATAAAGTTATTACTTGACATCTGGTAAATAGTGTGCTATGCTTTTTTGTGTTAGCTCAATTTATCGTTCGAACAAGCCGCTCACTTTTTCCAAACTTCCGCGTCCTTCCCGCGAATTCCCACAACCCCTTTAGAATCCGCACTTCCAAGAAATGCGCCCGTAACCCCTTTGTAATCCGCACTTCCAAAACAAAAGACTTAAAGTCCTTTAGAATCCGCACTTACGAAAAAAGGCGGGGGGAGGGGCGTAATATGTTAACCAGAACTTGTCGCATCGCCGTTCCTAGCTGTCTTCCGGGCCAAACACATCCTGACCGATCGTCAGCCAACACGCGGGCCAGAACTCGCCTCCTGCGCTATACTTCGCCCGCCCCCATGGCCAACCATTCTGCAGCTCGGCAAATCCCTCCATCAAGGTGCGGTGTATTGCGCCGCGGCCATCTTCTTGTTACCTCATTACTTCTTTACTTCCTTACATTGCTCCTGTCCGAGCTTTCGGCCCATCCACTCCACCAAGGTGCGGTGTAATGCGGCTCTGCGCTCTTCTCATTACTTCATTACTTCTTTGCTTCCTTACTTCGCCTCTGTCCGCTCAGCTCCCGCCATTGAAATCCGACCCGCTGGCCAAGTCCTCCTCGTCCGCCCAAGCCTGCACCGCTACCGAAGCCTCCTGCGCCGAAGCCGCCGCCAAGATCCTCCCCCAGGTCATGGGCCCGTCGCCCATGGAAGAAAATCTTCGCCGCCTCACCGACGAAATCGGCGGTCGCGTCACCGGCTCGCCCGAAATGGCGAAAGCCATCGATTGGGCGCTCGCCGCATTTCGCGCCGCTGGCATCGAGGTCCACACCGAGAAATACAAGCTCGCAAGTACCTGGAGCGAAGGCGACACGCGCCTCGAACTCCTCGGCCCCGAAAAATTTCCCGTGCGCTTGGTCGCTGAAGGCTGGTCGCCCGCAACGCCAACCGGCGGCATCGAAGCGAGCCTCATCGATGTTGGCTTTGGCACCACAGACGATTTCGCCAAAGCCGGCAACTCCGTCAAAGGCGCAATCCTTCTGGTCTCCACAGAGATCGGTTCCACCTGGAACGATCTCTTCAACGAATACGCATTGCCGCCGGCCATCATCAATCGCGCGCTGACCGGTGGCGCCTCCGCGATTCTGTGGATGGGCGCGCGCGAACGCCTCCTTCTCTATCGGCATACCAACGTCGGCGACGGCCAGATCGATGTGATTCCACAAGCGGTGGTCGCGCGCGAAGACGCCATGCATCTCGCACGTACCATCGCCGCTTATCCCGGCAAAGTTCGCGTGCACTTCACGATGCCGAACAAGATTGGCGGTCCCGTCGACCAATACAACGTCATCGGCGAAATTCGCGGCCGCGAAAAACCCGACGAATCCGTGATTCTTGGCGCCCATCTCGATTCCTGGGAGCTGGGCACCGGAGCGCTGGACAACGGCTGCAACGCCGCCATGGTCATCGAATCAGCTCGCGCCATCCGCGCCACCGGCCTGGTCCCGCGCCGCACCATCCGCTTCGCCCTCTTCACCGGTGAAGAACAAGGCATGGTCGGCTCCTGGCAATACGTCGCAGCCCACCGCGCGGAAATGGACAAAATTCGCGGCGTCATTATCTTCGATTCCGGAATCGGCCGCGTCAGCGGCTATTCGCTAAGTGGCCGCCGCGACATTCGAGACGCTCTGGAAGAAATCCTGAAACCGCTTAGCTCCTGGGACGTAAATCGCCACACGTTAGACGGCGACATTGGCACCGACAACTGGGACTTCGTCCTCGACGGTGTCCCCACGATGATTGCCAATCAGGACGAAGCCAACTATCTGCCCAACTATCACGCCGCGTCCGACACCTTCGACAAAGTCGATATCCGCGAACTGAAAATCAACGCCGCCATCGCTGCCGTAACCGCCTGGGGCGTAGCCGACCGCGCCGAACCCCTGGGCAAGCGCCTCTCCCGCGCCGAAATCGACCAGCAACTAATCGACACCGGCCTCGACGAAAAAATGAAACAACAAGGCGCCTGGGAATCCTGGCAAAACGGCACCCACGGCCGCAAACCGTAGCGTGTAGTGGCCGATCTTCAGATCGGTCCGTGAGGGAATTAGAATTGCACCGAAAGGAGAAAATCAAACTACGCAATAACGCCGAATTCGCACCATAGAATCTCTATCGCGTGCCTTCCCGGTATACTGGAAGCGTGATGACATCCGACCGTAGCCTTGAAGAAAGAATGCCGGGCGAAATCCGCCGAACCGGCATTCTAGGAATAGACTACGGCCGCGCGCGCATCGGTTTAGCGCTGGCCGACGCCCAAACCGCGCTGCCTCGTCCGCTGGACACGCTGAAGCGCATCAACCGCAACGAAGACATGCGCCGCCTACGCGAAATCGTGCGCACCCACGGCGTCATGCAAATTGTCGTAGGATTGCCGCTGCGCCTCGACGGATCGCGCGGCGAAATGGCCGAAGAAGCGAGCCGCTTTGGCGAGCGCGTCCGCAAACAACTCGGCATCCCCGTGGAAATGGTGGACGAGCGGCTGACCAGTTGGGAAGCGGAACGCCTTCTCGAAGACCACTCCGGCAAGGCTTTTCACGACGATGCCAAGACCTCGCACAAAAAGCGCAGGGAATCGACACGCGCCTCCGTGGATGCCATGGCTGCCGCGGTAATCTTGAAGGAATATTTGGCGCGTGAGCAAATCGCCGGGAAAAGCATCTAAGGTATGTTGGTATCGGTAGTGGTCGGAATCTCGTTGACGGGGAAACGCGGCTAACTTGAGAACTCTCGGAAGACTTATAGTGCTCCTGTTGATCGTGGCCGCCGCCGTTGGCGCGTATTTGTGGTTTAGCGTCGAGCGGCCGTACCGTGGGTTTCCCGCCGAGGGCGTGTTCGTCGATCTGCCGCACGGTGCGTCGAGCCGGACCGTATCGCGTTTGCTCGCACAAAACGACGTGGTGCGCAGCGCCATTGCGTTTGAGATTTATGCGCGGCGGCATCCCAAGCGCCGATTGCAGGCCGGCGAATATTTCTTCGATCAGCCGATTTCGGGTCACGATGTATTCTGGCGAATTGCCGACGGCCATATTTACGAGCAGCCCTTCACGGTGCGCGAGGGCGAAACGATGTTCGACATCGCGCGCGACCTGCAAGCTGGAAAATTCATGAGCGCGACCGAATTCTTGACGGCCGCAAAAAATCCCGAACTAATTCATGATCTCGCCCCGGACGCTAAAACTTTGGAAGGATTTCTGTACCCGGCCACGTATAATCTGCCACGGCATCCCGCGGCCAATGAATTGACGGCGGAGATGGTGAAAAAGTTCAAAGAAGAATGGTCGCGAATCCGCTCGACGGCGCAGATCGCGCCCGCCAGCGGACTCACCGAGCATTTGGTTACACTGGCATCGCTCGTCGAACGGGAAACGCCGAAACCTGAAGAGCGGCCGCTGGTGTCAGGCGTATTTGAAAACCGGTTGGGCAAAAATATGCGGCTGCAATGCGATCCCACCGTGATCTACGCGCTGGAGCAGACCGGCCAATACAATGGCACGCTCACCGGGGCGGACTTGAAAGTCGATTCGCTCTATAACACCTACGAGCACTCCGGGCTGCCGCCGGGCCCCATCGGCAATCCGGGAGAAGAATCTCTACGCGCGGCCATGACGCCCACGAAAACGTCTTTTCTTTATTTTGTGGCGAACACGCAAGGCGGCCACTTTTTTGCCGCGACGCTCGAGGAGCACAATCGTAACGTCACCAAGTACCGGCAACTTTTGAAGGGGCCCGCGGCGACTCAGCCTCCGGCAACGCCGGAGCCGTCCCCGCCGACCGCAAAAAATTCCGAGCGCCCACAGCACCGAGGCGCAACCCAATGAATGACTCGCTGAAAACGAAAAAAGAACTCATCTTGCAAGCGGCCCGCGAGATCGGCGCACAGCAATTCACGCCCGCGGAAATCGACCAGTTGCGCCGGCGTCTCATGGCGGAATACGGCGAAGAAGGCAAAACCGGGAACGACTACATCGCCGACGTTCTGAAAACCGCCGGTATCAAGGTCGCGCTTTCCCTCCAGGAAGAAGCCGAGGATCAGTACGAAGAGGAATTTGAAGACCTGCTGCACTTCAAGACGCTGGAAGACGCCGAAGTCAGCATTATGCGCCTCGACGAGCTCATGCGGAAGTTCCAGGCCAAAGGAGAACATGCTGCTGCTGGGCGGGTGCTGAACGTCGGACGTCTCGGGAAGCGCCGCGCCGAAATGATCGCGCGAAATCACAAGGTCGAGCCGCAGAAACGCGCGGAAAAAGAAGAGATCGCCAACTGGTTCCGCATCTGGCTGGAAACGCCCGACGTTTTCTTTGATTGGCTGGATGTCCGAAAACAATCGCCAGAGTTCCAGGCAAAATTTCCGCCCGAAGAACAGGAAACGGAGCCGGTGGGATGAGCGCGACCGGCAATGCTCCGCTCGGCAGCGGAGCACTCGATCTCCCGCCGTTCTCGCTCGACGTAGAGACACTCGATCTCGGCGCGGAAATTAAAGCGGTCGGGCTCGAACTGTTGGGAACCGAAAGCCGCGAGCCGGTAAAGGGCAAGGAAGCCGCGGCCATCTGGGCCGCAACGTTTCCGGCGCTGGCAGCCAACGAGGCCTTCGTGATCGATTTCTTCAGTCACGTGGACCGCGTTCGCGACTTCTGCAAAATGTACGAAATTCACTTCCGCGAAGCCGCCGAGCGCTGCATCGTTCTTCGCCAGCCGACCGAAACGCAACTCGAGCAAATCTTCGAGCGCTTCGAGGGAGAAACCTTCGGCGTCCGCGCAGGCGCCGCAGTCGAAGAACCCGACGCCGCCCTCGAGAAGGCGCTCTCCCACCGCGGTCTCGACGCCTACCAAACCGCCTACGAGCGCTACACCTTCTGCGCCGTCTGCGAACCCGAAGACGGCTGGGTCACCCTGCTGAGCAAAACCCTCTGGCCCACCGAAGTCATCCGCCGAGTCCGCCCCGCCGTCCAGCGTTTCGACGTCTACATCGCCCGCCCCCACTAACGATCGAAGGGTGTTCACATGATCGGTACGTTTCGCACGAAATGCGTCGAACAGGATGCCCCTCGTCTAGAGGCCCGCTATTTCTGGCGAATATGATCGTGAGAATTGACCGAGAGACTAGTTCAGGGTGCAGCATATCTTACTCGTGACGCAGGGCGACCATGGGATCGACGCGCATGGCGCGGCGCGCGGGCAAGTAGGCAGCAATCAAACCGACCGCGATCATTATTGCGGCGGCAACGGCAATTGGAAGAGGGCTGGCTGCTGGCAGGCCGGGGATGAGGCTGGCGGCTACGCGTTTTCCCCAGAACGCAAGGGGTGCTCCGATAGCGAGACCAGCGCAGACCATCCACAGGGCGCCGCGAAGGACTATGCGCATAACGTCAGTCGCTGCTGCACCGAGCGCCATGCGAACGCCGATCTCATGGGTGCGCCGCGCGATCGTGAACGCGAGTAGGCCGTACAGGCCGATGGCTGCGAGCAGCGCGGCGAGCGCGCCGAAGGCTGCGGAAAGCATGGCAATCAACCGCTGTGGAACGATGGTCGAATCGATCTGCTCGTTCATCGTTATCGTCCGAACGATGGGAACCGTCTTCAACACAGAGGCTTCGGTTTGGCGAACCGCGCCGACAATTCCGCCGGGATCGGTTCTCGTGCGGATCGCCAGCTGAGAATGCTGAGAACCTACGTAGCCCTGTTGAAGAAGGTCAGGATAGATCGTAGGCGGCGCGGCTTGCTCGAGATCGTTGTATTTGGCGTCGCGGACGACTCCGACCACCTCATAGGTCCTTTCGCCTTTCGTCAAGGTGATATGGCTCAGAGTGATGTGTCTTCCGATGGGGTTTTCGTTCCCAAAGCAGTCGCGAGCAGCGGTCTCGTTGATAATTGCGACAGAGGAGCCGGCCTGGTCGCGTGCGGAAAAATCGCGACCGGCGAGAAATGGCGTGCCATACGTCTCGAAGTAGGCCGGGGCAACATAATTGATGAAGACCTGGGTCTGCTTTTCCGGATGGTCTTCCGCAGATGCGAAGCTCGAGGCGGCGGGGCCCTCCATTGGACTCATGTTACTGAAGGTGGCCGAGTTTACGCCGGGAATGGCGTCCAGCCGCATCACCAGCTCTTGCGACAGGCGCGAGAAATGCGCAGCGTCGTAACCGCCGTGCGCGAAATCGAGCGTGACCAGCAGTAGCTTATTGCGCTCGAATCCCAGATTCAGGTTCCGAAGCTGCCGCAGATCTTCCACAAACAGGCCCGCCGAACTCATAAGCACGAGGGAAAGCGCCACTTGCGAAGCAACGAGGCCCTTGCCGAACAGCCGCCGCGACTTGGATTCTCCGATGCGCGATGCCTGCTGCAGCGCGGACGCCGGTATGGTGTTCGAGGCGCTCATAGCGGGTGCCGCTCCGCACAGGAGTCCCGTGAGTAGCGCGATCGCCAGAGTGAACAACAGCACGTGTGCATCTGGGTTTGTCAGAGCCTCAAAGTGCACCGGCGCCCCCACGATGAACCTGCCTGATGCGAAGACGCGGATCAGCGCGTGAGCTGCAAAGTAGGCCACGAAGATGCCAACGGCGCATCCGACCAGCGACAGCAACAGCGATTCGGTGAGCGTTTGGCGCAGCAAGCGAGCGCGAGGCGCTCCGAGGCAGGCACGCACGGCCATTTCGTGCTGGCGCGATGCTCCGCGGGCCAAGAGCAGCCCTGCTAAATTCGCGCAGGCAAGGAGCAGCAGCAGGCCTACCGTTGCCATCAGGACCGTTAGCGGTGTCGAGAGCATCTGGCTCAGAGGCGTCGTGACGCCGTTTGCCGCGGGCTCAATTCGGAGTTTCATTTGTCTGACGAATGGCCCCGCGTCGGGGGCATTCACAACCGTTTGGGAAAGCACCGCCATTTCCGCTCGGGCTTGTTCCAGGGAAACGCCGGGTTTCAGTCGCGCTAACAATCCGAATCCCCATCCGGGAGAAGGGCCAAGCGATATAGGCCACCAAATGTCTTGCTGCGCTTCGTAACTGAGCCCGTAAAAGCCGCGTTGCGCCACGCCGACGATGGTAACCGGAGCGTCATCGATGACGATTTTCTTGCCGATGACGCGAGGATCGAAATCGAACCGGGACTTCCAGAATGACCAGCTCACGACGGCTACTGGGGCGTGATCGCCCATGTATACGTCTTCGGGGCCGATTAGGCGACCTGCCGCGGCCCGCACCCCGAGCGCTTGAAAGAAAGTTCCTCCCACGGCTCCGCCGAACACGGTCTGCGGCTGCAGGTTATCCGCGCTAACGGTGAAGAAGTTCACAGCCCCGACGATCAGGTCCGAGAAGACATGATTGCCCTCGCGTATGGTCTGGTAGGCGTCCCACGAGAAGCCGTTGAACCCAGGTTCAGGCTCGCCGGGATAGTGGTGGAGGAGTTCGACGATCTGCCCTGGATCGCGCACGGGGAGCGTGTGCAGCATTAGGCCATTCGTCATGGTGAAGATCGCGGTGTTCGCGCCGATGCCGAGGGCGAGGGTGAGTACGGCGACTGTTGTGAAGCCGGGGGCTTTTCGCAGCATACGCAGAGCGTAGCGCACGTCGAGGAGAAGGGAATCGAACCAGGCTCCCGCGCGGTTGTCACGGACCTGCTCTTTCACTTGCTCGAGACCCCCTAGTTCGATGCGGGCTTGGCGGCGCGCCTGTTCTCGGCTCATGCCTACGGCGATTTTTTCCTCGGTGAGCAATGCCACGTAGGAGCGGACTTCTTCGTCGAGGTCCTGGTCGGCTTGCTTTCGGCGGAACAGATTTCGCAGAAAGCTGGTCAGGTGCGGGAGCGCGCGCATGTGATTTCTCCTTTTACGAAGTTTCGAGGGCGCGGGCGATGGCCAGGGATATGCGGCCCCAGCGTTTGGTTTCGGTTTCGAGTTGGCGGCGGCCTGAGCCGGTGAGCTTGTAGTATTTGGCCCGGCGATTATTTTCGGACTCGCCCCAGGTGGAGGTGAGCCAGCCTTCTTCTTCCATGCGGTGCAGGGAGGGGAACAGAGAGCCGGGCTTCACCTGAAAGGTGCCCTTGGTAATCTGCTCGATGCGGCGGGCGATGCCCAGGCCGTGCATTTCGGTGAGGGCCAGGGATTTCAGGATCATCATGTCGAGGGTGCCTTGCAGAAGGTTCGTTTGGTCGGGAGGCAAGGGAGGTCTCCTACAGTAATTCTATAGGAGAATGGAACGGCTCCTACAGAGTGTCAATAGGAAAAATCAAAAGAGAAGTCAAAAGCAGATCCCTCGCTTTGCCTGCCTGCAGCAGGCAGGCTCGGGATGACAGGTTTGTTGAGGCCCAACGGTGCGGTGACCGGTCTGAAGACCGGCCACTACAACGGCCGTTTTCCTCAACCGTGCATTGTGCCGCGACGGTAACTGTGGAAAAGGCGGCGGCGCCTTCCGCAAGATTGCGAAAGGCGCCGCTGGAAGAGAAGGTCAGGGCATCGCTGGGATGCCCCGATGTGTGATTGCTTACTGGACGATCAACGTCAAGTTGGAGGTTCCTGTGGTGCTGCCCGACGTGGCAGTGACCACGATTGTGTAGGTGCCCGCGGGCGTTCCGGTCTGCGGGGGAGGCGGAGGAGCGGAGCTTGATCCGCCGCCGCAACCAACGAGTAATGTGGCCGCCACGATGGGCATCAGCACCAGGCAGGCGGAGAGCGCCACGCGAGCGACGCGCAGGCGCCCCGCAGGACTCTGCGTTGTGGCCAGCAGGGCGACGATCAGCAGGAGCACAGCCAGCACGGAGATAGGCAACATCGGGATTCCAGTTGGCAGCTGCATTCTGGTCGCCGGTTCGGATTGCGGAACAAGCAAGCCGTTGGCGGTAGTGGTGAGGGTGACGGGAACAGCTGCCGGTGTTCCGGCGGTGACTGCGACCGCGGTGGTTGGAACATTGCAAGTGGCGGCCGTAGGAGCGCCAGAGCAGGCAAACGTTACGCTAACGTTCTGATTTGCGCTGATCTGCAAGCTGTAGGTGGCGGTCTGGCCAGCCGTGACGGTTTGCGACAAGGAGCTGCCAGAGGCTGCTCCGAGGTTCAGCGTGAGCGCCGCGGCGGTGGCGGTGCCGCTCAGGTTGATGGTTTGTGAGCCGGTGGAAACGTTGTCGGCGACGACCACCATGGCGGTGCTGGTGCCGGCGGCCGCGGGTTTGTAGGTCACGCTAATGGTGCAAGTCGCGGCCGCAGCCAGAGTCGCACCGCAAGTGGAAGCGGGCGAGAGGCTGAAGTCCGAAGCGTTGGGACCGGCGATGGTGATGGCGGTGGCGCCAAACGTGATGGGCGCTGTGCCGGAGTCCGTCACGGTGATCGCCTGGGCCGCGGATGAAGTACCCGCGCTCTGGCTGGCGAACGTCAGGCTGGTCGGATTAAAGCTGATGGCAGCCTGGATTGCCGTGCCGGTGATGGGCACCGTCTGCGGACTGTTGGCGGCGGTGTCGGTTACCACCAGGTTCGCCGTGCGGCCCGCCGGAGTCACCGAGGTCGGGTTAAATACGACGTTGATGGTGCAGCTGGCACCCGCGGCGACGGCTGCCGGGAGGGTGCCGCAGGTGTTGGTCTGCGAGAAGTCGGTCGCGTTGGTGCCGGTGAAGCCGATGCTGGAAATGGTGAGCACGCCGGTACCGGTGGCGTTGCTCACGGTAACTGGAAGCGCGGTCGAGGCGACACCAACGGTTTGCGGGGTGAACGCGATGGGGTTGGGGGTCACCACGGCCACGGGCGTGCCGACTTGACCGGTGCCGCTGAGTGCCACGGTCTGCGGGTTGCCGAAGGCGTTATCTGCGATCGACAGGCTGGCACTGAAGGGGGCGACTGCCGAGGGCGTAAACGTCACGGAGATGGTGCAGTTGGCGCCTGCCGCCAATGTGGCGGTGCAAGTATTGGTCTGGGCGAAGTCTGCCGCGCCGGTGCCGGTGATGGTGACGGCAATGCCGGTCAGGTTCGCGCCGCCGTTGTTGGAGAGCTTCACGACTTGAGCCGTCGAAGGAATATTTACCGGCTGAGGCAGGAAGGTCAGGCTAGTTGCGTCGAAGCTCGCGACCGGAACCGCCGAAACGTTGGCGATTGCCGAGACGCTGCGCACGCGATTGTTGCTCCCGTCGCTGATGAGCAGGTCGCCACTGCCATCGATGGCCAGACCTTGAGGAGTGTCGAGCTGCGCGGAAGTAGCCGCGCCGCCGTCGCCTGCGAAACCCTCGACGTTGGTGCCGACCACGGTGTAGATGTCACCCTTGGTCTTGCCCGCGGCGGTTCCCGCAACCTGGCGAATGACCTGGTTGCTGGTGTCGGCGATAAAAATGTTCTCGGCGTTATCGACAACCATCGTGTAGGGCGCGTTGAGTTGCGCGCTGGTCGCCGGGCCGTTGTTGCCACTGTATCCGGCAGATTGGCCGGCGACGTCTCCGGCGACGGTGTAAATGTTGCCGGCGGTCATGGCGCCGGTATTGTCCGAAGGAACTTCGCGAACGAGATTGTTGCCGGTGTCGGCGATGAACAGGTTTCCGTAAACGTCGAAGTAGATTCCGGTGGGCTTATTGAGCTTCGCGGCCGTCGCGACGCCGCCTTCACCGCCAAAGGCCCCGGTGGTGCTCTGGGTGCCAACGACGACGTAGGCGTTGCCGGCGGTCAGGCTGCCGACGGTATTCTTCGGAACTTCCCAAATTACGTTATTGGTCGAGTCGGAGAAGAAGACATCGCCGAAAGTGTCGAGAGCGACCGAATTCACGGTGCCGAGCTTGGTAGTGAGTGCGGTTCCGCCGCTGGAGGTGAATCCGCAGTTGGGAGTGCTAGCGGGAAAATCGGCGGAAGCCGTCGGCTCGATGCCTGCGATGGTGGTCATCACGCCAGCCGAGAGTTCGCGAACGATGCAGTTAAGGGTATCGGCGATGAATACGTTTCCAGAAGGATCGACGAAGACACCCTCTGCGTCGTTGACGACGTTAGCCGGAAAGGTTGGATCGGTCGTGTTGTTGTTCAGGAAGCCGCTGAATCCGGGCCCTCCAACCAAAGTGGTCAGCGCGCCGGTCGAAATCGGGCTGGCGACCTTACGAATCAAGCTCTGCTCGCCACCCGCGCCTACGTCGGCGATGATCAGGTCCCCGGTCGAATCGACGGCGAGGCCACCCGGGAAGTCCAGCTCTGCAGCGGTCGCAGGCGTAGCGTTGTAGAAAGACGGCACGCCGTTGCCCGCGAAGGTGCTAATGGTTTCGGTCGTGTAGTTACCAGTAGTGCTGCTGACCAGGCGGATGACGTCGTCTGTGGAATCGGCGACGTAGAGTCCGGTGGAATCAACATAGGTGCCAGCCGGGTTGCTAAAGCTGGCGCTGAGCGCGAGACCGCCGTCACCGGAGTAGCCTTGGTTGCCGTTGCCCGCAACGGTGTAGATGTCGCCCGTGGTCATTCCAGTGCTGGGTGTCTTGCCCGCGACTTCGCGGATCACCTGGTTGCCGATGTCAGAGAAAAACAGGTTCCCATTCGCGTCGACGAAAAGGCCCTCGGGCCCATTCAACGTAGCCGATGTCGCGACGACTCCGCTCGTGGCGGGACCGCTTACCTGCTTGGTTCCTGCGACGGTGTAGATCTCGCCCGCGACCATCGCGAAAGGCGAGGTCTGGGCTGTGGCCGGCACTTCGCGGATGACCTGGTTTGACGTGGTGTTCGGGTTTCCGAGGTCGGCGATGAAGACGTTGTTGCTTGGATCCACGAACACATCAAAAGGACCGTTGAGAGCAGCACCGACCGTCGCCGTGCCGTTGGCGGCGTAGCCGACCGCCGGAGGGTTACCACCGGTGGGGGTCGCGCCTGTATAGAGATAGATATTTCCGGCGGTGGTCCCTGTCAGGCCGACCGGAGGAACGTTGGTGGTGCCGATGACCACGCGGATCGCATTGTTTCCGCGGTCGGCGATGTACAGGTTTCCGTGAGTATCGAACGAACAGCCATCCGGGAAGTGCAGGTTGGCGCTAGTTGCCGGACCGCCGTCCCCGCCGTAGGTGTAGTCGGTCTCGGTCTGCACGCCAGCGACGGTATAAATGTCGCCAACGGTCTTTCCGGCCACTGCCGTCACGACAATCTCGCGAATAATCGCGTTATCCGAGTCGGCGACATAGACGTTGTTGCTCCCGTCGATGCACATGCCGCTGGGGCCGCTCATGGCCGCGTCCACCGCTGGCCCGCCTTCGCCGCTGAACCCAGTCACTCCGTTTCCCGCGAAGACGCTCAGGTGGCTGCTCGTATCCACCTTGTAGACCCGGCCAAAGTCGTTGTCCAGGATGTACGTGTTACCCAGAGAGTCTTTGCGCACGGCCGCAGGAGCGCCGATGCTCGCAGCGGTTGGGCTGACCGCGGCTCCCGCGGGTCCGCCGCCTGCCACCGTGGTGATGGTCTGGGCGTGGACTGAAAGTGGCCCTAAGACTACTGATAAGGCTGAGAATGCTATAACCGGGAGGGAAAGACGCACAAAGTTCTTCATCGATTCTTGCCTTCTTTCGATGGACTGGAGCCGACGGGCTTGGTTTTCGCGCAAGGCGCCGTTCGACTGTTTCTATAGGTTCGCGCGACCGAGAATAAGCTGAACCCTGAAAAAACTCCAATAGTACGGCGGTAGAAACGGCCGTGGTACCGACGACAAAAGCTCCAATAGTACTTTCGGATGGTATTTGTCCAAAACGATAGCAAACAAAAGGCGATAGCTCGGCGCCGGACTCACCCCACCCATGTCGTCTTGGATGAGCACCGGCGCGAAAAGGGCTGCGTCGATAGGGAACTTAAGCGCATCAGTCTGGGTGGAATCGAGGCGGGTAGCGCCGGTGAGGATCCAAGGGCCAAATTGCCTCGGATATCCCTGTCCCCGGCCTCGTGACCCTGCTACATTGACGGGCATCCAAATTGACGGAACCCGGGGTGGTTGCTAGATTGCTCCTCTTGCCTATTGAGAGATCCAAGTCATTGAATCGACGTGCGCTGGCCTGGACGGCTTGGACGGTAGGAGCGGCACTGGCGGCCTTTTCCTCCGGATGCCACGGTGGAGCTTCCGTCAGCACCAAGACCACCGTGCCCCAGAGCGCCAAGCCGGTGGTGCGGGACGCCACTCGCGAAGAGTTACTGGACAAGTACAACCAGATTGCCTTGGGCGTGAAGACCGTAAATGCCACCGTCGAACTGAAGCCCACGGCTGGGTCGAAATATAGCGGCATCATCGAGGAGTATCACGAGGTCAAGGCTTTCTTGCTGGCGGCTCGTCCGGCCGAAATTCGCGTGATCGGCCAGGCGCCGGTCGTTGGTACGACCGTGTTTGACATGGCCAGCGACGGCGAAATGTTTCGCGTATGGGTTCCGTCGAAAAACAAGTTCCTGGTGGGGCAGGTGGCGGCCGAGCGCAACAGCAGCAACCCCATCGAAAACCTCCGGCCGCAGCACTTGCTGGACGCACTGTTGTGGCCCGAGATTCGGAAAGAGGAGACCGTGCTGTTCGAGGAGTTTAATGACGAAACGGCGCGGTACTACGTGCTCACGGTGCTGCGAGGCGGTTACCGGACAGAGATTTTGCGCAAGATCTGGTTCGATCGCGCCAACCTGCAGGTGTCACGGCTGCAGGGTTACGGTCCCAAGGGAGCGCTGCTCTCTGACGTGCACTTGTCGGACTGGGAGCCGCTCGTTGCGGACCAGGAGCATCCAGCGGCGGCGCCCGCTGGCGAGGTCACCGCGTTCCCTCGGGCCATCCGGATCGACCGCCCACACGACGACTACCAGCTGGACTTGCAGGTCACGAAAATCACGTTCAACGTGGACATACCGGCGGATCGCTTCAAGCTCGAGCAACCGGCCGGCAGCGAGCTCGTGACCGTGGGCGACTCCGCGGAGGACAAGCAGAAATGATGGGTGAACTGGTCGCTCGCAATTTGTTGCACCGGCCCCTTCGGACTTTTATTGGGGTGATGGCTGTTGCCGTCGAAGTCGCGCTGGTGGTGCTGATTGTCGGGCTGACCTCCGGGCTGCTTACCGAAACCGCCAAGCGCATCCAGGGGATAGGCGCAGACGTGATGCTGCAGCCTCCGGCGGCTTCCATTTTTCTCGGCTTCAGCGGCTCCCCGATGCCGATCAAGATCGGCCAAAAACTTGAAGAGCTGAAGTATGTGCAGGCGGTCGCACCCGCTCTCCTGCAATTCAATTCCACCGGCGGCGTCGAGGTGATTTATGGCATCGACCCCGAGAGCTTTCGCGCTGTGTCGGGAGGATTCGTCTTCCTGCATGGGCAGGACATGCAAGGACCGGACGACCTGCTTGTGGATGACTGGGAAGCGCGCGCCAAGAACATCAAGGTTGGCGACACCTATAATCTGCTGAACCACGACTGGCATGTCGCCGCCATCATCGAGCACGGAAAAGGCGCGAGGCTGTTTGTGCCCATCACCACGCTGCAGGAACTGGTGGGAGCGCGCGACAAAGCCTCCATTTTCCTGCTCAAGTGTACGCGCCCGGAGCACACCGAAGACGTAATGGATGAAATTCGCGGCGTGCTGCCAGGCTATACGGTGCGGCCGCTCAAGGATTTCCTTTCGCTGATGACTTCCACCAACATTCCGGGGCTGGAAACGTTCATTCACGCGATGATCGCGCTGGCGATCTCCATCGGGTTGTTGGTGATCTTTCTGACCATGTACACGACGGTGATCGAGCGCACGCGCGACATCGGCGTCTTGAAATCGATCGGCGCGAATCGCGCTTTCATCGTGCGCGCGCTGTTGACGGAATCAGCGGCGCTGTGCGTTTTCGGCATCGCGGCGGGTGTCGCGCTGAGCTATGCGGTGCGCGCGGCGTTTCTGGCGGGCTTTCCCACGTTGTCCATCTTGATCACGCCCGAATGGGTCCTGCGGGCCGCGGGGATCGCGCTGACCGGCGCGATTTTAGGGGCAGCTTATCCCGCGTGGATGGCTAGCCGGAAAGATCCGGTCGAAGCGCTTTCTTACGACTAAAGAAGAGCAAGACGCAGCGCAACGTTTGAGGAACACGGAAACAGGATTCGGAGAGGGCGCGCGGGCAGTTCCGTGCGTAACTAGGCAGGGATGGCAAACGCGGCTACAATACGGACACTCTCAAAAAAGCTGATTTTTCCAAGGCAAAACAGCGTGGAGTCGATACTCAAAACGGAAGGTCTGTGGAAGCTGTATCGCGCGGGCAAGGTCGACGTGCCGGCGTTGCGGGGCGTGAACTTTCAGGTCGCTCCAGGAGAATCGGTCGCGGTCATGGGTCCTTCCGGGTGCGGCAAGTCTTCTCTCCTCTATGTTATCGGAGGGCTGGCGCAAGCTTCTCGCGGCCATGTCTTCGTTGACGGCAACGACTTGACCACCATGAGCGACGCTGCGCGCACCAAGCTGCGCCGCCACAAAATCGGATTCGTGTTTCAGCGCTTCAATCTGCTGCCCACGCTCACCGCCAAGGGAAACATCGCCATCGCGCAATTTATTCACGGTGACGGCTTCGATCCGCACCGCTTCGATGTCGTGACCAAGATGCTGGGCCTGGAGGGCCGCCTGCAGCACAAGCCTTCCGAGCTTTCGGGCGGCGAGCAGCAGCGCGTGGCCATCGCGCGTGCCATTATCAATGAGCCGAAAATCCTTCTCGCGGACGAACCAACCGGTAACCTGGACTCCAAGAACTCCGAAATCGTGCTGCAAATGCTGCGGCAGCTGAACAAAGATCTTGGCCAGACGGTGGTGATGATCACCCATAACCCGGAAGCGGTCACTTATTTCGACCGCGTCGTGCACATGCGCGACGGTGTGATCGTTGACGGAATTCCCGCGGACTAAGATGGCTAGCCTGAAAACCATTCTCGGACGAACGTTTTTCTGGTCGTACGAGCGCGGCACGTGGCAATACGACCTCGCCGTCATCGTCATCCTGATTTTCGTTCTAGCGACGCCGCCGAAATGGTTTCACGACGAGCCCCAAGTTGGACTCCCCGCCGCCTCGGGACAAGTCGCGCTGGTAGCCGGGTCGGAACGCGACGCGCGCCAGACCTACCGCGTGGACGCCCGCGTCTTGGCCCCTCCCGAGCAAACGCCGGCCCTGCAAAACGACCTGCACAACGCCTTGAAGAAGGCTTTGCCGGACCTGCGGAACGGCCGATTTTCCATCACCAAGATTGAGCCGGTGCGCGACGAGGCCGGCACCGTTATCGCCTACCAGGTCGAGATTCATCGCTAGCCACGCCCCTCCGGCGCTATACGATGCAAACATTCTCTCGCGTTCGTGCATCTGTCCCTGTGTGCTACGATTAATTCGAGCGGAACTCTTCGGCCAGTCCGTCCGCCTCAGGGGCTCATTTTGACACGCAAATTTTGGCTTGCTGCCCTCATAGGGTTCTGTGCGGCGGCTTGTGCTTCGCGCCTGTGGGCACAGCAAAACGCGGGAACGGCTACCACCGAGAGCGTCCTCGCCATCATGGACAAATCCGCCTCCGATTTTAAGAGCCTCACTGCCGACCTGGAAAACACCAAGTACACCGACGTGGTGAAGGACAGTTCCACGGAAACCGGACGCATCTTCGTGCGCAAGGATCAGAAGATGCGCATCGAAATCCTGAAACCCGATCCACGCACCATTTTGCGCGTTGGCGATTCTCTGTTTGTATACACGCCGAAGATCAAGCGTGTCGAAGAATACGATCTGGGCAAGAACCGCGCCATGGTCGATCAATACGTTCTGCTAGGCTTTGGCACCAAGAGCCAGAACATGCTGAAGAGCTACGATGTGAAGTTGACCGGCGAAGAGCAACTCGACGGCCGAAAAGCCTTTTTGTTGGAACTCACCCCGAAATCGGATGACCTGCGCCGGCAAATCACCAAAATTCAAATGTGGATCGACCAGTCTTCGTGGCTCCCGATCCAGCAGAAGTTCTTTGAAACCGGGGGCGGCGACTACATCCAGTTCCACTATTCGAACATGATGAAGAATCTGAAGATCAACGACTCAAGATTTAAGCAAGACTGGCCCAAAGACGCGACCCGCGTAAAGCCCCGCGGATAGAAATTCAGAAATACAACTTGGAGGTCATAGGCCAGAGCCCCAGGCCTTCTAGGCCCTGCCTTCCGACTTGAGCAATTGTTCCTTCCGCGAAAGACCCCACCGATATCCCGCCAGGTTGCCATCCTGCCGAACCACGCGATGGCAAGGCACGACGATGGACACCGGGTTGGTCGCGCAGGCGCGCGCCACCGCGCGCACCGCCTTCGGATTACCCAACGCACGAGCCACCTGGGAGTAAGTTCGCGTCGTCCCCGCGGGAATGCGCTGGAGTTCCTGCCAAACGCGCCGTTGAAACGCCGTCGCCTGCAGGTCCAAGGGCAGCTCCATACGCGGCGGTTTACCTTCCACGCGCTGCACGATTTCCTTCACCCACCGTTCGAACGAATCACCGGCCGGAGCGAGTTCCGCCCGCGGATATTCGTCCTTCAATTCCTGCACCAGCTTCGCTTCCGAATCGCCAAGATAGACCGCCGACACGCCGCGTTCTGTTGCCGCTACAAGAACCTTGCCTAGCGCCGATTTCGCAATGCTGTAGCCGATCTTCATACCCATTCCTCCCTTTCGATAAGTCGCAGGCGTCATCCCCAGCTGCGCGTTGCTTCGCTCGTACACCCGGCTCGACGAGCCATATCCAGTTTCGTACAACGCATCGGTGATGCTTTTCCCCGCGCGCAAAAACTTCTTGAAGCGCGCAAGCCGCAACGCCTCCGCCAGTTCGCGCGGCCGCAGTCCGGTCACTTGCAGAAACGCCCGCCGAAGCGTCGCGGGGGTGGTGCCGAGCGATCCGGCCAAAGCGCCGAATCGTATGCTGTCTTCGCTCGACTCGGCCAGTCTCTGGGTAGCGCGCTCGACCAGCGCGATCGGTCCGGCCACTTCGTTGGGCTTGCACCGGAGGCACGGCCGGAATCCTTGCTTCTCCGCTTCTTCTCGCGTGCGGAAGAAAACGACGTTCCGGCGCAGTGGCCGCCGTGCCGGGCAGGACGGCCGGCAATAGATTTGCGTCGAGCGTACCGCCAGGACAAACGTCCCGTCGGCGCGCGCGTCCCGCGACATCGTGGCGCGCCAATATCGCGCCGCGGCCGTCGGTGGAATGTTCGATCCTGATTGCATGTTGTTTTGGTTCATCATGACCAAAGTAACTCAAGCAAAAAACCAAATCTATCCGCAAAGGCGCTTCAAAGCAGAATCAGATGCGGCAGGACCAGGTCAGGCTTCAACGGTTTCTGGAATCGCGGCGGCCGTCTGCAGGGCCTTGCGGTGCGGCGCGGTGATAACCAGCAGCACCGCCGCCAGGATGACCGCCGCCGCCAAAATCGTCCGCAGCGTAATCGACTCTCCCAGCAGCAACCATCCCAGAAACAGCGCCACCACCGGATTCACGAACGCATAGGTCGCCACGCGCGTGGCGGTACTGTGCTTCAAAATATAGAGGTAAGCCGACATTCCCATCAGCGAGCCGAAAAAGATCAAATACCCGAGGGCCGCCCACGAACGCGTCGAGATAGCGGCGAAATGCAGCGATTTCACCTCGCCGGAAACCCAGCCCGCAATCCAGAGCACGACGCCGCCCGTGAGGCTCTGCATCGTCCCTACCAGCAGCGGCGAACTCGGCATCTCCCCATGTTTGGAGTAGAGGGACCCGCAGGCCCACGCAAAAGACGCCACCACCAGAATCGCGACCCCGGTCGGATTGATTCTTGACGATCCACCCAGATCTTTCGGACCCACCAGCAAACCCAGGCCTGCGAAGCCCAGCAGCAAACCAAGTAACACCCGAGCCACAGGCCGCGTGCCACCAGGCCGCAGCCAATCCACGAGAACCATCCATAGCGAAACCGTGGCCACCAACAGCGCGGTTACCCCCGAGGGCACGGTTTGTTCCGCGACGCAGACCCCGCCGTTCCCCACGAACAGCAGCAGAAACCCGGTAAAGGCCGCCGTGCGCCAATGCGCCAGCGTCGGACGAATTCCCGTGTGCCATCGCAATAGGGGATAGAACATCAACCCAAAGACCAAGTGGCGCGAGCCCGCCAACAAGAGCGGCGGAAACGACTCGACACCCACGCGGATCGCCAGGTACGTCGATCCCCAGATCAAATACACGGCAGCAAACGCCACTAAGAGAAAGGTGGCGCCGCCGGTCTGAGCGAGCGGCGATGCGGGGTGGGGAGGGATACGGGATCGAGATTGGGTTCCTGTGGTGGACATGGGCCTAAGCGGCGCGAGACGGTAAAACCAATAACGTAAAGCCTAAACACGGGCGAGTACAGCGCCATATTGGAGCGGGGTTCGATCGATCAACGCCGAACTCAATACGCAGCTAGGCTCCGCCACAATTAAGGAGAGTGAACTCGCGGAAGGCCCGAATCCATCCGCAAAAGTGCTTTAAACTCCGGCCGCCTTTTCTTTATTAAGGATCGTCCCCGTCTGTGCGGTACTATTACCAGGTATTTGATCTTAAGACACGCCAACCGCTTTCCACGGGTTGACGCTAGACTGTTCCGATGGCATTTTAACGACCCCACCTTAGTGGGGTCGGAGCGGCTGCAGATTCGGCCGCATGGGTCGGTCGGGAAACGCAGGCTAGGTACAGTTAGCGTCTCTGAGGGCGAGATGAGAGCGACGAACCTCGCAAGAATCATTGAGCCGGTGTCAGGAACCTTGCCCGCGGCATCGTGCGCTGCCGCACCCTTGATAACGCCGCAACTGGAAACTGCCGCGACACGCGTACCGGCGCTCCGAGTTGTACCACTCCTCACCGACACGCAACCCCGGCGCTTTGTTCGGGTCCCCACGCATGCGGTCGGCGTTCATCCCGAGCACCGGGAATATCCGCGAGCCACTCTGCGTTTGCCGCTGCGGCTCCGCAGCGTCAACGACATACTCGAACAATTCCCGGTCACCCTGGTCACCCGTGACATCAGCTCGACCGGCGTTTTCTTCCTTTGCCCCAAGCAACTCGCGTTAGGTACCCGGATCGAGCTGGAAATCGTGCTCGTCAGCCGCCCCATGGGCCGCGGTAATGTAGTTGTCGCCACCATGGCCCGTGTGCAGCGATTGGAGCCTGCCGCCATGCCGCGCTGGTACGGCGTCGCCGCCTTGTTCGATGACATGTCGTTCGATCGCGACGATCGCGTACCTTCGCGATTCCTCAGCCTTTAGTTCCTCAACTGCGAAGCACGGCTCTCGCGATCGATTCTCACACTTGGTCAAAAGTTATGCCCAGGCTGCGCTTCCACGACCATCGCCACCAGCCGATGCCGTTCCATTCTCTGTTAACCTTTTCTTGCGATGCCCGCAGACAAAAAACAAATCCTCCAAGCCATCCTCTTCGACTGGGACGGCACCCTCCTCGACTCCTTCGACGCCGATTCCAGCGCCTACCTGGCCATGTTCCGCGAGATGCGCATTCCCTGGGGGCTCGACGAACTCGCGATCCACTATTCGCCGAACTGGTACAACGTCTATCGCGCCGCCAAAATTCCCCGCACCCGCTGGGATGCTGCCAATCTTGCCTGGCGCAAACAGTACGCCAACCATAAGCCGAAGCTCGTCTCCGGCGCGCGTCGACTATTGACATGGCTAGGCCGACGCTATCGTCTTGGACTCGTGACCAGCGGCGAGCGTGATCGCGTAACCCGCCAACTCCGTTACTTCGGCCTCACCCGCAGCTTTGCGTCGCGTGTCTGCGCCGACGACACCGCACAGAAAAAACCTCACCCTGCTCCCTTGCGGCTCGCTCTCAAACAGATGAGTCTTGAGCCGAAGGCTTGCGTCTACGTGGGCGACTCTCCGCACGATCTGGAAATGGCGCGCCGCGCCGGCGTGCGCTCCATCGCCGTCCTCGGCAAGTTCCCGACGGAAAAGGGACTGCGCGCCGCCCGCCCGGAATTCCTCCTCGATTCCCTCGCCGATCTCCCTGCAATTCTGAATCGGTTGCGTGAATGACCGTCGATGTCTCGGTTACTTCCATGTTCCCGCAATTACAAGGTTGCTGGCCAAAAGCTGCCTTAAGCGCGATGACATACCCTCTGCTCGCATGCTCCCCTTTATGGTCTAATGGCAACTAAGGTAGACGGCTGTCCTAGACAACTATCGCAACGAGCGCTAGCCCACGGATCCCCAGCATTAGCCTCGTACGCAAATCGTGCCTTTTCAGTCGTCCAATGTCCGAGTGAATCATCAAATTTAGTGGAATCGCTGCTCATGTCATCGGCTCCAAATCTGAATCGTAAGAACTCCGCGGCAAGCTCCGGTCGTGCCAGCTCGTCTTCGCGGATTATCGGCCAAGGCGAAATGGCCGACCTGATTCGCGGGTTCGATTGGAGCAACAGCCCGCTCGGCCCCGTTTCAACCTGGTCCGATACCCTCGTGACCACCGTCAACCTGATCCTCGCCTCCAAACACCCGATGTTTCTGTGGTGGGGTCCGGACCTCATTCAGTTCTACAACGACGGCTACCGGCCTAGCCTTCGCGCGGACAAACACCCTTCGGCCGTCGGCCAGCGCGGCATGGAATGCTGGCCCGAAATTTGGCCCATCATCGGGCCGCAAATCGAAGCGGTCATGAGCCGCGGCGATTCCACCTGGAACACCAACCAACTCGTTCCCATCAACCGCAACGGAAAACTGGAAGAAGTCTACTGGACCTATAGCTATAGTCCTGTGCGAGACAAACAGGGCGCCGTGCAGGGCACGCTCGTCGTGTGCAGCGAAACGACCGAACAAGTATTAAGTGAGCGCCGTCTTCGCGCTTTACTCGCCATTACTTTGGACCCCTCTGTAGAAAACGAGCTTCCCGGATCTCTACCGTTGTTTTCTTTCGCGCAATCGATCGTGGAAAAGCTCAACGACAATCCTGCCGACATCCCGTTTGCAGCGCTGTATTTCTTGACGAACGGCGAAGTCGTCCCCGCCGGAGGCACTGCCTCCGCAAGCGCCTTGACGGATCCCCGCCACTGGCCGCTCGTGAACGTTGCCAATTCGCAAGCTCCCCTGCTCATCGACAAGATGGAAACACGCCTCGGCCACATCGTGTGCCAGCCGTGGCCCGAGCCCGTGACACGCGCCTACGTTTTGCCCCTTTCCACGTTGGGGTCCTCGACTCAGGCCGTGGTTGTTTTCGGCATCAGTCCGCGATTGCCCTTTGACGCCAGCTACCAGACATTTTTCGAGTTAATAGGAAACCGTCTTGCCGGCCTGTTGCAGAGCGAAGTTCACCAACTGGAACTTGCCAAAGCCGCCAAGCGATTCAGCAGCCTGGTGGAAGCCAACCCTTTCGGTATGGTCATCGGCGGTCTCGACGGGGGACTCAATTACGTGAACTCTGGGTTCCTGGAGACCCTGGGTTATTCGCAGGCCGATGTGAGCGCGGGGAAAGTTCGCTGGAACGAACTTACGCCGCCGGAATTCGCGGACGCCGACGCCCGTGCCGTTCGCCAGTTGCAAAACTCCGGACGCTGCGACGTCTATGAGAAAGAATACGTCGCGAAAGATGGACGGCGCGTCCCCATTCTCATCGGGGCATCGACCATTGGCCACGCCGAAGGTGAACCTGAAGTCGCGGCCTTCATCACCGACCTCACTCCCCTGAAGGTTGCCGAGGAAGCCCTTCGAAAAGCGAATGACGACTTGGAGAAAAAAGTCGCCGAGCGCACCGCTGCCCTTGAGGCCGAAGTTTCCGAGCGAAAACGTGCCGAGTTGAGCCTCCGTGAGCTGACCGGGCACCTGTTGCGCGCGCAGGACGAAGAACGCCGCCGCATGGCCCGCGAACTACACGATCATGCCGGGCAAGCGCTCGCCGCATTGGGAATGCATCTTTCCGGCCTTCGTAATCTCTCCAGAAATCAAGATCCCAGAATCATCGCCTTGGTGGAGGAGAGCCAGGCGCTCTCCGAAAATCTATCGAAAGAAATCCGCACCCTTTCTTACCTTCTGCATCCCCCGCTTCTCGATGAGGTTGGCCTCGAATCCGCCCTTCGATGGTATGTAGACGGATTCTCGGAGCGCAGCAAGATCAAGGTCGAGCTGGATTTGCCGGCAGAGCCCGGCAGTCTTTCCAAAGAGTTGGAACTCGTTATCTTTCGCGTCGTTCAGGAAAGCCTGACCAATATTCATCGGCACTCCGGAAGCAGTTCCGCGAGGATTTACTTGGTCCATTCGCCGCGCGCCGTCGAATTTGAAATAAGCGACTCCGGCAAAGGCATCTCCCCGGAGAAGCAACGGGAGATGACCACGGCTAAGGCTGGCGTTGGCGTGCGTGGCATGGAGGAACGTATCCGCCAATTCGGCGGCACCTTGCAGATCACCTCAAGCCACGAAGGAACCAAGGTGGCTGTCAAACTCCCTTTGACAGACTGATGCTGCTCGAGAGCCGTCGCCCATCGAATCGAGTTACCCACTTAAATCCTGCGTCGCTGAAACTTCGACCGCCTCGCCACGCTATAATCTCCAGCCGTTTGCCAGGAGCTTGCCGATGGCGCAGGTGATTCGTTCGCCGAAAATCTACGACGTCTGCATTGTTGGCTCCGGCGCTGCCGGCGGCGCCGCCGCGAAGGTTCTGACCGAAGGCGGAGCCGACGTCGTGATGCTGGAAGCGGGCCCACCGCTCAACCCCTCGAAGGATTTCAAGGAACATCTTTGGCCCTACGATCTGCCGCATCGCGGCGCGGGCGTCGGCGGCAAACTCAAGGGCGAGGAAGCCGACGAGTTCATGGCGCCCAACGGTGCGTGGGAAATAGCGGGCGAGCCCTATGTGTCCGCGCCGGGTTCGACCTTTCATTGGTTCCGGTCGCGCATCGTGGGCGGCCGCACCAATCATTGGGGCCGCGTGGCGTTGCGATTCTCCCCCGTGGACTTTAAGCCGCGCAGTGCGGACGGCATGGGCGACGACTGGCCCATCGGCTATGAGGAACTGGCGCCGTACTACGACAAAGTCGAAGCCTACATCGGAGTTTTCGGCTCCAGGGAAAACATTCCCAGCTCGCCCGATGGCGTGTTCCTGCCGCCGCCCAAGCCGCGTTGCACCGAAGTTCTCCTCAAGAAAGCCTGCGACCAGGTGAACGTTCGATGCGTGCCCGCGCGCATGGCGATCCTCACCAGGCCGTTGAATGGGCGCGCGGCCTGCCACTACTGCGGCCAATGCACTCGCGGATGCGTGTCTGCTTCCAACTTCAGTTCCAGCCAGGTGCTGATTCCGCCGGCACAGGCCACCGGGCGCCTCACACTGATTACCAATGCTATGGCGCGAGAAATCGTCGTAGGTAAAGACGGCCGCGCCGAGGCTGTCTCCTACATCGACCGAACCACAAAAACGGAGATGCGCGTGCATGCGCGAAGTTTCGTGGTCGCGGCCAGCACTTGTGAATCCGCGCGCCTGCTTCTGAATTCGCGCTCGACTTTATTCCCCGAGGGATTGGCCAACTCGTCGGGGGTCGTGGGCCGCAACTTGATGGACAGCGTCGGGAGCTGGGGATCGGGCTATTTCCCACAGCTTGAGAATATGCCGCCCCACAACCATGACGGCAGCGGTGGGAATTATCTCCCTCACGTGTATATGCCGTGGTGGAAGTTCGACCGGAAGAATGACTTTCTGCGTGGGTACCACATTGAACCCGGTGGTGGCCGCTTCATGCCCGTAGTGGGTCAGTTCGACGACGTGTGTGACGACTTCGAAGGTTATGGCCTTTCACTCAAGCAGAAGTGCCGGCGTTCCTACGGCACGTCCATCGGCATGGAAGCCCTCGGAGAAAAGATCCCCAATAACGATACATATTGCGAGTTGGATCCCAGCGCCGTGGACGAGTTTGGCATCCCGGTGCTCCGTTTTCATTGGCGTGCTGGCGAAAATGAAATCAAGATGGCCAAGGATATGCAAGAAACTTTCCGCGCCATCGTGGAAGCGGGCGGCGGCACTTACACTACCGAGACGCAGGCCGACGGCCCGAACCCCTACGGCCTCTATGACGGCGGCACCGCCATCCACGAATCCGGTACCGTGCGCATGGGTGACGACCCCAAGACTTCCGCGCTCAACAAATATTGCCAGGCGCACGACGTGAACAATCTCTTCGTCACCGACGCCGCTGCGTTTGTCACCAGCCCCGACAAGAATCCCACCCTTTCCATCCTCGCGTTATCGTGGCGAGCTTCCGAGTATCTTCTGGAGCAAGCCAGAAAAGGGAATTTGTAGGCGCGATATTCCTGTTCCCGAATCCCGGCAAGGAAACGACGAGACTCACTCGTGCCGCAGCGCTGTCAAAGGATCGATGGTGCTGGCGCGTCGCGCCGGAACGAATCCAGACATCGCCGCCACAACTACCAGAATCACGATCGCTAGGACGCCCGTGGATAAATCGGTGGGCGTAACTCCAAAAAGTTGCGAAGAAACATACCGGCTTAACGCGTACGCGCATGGAACGCCCGCGAGCAGCCCGGCTCCGAGCAGGAGCACCACTTCGCGCAAGACCAGCCACAAGACCGATCCCTTCGCTGCGCCCAGCGCCATCCGCAATCCAATCTCTTTCGTTCGCCGCGCAACCGCGAACGCCATCACGCCGTAAAGTCCCAGCGCGGCCAGCACCGTGGCCAGTCCGCCGAACACCAACGACAACGACGCGATCAATCGTTCCGTGCTCAACACTTCGTCCAGTTGCGTTTCGAGTGTCTTCATCTCAAACACCGGCAGTGTTGGGTCGAGCTTCGCAACAATTCCCCGCAATAGCGGAAAGATCGCTCTCGAATCCGTGGTCGCCCGTACGTAAAACACCGCCGACAGCGGAACCGGCGCCTGGTAGAGCGCGAAATACACTTGCGGCCGCACGCCCTCGCGCGGGCCGTCGTACAGCGCATTTTCCACTTCGCCGACAATCTCGGTTTGCAGCTTGGCGCCGGGCCCGCTACGGCCGATGTGCCGGCCGATGGGGCTCTGTTTTCCGAAGAAGTGCTCCGCAAACTTGCGATTCACAATCACAACCGACGGCATGAGATCGGGGTCGCCGCCATCGAACCGGTCGCGGTCGTCGAAGTCCCGGCCCGTGAGCAGTGGCATGCCCATCGTCCGCCAATAACCGGGCGAAACCCAGTTCTTCCCTGCGTTCATGTCTTCGCCGTCTTTCGCCTGATGGCCTTCCACGGAAATATTTCCGTTCCACTCGAAGCCATGAAGCAGCGGCACAACCGACAATGCCGCCGACTTAACGCCTGGTGTTGCTTGTATCTCTCGCAATGCGTTCTCATAGAGGTTGCGGACCTCCGACACGGTGTAGCGGGGACCTCGCGGATCAACCTGAAAGGTGACCAGGTCGCCGATATCCTGCAATCCCGTGCCTGTGCTTTTCAGGCTGATCAGCGTCTTTGCGAACAAGCCTGCTCCCGCCAGGAGCAGAAAAGAGAGCGCCACCTGCGCGGTCACCAGAATCTTCCGCAATCGAGCTGAACTCCGGCCGCCGGAAAGGCTGCCAGCCGCGTCTTTCAGGCTGGTCCAAACGTCGAGCCGCGTCCCCTGAAGCGCTGGCGCCAGCCCAAACAACAGTCCGGTCGCGAGCGCGACACCGACACCGAACAGGAGAATGCGCATGTCCGGCTTTGCGTGCAGCATCAGCAATGTGCCTTCGCTCGGAAACATCGCCAGCAAGCCG
>JBEKWY010000012.1:0-61692 GCA_049512575.1 Candidatus Acidiferrum sp.
ATGGCCGGCCTGCCGGGGCAACGCACGCTGATCCTGATCTCGCCCGGTTTCTTCACCGTCACTCCGGAAGCGCTGGCCCTGCAATCTCAAGTCATCGAGATGGCCGCGCGCTCCAATGTGACCATTAGCACCATGGACGCACGGGGCTTATACACCACGGGACTCGATGCCACTCAAGAAGCGCTGGGCCCCGCCCGCGAAACGCGCCTCAAAGCCCAGTCGCATGTTGAATCCATGGAGCGCACCGAGGACGTCATGGCCGACATCGCCGACGCCACCGGCGGCACCTTCATTCACAATAGCAATGACCTCGAAGGAGGCCTCAAGCGTCTCGCAGCCGCGCCCGAGTACGTGTACCTGCTCGAGTTTTCTCTCAATGACGTGAAACTGGACGGCGCTTACCATCACCTGAAAGTCAAGGTCGATCGCGACGACCTGAAGCTGCAGGCCCGCCGTGGCTACTTTGCGCCTAGGCCCCAGAAAGGCAAATGAAATGGGCGGGTCAACTGGTGGCGGGTCAACTAATATTGTTCGCGATTAGCCATGGGCTCTAGACGGCAAACTCGTGCGGTCGCCCTGTTTGCAATTGTGGCGGCCATCCTCAGTCCACCCAGTTTCCTCGCCGCCCAGCAGCCCACGGAAATCGAAAAAAGAATGAAAGCCCGCAGCCCCCACTGGGATCCTCCCGACGTGGATGCGCCCTTTCACTCCCACACTTCATCACCACCATGCGAGCTTTCCCCTGTCCTCAATCAAGCGAAAGCGCGCGCCGAAGATCTGATCACCAACCTGCAAAACTTCACCGCCCAGGAAAGAATTAAATATGTGCAGATCTCAAACTTGAGCCGCTTTCTGGATGGCGACCAGGGCACGTTCGACTATACGGCGGTGCTCATGCAGCAGCCGGGCGGGCTCGCGGTGCAAGAAAGCCGCGTGCCTGAACATGGAAGCCACTTGTTCCCGGCCAGCACGCAAGACGTCGGCCTGCCGGAGATGGCCCTGATTTTTGGTCCCGACCTCGAAGGCGACTACGAAATGAAATGCGACGGCTCGGCCGATTGGAATGGCCAACCCACCTGGGTCGTGCACTTCCAGCAGCGCAAGGGCAAAGAAAGCCACACGGTTTCGTTCGGCGGCAAGGACGCGGTGCATCCCGCCAAACTCAAGGGCCGTGCGTGGATCGCCCAGGATTCCGGCGAAGTCATGCACCTGGAAACGGGCCTGGTCGAAGCACTGCCGGCCATCCACGTGCGCGAATGGTATCTTTCGATCGACTACGCCCCGGTCCAGTTCCACACCAAAGACGTGCGGGTCTGGCTGCCCCAATCGGTCGATGCCTACTGCGATTATGGCGGCTACCGCACCATCATCTATCACACCTTCACGGATTTTCTGCTCTTCTCGGTACGCACGAATCAAGACCTCGACGAACCGAAAAAGCCCTGACCCGTTGCGGCATGCGGCAGCGGGTCAGGACTCAGATTTGATGAGCGCTTCACAGGCGCGCTGCGCTTTTTCTAGCGGTGATGATGTTCTTCCTCGTGAGCATGGCCGGCACGAGCAGCTTCACGCTCTTTTGCGCTGCGTTGAATCAGCTCGTGGTGCTCCACGCGGGCGGGCCCGGCAGCGGCGTAGCGGTGCACGCCGGGATACGGGTGGACGTAGACGCGGCGGTTCACCCAGGTTCGTCCCCACCGCACATTGTTGATAAACACGGCGTGCTCACCCCATCCGATGCGCGTTGCGCCCCATCCCCAGGGACGAAACCACGCGCCGATGCGGATGCCGAATCCAAAACCGATCGCGCCGCCCACAAAGAAGCCAGGGCGCGGCGCCACGAACACGATGAAAGGATCGTAGGTCGGCACAACGATAAAGGCCGGATCGACGGGTTCGATTCCGATGTACGGGCCGCCGGATACAACAATCTGGCCGTTTGAGCGCAGATAGCCGAAGTCCCGGGCCTTTTGACGCATCCGCTGCACCGCGTCCATAACGTCAGGATTTTGCGCGAGCACGGCGTTGCCCAGATCATTGGTCCAATTCATGTCCGAAGCCATCGTTTCCAGCACCGAAGGAAAGGGAAGCAGAGCCTGCACGCTGGGATCCCACGGAAGCTGATCGTCGTTGATGGCCTTGGAAAGCTCCTCGCCCGTCAGGTAGTGATGCTCGTCGGCCCAGCGCGCCGCGTCGGGAATCTGGTCCGGGAAAGTCGACGCGGTCAGAACCTGCGCCAGCAAAGGATCGGGATACAGAGCGATCCGCGAGACCAACTTGTCCAGCTGCTCGGGAGAAAACGACGGTGGCGGCGCCTGATCCGCCGGCGCCTGTGCGAATGCTGCCGGAATTAAAAGCGTAATCGTGAGAAGAAATGCGATGGAAGTGGAATAAATTTTTCTTGCGAGTGCGAGGTTTCGCATTTATTGCCTCCTTGGTCTAAGACGCGCAGCGTCTCAGCGATATTCTTACTGAACTTGGTTTATAAACTCACCTATGTAAACCCAGTTTGGCCGATTTTGTCGCGCTGTGAAATCGGCGCACGCGGAAAATACAGTAGCTTTTTCGATAAGAACGAAATGCATCGCTTATTCGGATTCGCCAGGGCCGGAGCGGCAGCCCGGCGTACGCCCGGATTCCATTTTGAGTGGCGGTGCAGCTCGAAACTCGATTTGCAAACGAGCGTTGTCGGAGCGCATACCCACGGGACCATCGAAGCTAACCGCTTCCGCCCCCACAGAACCCTCCCAGACCAGCACGTTGTCGGCGAAGACTCGCGTCTCCGCGCCATTCATTTCCGCGCGAAGAGAATGCGATTCGCCGGGACGCAGAACCGGAACCGGCTTGCTGCGCGCCGCCTTGATGTTGCGGTATCCGCGATTGCCGCACTCCGCGCTGGTGTGCTGCCCGGGGTTGCTCTTCACCGACACAACGAGCTTCGATTCCGGCTCGATGCGCCACATCGCATAAACAAGATTGCACGCATCCTGCGCGCGCAGCTTCAGTCCAAACTGCCGCCGCAGTTCGCCGGAACCAAGTCGCGCTTCGTTTCCCGTCGAGCCAAGGTAAGTGAAGTCCGCCTCGACGGACTGCGCGGTAGCAGCGTTCAGGTAAGCCCGCATCTTGGGCACGGTCACAGACAAGCGCTGCCCAGGCCCTTCCTCAATGGCCCCCTCGGTAACGCACAGGTCCGCGCGCGAGACGGGCGCCAACTTTCCGGTGGGGACCGGCGATGCTGCGCTGAGGCTGAACGCGAGCAGAGAAGCAAGGGCCCGAATTACGCAGGTGGATAGCTCGAAGGTTTCCCTCACGCTGGGCTTCCTCAATCGACCGATCTTGAGAAACTGACCCCTGATGCCGGTGGAAACCTAACACAAAGTGAGGTCTCCGAGCGCAATGCCCTAGTTAACAGTTTACCCCCCTCCCCCCCCTTTTTTCGTAAGTGCGGATTCTAAAGGACTTTAAGTCTAATGTTTTTGGATCTGCGGATTCTAAAGGAGTTACGGGCTCGTTTTTTGTAAGTGCGGATTCTAAAGGGGTTAGCATTTTGGCCTTCGCCTGGTCTTCGCCAGCTGCCCCCACCCCCGGGGCATTTGTATGATTATCAAACGAAACGAGTTGCTGGAAAGAGAGTTTGTAAGTCGATGAAAACATTAGGCGTTCGTTTCGCGGGCGCGCGGGTGAATGCGAAGAAGGCGCGCTTCGGCGTGGCCGTGCTTGAGGATACACGGGGAAGAATACCATAGAAGTTATCTCTTGTCAACTGATATCTTTGTAGCAATCATTCGAACGATTGGGCCAAGCGGCCGTAGGTGGAATCGCCGGCAATCCCAAAATGAAACTTGAGAACACTATATTAGGTCGCTATATGTTAAGTGGAATAGCTTCGGGCTGATGTTTGCCCGCCGACGTTTCCGACATTAGAGCATGGTTTGTCTTGCGCTGGCCACTCCCGTAGCGAAGACCTGCGACGCCGGAGGCGGCGCGCTTAGGCCGCAGTGGAGGGAGTGGCCAGCGCCGGAGTCTTAGACGTGTCTCGTGCCGACGGTATTCTGGCGAACACCGCCGCCCCTAGCGTTTGCATTACTTCGGACTTGCCCATCATCCCTCCCGAATCAGGTGCCACGCTGTCAGGTGCCTTGGAATCGCGCACCGACCAGCCGAAGGATTTTATTCGTCGCGCAGGGCGGCCATGGGATCGAGCCGTGCCGCGCGGCGCGCCGGTAAATAACTGGAGAGAATGGCCACGGCAGCGAGAGCAACGGCGGAGAGCGAAATGGTCAGCGGATCGTAGGGCTTGACGTTGAACAGCATGGCGGTGGCTGTTTTGCCTACGGCCAAAGCTAGTGTCACGCCGATGAACAAACCGATGGCTAGCATCGCGCCGGCTTCGCCAAGCACCATGCCCAAAATACTCCGCCGCTGCGCGCCGAGCGCAATGCGCAAGCCGATTTCTCCGGTGCGGCGCGCCACGGAATTGGACATCACGCCGAACAGCCCCATCATGGCCAGTAACGTGGCCAGCGCGCCGAAAAATCCGGAAAGCATGGCCATTAGCCTTTCGCGCAGCAGCGAATTCAGGATGTTTGTCTCCATCACGTGGAATTCCGTGCCGATCTCGGGACTAGCATCGGACAGCGCGCTTTTCAGCTCCTGCGTCAATGTTCCGGCGGGAAGGCTGGAGCGCACCAACAATTGGGCACCCTCGTCGGGCTGATCGTCCTGCGCCGTGGTCACGTAGGCCTCCGGCGCGAATTCATCGCGCAAGTCGTAATACTTCGTGTCGCGAACCAATCCCACGATCTCGTAGACCGGCCGCGCCCGGCCCACCTCCTCCTCAATTTGAAAGCGCGCGCCAATGGGATTGCCGCCGTTGAGGATTTTCTTCACGAAACTCTGGTTCACCACTGCCACCTTCGGCGAGTTGGCCCTATCCCCCTCGTTGAACGCGCGGCCGGCCACGATGGGCATCTCCATGGTGCTGAAAAAGTCCGGGCTGACTTGCGTGAAAGAAGAGCTCACGTCGGCGGGTTTTGTGGCGCCGGCCAAGATGACGTTGTTGCTCCAGCCAAAGCCGCTGAGCGGCACCACACTGGCGTCCGCCACTCCCTCGACGCCGGGAAGCGCGCGCAAGCGGTCAATCAGATTCAGCTTGTAAGTCTGGCGTTGCGGCGCGGGAATTTTCAGTTGGCTAAAATCCAGATCGGCTTCCATGATGCCGGCCGTCTGGAAGCCGGCGTCCACGGAGAGGATGTTCTTCAGGCTGCGTACGAAGAGCATCGCTCCCACCAGCAACACCAGCGAGAACGCCACCTGCGAGACAACCAAACCGCGGCGGAGGCTGAAACGCTCGCGGCCTCCCGCCAGATTCCTGCCGGCCGACTTGAGCGCCGCCGCTGGAGCGACGCTAGTGGCGCGGAAGGCGGGAGCCATTCCGAAAAGAATCGTGGTCAGCAGCGCGATCACCATGGTAAAGGCGAGCACTCGCCAATCCGGCCTGAAGTCAACGAAGATGTCGGGCGTGCTCGTGCCGATGAACGCCACCAAGAAACGGCTGATCCATTGCGCCAGCACCGCGCCGAGAACCGCGCCGGCCGAGCCAAGCAGCAGGCTTTCCAAGAACAATTGGCGGACCAGACGCCCGCGCGACGCGCCGAGCGAAAGGCGCACGGTGATTTCGCGCTCCCGCGCGCTGGCGCGCGCCAGCAGCAAATTGCCGATATTGGCACAGGCAATCAGCAAGACTAGCGCGGCGATGGCCAATAGCGTCCACAAGGGTGTCTCGTAGCTCCGCCGCAGATTCGAGAATCCCGTAGCCGCCGGAAATGCGCCGAACTTGTACTGCAGGTAGTGCTTTTGCCCCTCCGCATCGTATTGCGGGGGAACTGTCGCCTCCAGGATGCCCCTTGAAAGCGCTGCCATTTCCGCGTTGGCTTGGTCGATAGTCACGCCGGGCTTCAAGCGCCCCACGGCGGCGAGCCAATAGCCATTTCGCAGGTCCATCAGGGACGATTCGCCGTGCATGAGCGCTTCCGAGCACAGTGGCACGGCCACGTCGAATTGACGTCCAACGTCAATGCCCGCGAAACTGGGCGGAGTGATGCCGACGATCTCAAACGAATGGCCGTCGAGTGAGATCATCCGACCCACAGTGTCTGGGCCGCCGCCGTATTCCCGCTGCCAAAAGGCGTAGCTGATCACCGCGGGCGGGGAGCCGCAGCCGCGGCGATCATCCTCCGCGGCCAAGGTGCGACCGCGCAGTGCGCCGACTTCCAGCGTCTCGAAAAAATCGCCGCTGACCCAGATGCCCGAGGCGTAGCGTGCTTCGCCGCTGGGGGCCAGGTTGAATCCTCCTTCGGTCGCCCATGCAAGCATGCTGGAAAAAACTCGCTGGTGGTCGCGGATCTGCTCCCATTGCGCGTTGGTGATGTCGGGGTAGCGGCCATGGACGCGGCCGTACCTCCAGGAGGTGTCCAGGATGCGCACGTCCGCGAGCTGCTGCGAATTGCTTACCGGCAGCGTGCGCAGACGCAGCGAATCGATCAATTGAAAGATGGCGGTGTTCGCCCCGGTGCCCAGCGCCAGGGATAGCACGGCAATCGCCGCGAAGCCGGGATTCTTGCGGAGCACGCGAAGAGCGTAGCGTAGGTCCTGTCGGATTTCGGTACGGGGCGAGAACCGCAGGTCTCGCTCCTGACCTTGTCCAAGCGCGTTCGCCGCACGAGCTTCTTTCTTCCGCTGCGAGCTGGCGAGCTGCTGGCGCAAGACGGCCCAATCGGCGACATGCCCCTCGGCTGCGGCGCGAGCTTCTTGTTCGCTGCCGCCCGCGCGCAGAGCCTCCTGGTACGCCTCATCAAGCTGCTGCGCGATCTCCTCAACAATTTCCGATTCTCGTTCGGGGCGAAAGCCGTGGAGTTGCAGGTTTTCGCGAACGTACGCGGACCAATCGGGCACTTTTTTATCCAGCATGGCTGGGCCTCACAATGTGATTGATCGTCACTACGAACTCTTCCCATAATCCGCGTTGCGCTTTGAGAAACTTCCGCCCCTCCGCCGTAAGCCGATAGAAGCGCCGGCGCCGTTCTCCTTGTTTCTCTACCCAGCGGCCGGCAATCAGGCCGCGATCCTCCAGCCGGCAGAGAATGGGATAGAGCGAGCCGATGCGGAAGGAAATGCGTCCGTGCGAACGCGCCTCGATGAGCTTGCCGACTTCGTAGCCGTGGCGAGGGTGGGCATCCAGTAAGGTGAGGACCAGTAGTTCGGCACTGCCTTTGCGAAGCTCGCGATTGAACATGGTGGCCTGCAGTATACTTCAGTGAAGTATATACTGGCTACCGGAATAGACACGCAGGCGGTCGTTTTGTTTCAGGCGACGGAACCGCCAAGGGACGGGACGGACCGGCGGGGGGATTCTTGACGTAAAGGGCGCGCTGCCCCGCGCTTTACTCCGCAGGCGTGAACTATCACTCAGCCCGCCGACTCACCCCGTTCCTCGAAAATCAGGCATAGAATTTCTCCCATTCTACTCCATGGTAAGGCGGCGAATACTAGGCGAAGCCACAAGTACCGAGGTACCGTACACGCCGCGCATCTTCGAGGAACAGCCTGGTCAAGTTTTTGAGGCGCGCCGGCGTTCCTGACGTTAGGCGGCGCGGCGGCGCCAGAAGTAGTACGCGGGCAGGCCGAGGAGGAACAGGACGATGGCGACGGTCAGATTGCGGAATTGCAGGGGGTCGCGGAAGGCGAGATAGATGGCGTTGGCGACGATTGCGGTGGCGGCCAGGACGAAGAGGAACGGTGTGAACGGGTAGCCGGGGACGCGGTAGGGAATGGGCTTGCCCTGCGCGGCCCGGCGTATCGGGAAGATGGCCGCGGCGCCCAGTCCGTAGAAAACCCAACCGATGAAGATGACGCCGCCGATCAGTTCGGCGAATTTTCCAGCGCAGGCCAGGACTGCCGACCACACGCCTAGAGCGATGACCGCGGCGGCGGGAGTGCGAAAGCGCGGGTGGACTTCGGCAAGCTTTTTGAAGAAGAGATGGTCGTTGGCCATGGCGTAGAAAACGCGGGGCGCGGTGAGGATCACGGAGTTGGCGGAGCTGAAGGTGGAGATAAGGATAGTCAGCGCGATGACTTTGGCGGCCCAAGGACCCAGCACGGCAGCGGCGGCCGTGGCGGCAATGGCGTCACTCGCGGTGGCGGCGGCGGTGCCGAGAGCGATCAGGTAGGCGACGTTGGCGATCAAATAGAGGCCGACGAGGATGAGCGAGCCGAAAAGAAATGCCCTGGGGAAAGATTTTTGCGGGTCGATGACTTCGCCGGCGCTGTAGGTGCCGAATTGCCAGCCTTCGTAGGCCCAGAGCACGGCGATCATCGCCAGGCCGAAACTCGAAAGTAACGCGGAGCCTTGCTGCGCGGTGCCCATCGCCGCGGGCAGTTCGCCGGCGTGATGACCGAGAGAAAGAAGAAAGCCACTCAGGACCACGATCAGAAGAACCTTGAGGAGCGTGGTCCAGTTCTGCAGGTCGGAACTTTTGCGGGTACCCAGGACGTTGACGACGGTGACGACGCCAATCATGAGCACCGAGACGATGGTGGCGCCGGTGGTGGACAGCGGGATGATTTCGGAGAGGTAGCGCGTGAAGGCGCGGGCCAGCGCAGCGACCGTGCCGCTGGCGATCACCAGGAAGAGCGACCAGCCGTAGAGGAATGCCGGCATGCGGCCGAAACCGTCGCGGATGAAGCAGTACAGGCCGCCCGCTTCGGGGTTGGAGGCGGACAGCTCGGCGTACGTTAAAGCGCCCAGGAGCGAAAGAACTCCACCGACGACCCACACGAGCAGCGAAAAGCCGACCGAGCCGCGGAGCTGCTGCAGGATCAGGCCCGGCGTCAGAAAAATCCCGGAGCCAATCACAGAGCCGATGAAAAGGAGAAGTAAATCACGCTGACGCAACGTGCGGACAAGTGGGGTCATCGATGGCGATGAATTGTAGCTGGTGTTCCGCGCCGGTCAATGGCAAGTTCGTTGATGGAGCTTCGAGGGCTTGAGCCAATTTGTCGCCCGGCGGCAGGCAGGAGGAAATCATGCACGATGAAGCCATGAAAGCGATGTACGAGGCGATGTACAAGGCGTTTAACGATCGCGACATCGATGCGGTTCTGGCTACGATGCATCGCGATGTGGATTGGCCGAATGGGATGGAAGGCGGACGCGTTCACGGCCACGAGGGCGTTCGCGCGTATTGGACGCGGCAATGGAGCATGATCAATCCCAAGGTTTACCCGGTGAATGTCAGCGAGGATGAGCTCGGGCGCATCGTCGTCGATGTTCATCAACTGGTGCGAAATCTCGAGGGCATAGTCGTGCTGGACCAGATGGTGCGGCATGTGTACGTCATGGAGAGCGGGTTGATCAAGAGTATGGAAATACTTGAAGCGCCGAGCACGGCACTGTCACCCAAGCAATAGCCAGGGCGCCTGGGTCCCGCGTTTTGCACGCATCGTGTCGCCAGAGGAAAACGCTCGGCGGTGTTTCTTTTGTTTATTCGATAAACGGAGCGGGCATGAAGCAGAGGATAAAAATCACCAGCGTGAGCGCGGCGGTGAAGCGGCGACGGTTGTCGAGAGGCACTGGATTGTAGATGGGGATGAAGCGGAAGAAGCGAATCACCAGGAGCAGCGCGCCCCAAACGTACCAGCCAGCCCAGAAGTGCAGCAACGCGAGACCCACCAGCGCTAGAGGTAGAACGATCGAGGAGTAGCGATGAGCGCGGGGGCTGAGCGAGCGAAGGATGTGGCCGCCGTCGAGTTGCGCGGCGGGAAGAAGATTGAGCGAGGTGGCGAAGAGTCCCACCCACGCGGCGCGGCCCACGGGATGGAGCAGCAGGCTGCTCGCCGGAACGCCGGGATGAACCAGCGGAGCGAGCAGCCGCAGGATTAGCGGCGTGCCCAGCACGATGCTCGCGTGGGCGGGATCGTTGAGGCCGGGAACGAACTTGGCGTGGAGAATGCCGAAAATCAGCGCGGGGACGGCGACGACGAAGCCGACGAGCGGGCCGGAGGCGCCGACGTCGAAGAGCGCGCGGGTGGTTCGGATCGGCGAGCGGATGAGAATGAAAGCGCCGAGCGTGCCGATCAAGGTGGGAAAGGGAATGAAATAGGGATAGCTGGAATGGATGTGGTGGTGACGGCAGGCGAAATAGTGCCCGAGTTCGTGGGTCAGCAGAATGGCGAGGAGCGTGAGGGCAAAGGGCAGGCCGCTGGCGAGGGCGAGCGGGTGCTGGTACAGCAGGGTGAGGGCGCGAACGAATTCGTCCCAGGAGACGGCTTGATTTTGCGCATAGGCCGCGGCGAAGTGCGTGCCGGCTACAAGACACGTGCAAAGCGTCAGTAGAAACAGCGCGCAGGCGACGACGAGAGTTTTTAGCGGCGGGTGCCGGGGAACCGGAGAGTAGTACGACGGCGGAATTGGCGCTGGGCGCCAGTCGACCGGGCCAGGTGGGACGAGGGTGCCGCTGTCTGGGAACGAGTTGGTCACGAGGTCCGGAAAATCGTAACGATACGGCTAGACCAGTACAGCACAACCGGGTGTTGTTGTGCAAAAAAGCCGAACTGGCCGCGACGGGCAGTGCGCCATAGCTTGTTGTACCCGCTCAGGAAGGATTTCGCAGGAACGTGAGGGCCGTTTGGGCAAACTGCGCGGCGGCATCGAGGAAGACGGGACCATGACCGCCATTGGGTACGACCCAGAGCGCGGACTTCGGGATGGCGCGGTACATGTCCACCGCCATTTCGACGGGATAGAGGAAGTCGCGATCGCCGTACACGATCAGAGTTGACGCGGTGATGCGTGACAGCAACGGCGGCGCGAGATTCATGTCGTCGTAGCTGACGCTCATGCTGCGCTGCCATTCCCACAGGGCCACGATCTGGTCGTCGCCGAGCGGGTGGCGCTTGCGCATGGTCTCCCACTCGCTGGGCGGCTGATTTTCCACCTGGACTTGCCGCATGATCGCGCGGGCCTGCTCGGGAAAATACATGGTGCAACTCACGACGACCATGGCTTCGATGCGATCGGGCAGCAGCGTGGCCATGTGAAGAAGAATGTTGGCGCCCATGCTGATGCCGATGGCGCGGCACCGCTTGATGCCGAGGTGGTCCAGCAAAGCGAGAGTGTCTAGGGCGCACTGACGGTGCGTGATGGTTCTCTGGGGATTCGTTGATCGGCCATGACCTCGCGCGTCGGGCGCGATAAGTTTGTATTCGCGGAGGAATTGATCGCGGCCCGCGTAGGTCCAATTCTCGTGCGTGCCGCCGCCACCGTGCAGGAGCAAAAGGGGTTCGCCGGCGCCTGCGACCTCATAGAAGAGGTCGATACCGTTGACTTGGACGGTGAACTCATTCTGTTCGTTCGCCATGTAGGTTTCTCCGGTACGCGTTGAGCGAGCAGAAATAGACGATGGCAAGAAAATGGGTACGAAAAACGAAGTTTGTTCGGTTAGGACGTCGCCGCTATCTCAGGCAGTGCGGAAATTTACTCCGCGGGTTTCGGGGGAGCTTCCAGGCCTTGCAATTCTTTGCCGGGCTTGAAGCGGACGGCTTTGCCTGGGGGGATGTTGACTTCTTCACCGGTGCGCGGGTTGCGGCCGATGCCGGTCTTGCGAGGCTTGACGCTGAAGACGCCAAAGCGGCGCAGTTCGATGCGCTGGCCGCGGCCGAGAGCGGTCTTCAAGGATTCAAAGACGGTCTCGACGGCCTGTTCCGCCTTGGTGCGGCTGATGTTCGGTGACGTGGCGTTCACGACCGCGTTCACGATATCCAACTTGATCACACAAACCTCCAACTTATCCGTTGGCAGATGCTAGAGGGTACGACCCAGGTTGTCAAGACTTGGCGGGTAATCTACACTGGCTTGCTTTTTGCGAGCAAGGAAATAGGAAGCAACGAAGTAATAATGTAACGATGTAACGAAAAAGAACGAGGAGGACTGGATGTCTGTTAAGCCCGACAAGTGGATCCGGCGGATGTCGCTGGAACATAAGATGATCGAACCGTTCACGGACCGGCAGGTGCGCGAAGGGGTGATCAGCTATGGAGTTTCGTCGTATGGCTACGACATTCGGGTGGCGGACGAATTTCAGATTTTCACGAATGTGAATTCGACGATCGTGGATCCGAAACATTTCGATCCGCGATCGCTGGTCGCGTATAAAGGCGCCGAGTGCCTGATTCCGCCGAACTCATTTGCGTTGGCGCGGTCGGTGGAATATTTCCGGATTCCACGCAACGTGCTGACCATCTGCCTAGGGAAGTCGACTTATGCCCGCTGCGGAATCATTGTGAACGTGACGCCCTTTGAGCCGGAGTGGGAAGGATTCGTAACGCTGGAGATCAGCAACACGACTCCGTTGCCCGCGAAGATTTATGCCAACGAAGGTCTGTGTCAGGTACTTTTCTTCGAGTCCGATGAGCAATGCGAAGTCAGCTACAAGGACAAGAAGGGGAAGTATCAGGCGCAGGGGGGAATCGTTTTGCCGCGGCTGTAGCTATTGGCAGGAGTCTGGGCGTTTGGGGCGCAGGAGTCCTGCGCCCCTACAAGAGATGCGGCGCGGCGTTGTGGTTGTGGCGAGATGCAGCGCGGCATTGTTGGTGGCTGGATGCGGGGCGGCTACGTGGTGATGGATGCGGTGGTGGCGCTGATTTGGGTTAGCGTGGCGTTGTGGACGGGGTAGCCGTGTTCGCGCCAGGCTTCCAGGCCGCCCTGCAGCGGGCGGATGTGACGTATACCTTGATTTCGTAGGATCAGCGCCGCACGGGCGCTGGTGGCTTCGTTTGGTCAAGTACAGTAGAGGATGACTTCGCGGTCGTGAGGCAAGCGGTTGTCCTTTTCCTCCAGGTCCTTGGCATCCATCCGAAAAGCGCCGGGAATTGTTTCGGGATCGGCCTCGAAGTCCAAAGCGTGGCGGAGATCCACGATGACCAGCGGCTCGCCGGCATCGATCTTGGACTTTAGCTCTTCGACGGTAATGCGCCCGATGCGCAGCTGGCGCATGAAGCGCTGCCGAGCAATAAATTTGTAGCTGATGTAGGAAGCCAACCCGCCGATTATCAGAACGAGGAGCCATCCGCCCAGGCTCAAGGCATCTTCGGCAATGCGCTCAATCTGGCCGCTGAAAGCGAACCCAAGGCCGAGAAAGCTGCCGGCCCAGAGCAATGCGCCGCAGCCGTCGAAAAGCAGGAAGCGTCGCGGGCGCATGTGGAAGATGCCCGCGAGGGGCGGCGCAACGGTGCTCAAGCCGGGAAGAAATTTCGCGACGAGAAGGGAACGCGCGCCTTGTTTGGAAAAAACGCCTTCGGTGCGCCGCACGCAGGAATCGGGCTCCAGCGAGATCTTGCAGAGCAACTGAAGGACTTTGATTCCCTTGATGCGGCCCAGGGCATACCAAATGGAGTCCGCGACAACCGCGGCAAAGACACACAGAAAGAGAGAGAAAAAGAAGTTCAGGTGGTGCGTGCCTGCCAGAGCGCCCGCCGCCAGCAACAGCGGCAGCGAAGGAACAGGCAGGCCGATCTGTTCGGCAAAGACCCAGGCCAGCAGGACCACGTAACCGTGGCGTAGAAGAAAGTCCAGAGTGCTGTGCATGGCGTGGGGCTGGGGTTCCTCTTGACCGGTTACTTCGAGACGAAAGAAGCAGTATGCCCCCAGCCGCCCGTCATGACAAATTCGGAAAGCGGCTTGCGCGTCCGCGGAGCCAGCTCGCGCTCCCGGAGCTTTTCCGGCAGCGTGGCAGGGTCACCAGGATAACCGATCGCGATGGCGGCAACGGCATCCCAACCTTCCGGGATCTGAAAGACTTTCCGGGCTTTCTCGGGATCGAGGCCCGCCATCTGATGCACGTAAAGGCCCCGGCTATGGGCTTCCGTGGTGAGTTGCGCCGATGCGCTGCCCACATCATGAAATGCCCAGCGATTGGACGGGCCGTCCTTGTCCTTTTTCACTTGCGCCACTGATATAGCCAGTACCGGCGCGTTCTTTGCCCAGCCCTGGTTGAACTCGACCAGCGTGCTCAGGACCTTCTCGAAATTCTCCTTGTCATCCTTGGTGCCTACGATATAGGCCCACGGCTGGAGATTCGAGCTGGATGGGGCCCAGCGCGCCGCTTCAAACAGGCTGCGCAATACATCCGGCGCGACGGCCTTCTCGCTAAACGCGCGCGGACTCCATCGTTCACGGACAAATTCATGGACTGGTGCTTCGGTGGGAGCAGGATTTTTCATGACCTTGGACCTTTCTCAGCTTACTCTTTGCGGCGCTGTTGAATGGCTGAGCGTTAGATGAGTAAAGCCCAGCGGGCGGTACAAAAGTGCCCGCCGGGCCAAAGCACACACTGGTTGACGCGACGCCTCAGTTGCCAGACTTGGCGGCGCTCTTCTGCACCATTTCCGCGTCGATGTTGATGGAAACGTCGTCGCCGACAACCACACCGCCGTTGTCCATGGTGGCGTTCCACTTCACGCCGTAATCCTGGCGATCGATTTTCGTGGTGGCATTGACGGCCGCGCGCTGGTTGCCCCAGGGATCTTTTACCGGAGCGGTCGGGCCATCGACATCCAGAACGACTTCTTTGGTGACGCCGTGGATGGTCAGATTCCCGGTGACCTTTAATTTGCCGGCGCCGGCCTGCTCCACCTTGGTCGATTTGAAAGTCATGGTGGGATAGTTAGCGACGTCGAAGAAATGATCGCTCTTCAGATCCTTGTCGCGATTCGGTTCGCGGGTGTCCACGGTGGAAACGTCGATGGTGACGTCCACACTGGACTTGCTGACATCCTTGTCATCGAAAATTACCGTCCCGGTTACTTTGCTGAAAGCGCCGCGCACGGTGGAGATGGCCAGGTGCCGGACGGAAAATTGCGCGGCGGTGTGTGCTGGGTCGATCTGCCAGGTGGAGGTGGCTGCGGCAGCCGGCAGCGAGAAAGTGGCTGCGAGGGCTGCGGTGAGTGCGATGCGAGTTAGAGAATGGCCCATGGGTTCGATCTCCTTTTGATTTGACTTAAGTTTTGAAATTTGACAATTGCTCCTGCGAATTCCTACTCGGCTTTGCGCTGGAGAACTTGATCGAGCAACTCCGCGAGCGTCTTCAACCGCGCGGCCGGTAGGTGCTGAAACTGCCGTTTATGAACTTCGCGAACCGGTTCGTCCAGGCCCTTCAACAAGTCCAGGCCCGCCGGAGTGATGCGCGTTTTCACCACGCGGCGATCGTCTTTTTGACGCTGGCGCGTGATCAGGGCGCGTTTTTCCATGCGGTCGAGAAGGCGCGTCATATCGGGGTCGTGGGAAATCATGCGGTCGCTGATGTTGCTACAAGCGAGGCCTTCGGGCTCGGCGCCGCGGAGGATGCGAAGGACGTTGTATTGCGCGCCGGTCAAGTTGTGAGCTTTCAGGAGTTGTTCGGCTTGCTGGGCCAGGGCGTCGGCGATCTTTTGGAGGGCGATGAATACCTGGGCCTCCAAGAGAACGGAAGGACGTGCGGAACGTTGCCGTGAACTCATGGGGCTAGGATAGTCGTTATAACGACCATTGTCAAGAGGAAAATGTGGGAGGTAAACACACGTATTGGTCGGTGTCGCGCTGCGGGTCGACGACGGCCGCGGTGCCGCTGGTCTCGTCCCCGATCACGTAGGAGGCGTGCGCCAAGCACGGCGGATAGAACTGCTTGAAGAGCATGCGTGGTGCCTTGCGTACCTTTGGCTGATTACATCGGCTGACTACATCGGCTGATTACTTTGGCTGAGGAACGATGCGCAGATAGGGGCGGGGGGCTTTCCAGCCGCCGGGATACTTCTGCTTCGCCTCTTCGTCGGAAACCGACGGGAGAATGATCACGTCGTCGCCATCCTTCCAGTTCACCGGCGTAGCCACTTTGTGCCTGGCGGTGAGTTGCATGGAGTCGAGCACGCGGAGCACTTCGTCGAAGTTGCGACCGGTGCTCATGGGATAGCTGAGCATAAGCTTGATCTTCTTATCGGGGCCGATAATAAATACCGTGCGGACGGTGGCATTGTTAGCGGCGGTGCGGCCCTCGGAAGTGGTGCCGCTCTCCGCCGGGAGCATGTTGTAGAGCTTGGCGATTTCGAGAGTAGGGTCTCCAATCATGGGGTAAGTCACTTTGTGACCCTGTGTCTCTTCGATATCCGCGGCCCACTTGCTGTGCTGGGTCACCGGATCGACGCTGAGGCCGATGATTTTGCAATGGCGCTTTGCGAAATCGGGTTGCAGGCCAGCCATGTAGCCCAGCTCCGTGGTACACACCGGCGTGAAGTCCTTGGGGTGCGAGAACAGAATGGCCCAGCCGTCGCCGATCCAATCGTGGAAATCGATGGTGCCCTGTGATGTTTCGGCGGTGAAATTGGGAGCTTCGTCGTTAATCCGCAACATGGTTTTTCTCCTGGTATTGTGCACACTAGAGTTGGGTGTCTTGAGACACTTCTTTGCGTGTCGCCAGCCGGCAACATTCTAGCAGGGCAGATTCCTTCGATTCCGACCTTTGGCCTCGTGCATCATACGCCCCTCATGCCATCGGCACAAAATTGGGACTGTTGGAGCCTCGGCCCGAAAATTCTGTTGCTACGTTGCCCGGCAAATCACGCTGACGCGTAGTCTTACTCAGGCATTGAGTTTGTGGAATTGAGTTGCGTACCATACGCCTCGGCCACTTTCGAACGCTGCTACGCGAACCGACAATGAACGCGATTTGACGGTGTTCCAGTCTGCGCATTCTGAGTAATCTCACAGCAGCCTGGCACGTTGCGATTTCTGGTTTGGAGAGACAAATGACAATAGGAACCAACGACCCGCCAAATCATCCTGATGATGCGTCCGGTGAAACCTCTTTCGATCGCACGCTGAGCACGGGCACGGCGGCATCCGGAGGGGCGCCTGCCGTTCAGATTGGACCCTATCGGCTGATGCAACTGCTCGGCGAAGGCGGCATGGGCGAGGTGTGGCTGGCGGAGCAGAAAACACCTATCCACCGGACGGTGGCGCTGAAACTGATCAAGGCGGGCATGGACACCAAAGCGGTGGCGGCACGGTTCGAGTCGGAACGGCAGGCACTCGCGCTGATGGATCACCCGAATATCGCGCGGGTGTTCGACGCAGGTTCGACTCCCGAGGGACGTCCGTACTTTGCGATGGAGTATGTGCCGGGACTCCCGATCACGGAATACTGCGACAAGCGCCGGCTCACCATCAAAGAGCGGCTGGAGTTGTTTATCCAAGTGTGCGAGGGCGTGCAGCATGCGCATCAGAAAGCGATCATTCACCGCGACTTGAAGCCGTCGAACGTGCTGGTGGTGGAGCAGGACAACAAAGCGGTGCCGAAGATCATCGATTTTGGATTGGCGAAAGCCACGTCCCAGCCCCTCACGGATAGAACCATGTTCACCGAACTCGGGGTGATGCTGGGGACGCCGGAGTACATGAGCCCGGAGCAAGCGGACCAGCGCGAACAGAACATTGACACGCGAACAGATGTGTATTCGCTGGGTGTGATTCTGTACCAGTTGTTGGTGGGGGCGCTGCCGTTTGAGGCGAAGGCTTTGCGGGCCGCGGGCCTGGACGAGATCCTGCGCAAGATTCGAGAGGAGGAACCATCGAAGCCAAGTACGCGGGTTCGCTCGATGGGGTCGAATTCGGCGGCCTCGGCGCAGAACCGTAGGGAGGAACCGCGGTCGTTTGCCCAGCACCTGCAAGGAGAGTTGGATTGGATCACGATGAAGGCGCTGGAGAAGGACCGCGTCCGGCGCTATGGCACGGCGTCAGAACTCTCGGCGGACATCTCCAGGTATCTGCGAAACGAGCCGGTCATCGCGGGTCCGGCGACCGCGGGTTACCGCATACAAAAGTATGCCGCGCGGCATCGCTTTGCCTTGGCCGCGGCCGCAGGCTTACTGCTGCTGTTGGCCGGGTTTGCGGTCACCCAGACTGTCGAATTGAGGCGAATCACAGAGGAGCGAAACCGAGCCACGCGTGAGCGCGACCGGGCCACGCGCGTCACCGACTTCATGACTAACATGTTCAGAGTATCTGACCCGAGCGAAGCGCGAGGCAATTCCATTACCGCCCGCGAAATTCTGGACAAAGCCTCGACCGACATTGATACCGGCCTGGCGAAAGACCCGGAACTCCAGGCGCAGATGATGCACGTCATGGGAGACGTGTACGACAACCTCGGGTTGTATTCACGCGCTCAGGCACTTGAGCAGCGAAGCGTGGAAATTCGGAAGCGCGTCCTGGGACCAGAAAATCCGGACACACTCAAGTCGGCAAATACCCTGGCTATCCTTTTGCAAAAACAGGGGCACTACGCCGAAGCGGAGAAGTTGTATCGAGAAGACCTCGACATCAGCCTGCGTGTCCTGGGGCCGGAGAGTCCCTTCACACTCGGTACCCGAAACAACCTGGCTACGCTTCTGGACCGCGAAGGCCACTACCCGGAAGCGGAGAAATTGCATCGCGAAACGCTCGAGGTCAGCAGCCGTGTCCTTGGGCCCGAGCATCCGAGCACACTAAAGGCGATGATGAACCTGGCGAACGTTCTGTGGAGCGAAGGCCGGTACACCGAAGCGGAGCAGTTGCATCGAGAGACGCTCGACATTCGCCGGCGAGTGCTTGGGCCCGAGCATCCCGACACTTTGAATTCGATGTTGAACCTGGGAAATGATCTGGAGAGCGAAGGCCGCCATGCCGAAGCGGAAAAGTTGGATCGCGAAACGCTCGACATACTGCGGCGAGTCCTGGGTCCGGAGCATCCGATCACGCTGGGTTTGATGAGCAACCTGGCCAACGTTCTGGATGAAGAAGGCCATCCCGCCGAAGCGGAAAAGTTGAATCGCGAAACGCTGGACATTCAGCGGCGCGTCCTCGGGCCGGAACATCCGAATACGCTGGATTCGATGAGCAACCTGGCCACGGTTCTGGCTCACGAGGGCCATCCCGCCGAAGCGGAAAAGTTGGATCGCGAAACGCTGGGCATCCAGCGGCGAGTCCTCAGGCCCGGACATCCGAACACCGCCGCTTCGATGTACAACCTTGCCAGCGTTGTGGCCCAACGCGGCCAGCGCGATGAGGCGTTTGCTCTGTTACAGGAGGCCGTGGACCACGGGTTACGCGACTCCGCCCTCTTGGGGATAGAGAAGGATCCCGATTTCAAGTCGCTGCATGGGGATTCCCGTTTTGACGCTCTGGTCGCGCAAGCGAAAGAGCGCGCCGCGGCCACCCAAAAACCAAACTAGGTATCGGCATCTGCCAGTCGGTGCGTTCTGTGAGTTCTGTGGATCGAGATTTGTTTCACTGACCGATTCCTGGCACGCCAGCTTTTAGGCTTTGCGCAGTGGCCGCACGTGAATCTCGCTGAGGAAGCTCTGCGGCCCTTGGGTTACCACCATTGCTACCGCGTGCGCCACATCGTCCGCCGTCAAGACCTTCGCCGGATCCTTGGGGCCGCGGCCGGAAAATTCCGTGGCTACGCTGCCAGGGCAAATGACGCTGACGCGAATTCCGTGATCGCGCAGATCTTCCGCCATGCAGCCGGAGAGACCCTGAACGCCCCACTTTGACGCGCAGTAGAGTCCACCGCCCGCGAAGGTATTGCGCCCGGCGAGCGAACTGATATTGATGATGTCGCCGCGCCCATGGCGGATCATCGATGAGGCGACCGCGCGCGAGACGAGGAAGACGCTCTTGAGGTTCGTGTCGAGCACGCGATCCCAGTCCTCCTCGGACTTTTCATGGGCCGGTCCAAAGACGCCCAAGCCAGCGTTATTGACCAGAATCGAGATGGGTCCCAGAGTGGCCTCGGTTTTTTCGACAAGCGTGGCTACGTCGGCCGAACGCGTAACATCGGCGACCTGAGAGAAAACGCGCGACGCCCGGCCCTGCAACTCCGCCGTCGCAGACTGCAAGGCATTGACGTCGCGCCCGCAGATGGCCACCGAGGATCCCATCGATGCCAAGCGCAACGCGATGGCCCGGCCGATCCCGCGGCTGCCGCCAGTAACCAAAGATATGGCGCCCGCCAGGGGCGCTGTGTCGCCCGTCACAAGATTTGTTTCGGTCATCGGCGGCATCGGAATTCTTCCTCGTAGAAGCAACTGATTTATGCGACACTCATCTTAACAACATTCGGAGCGAGTGGTTTTCGAGGGGTATTTCGGTGTGTATGAGGCTCCGGGCGTGGTTTGGTGGGCGCTAAATCGAACAGGTCGAGGGACAAATACCCGTATATACATAGTTCCCTGTAGGGTACTGCCTTGCGGATGTCACCCGGCTTTTCCTATAATCCCGAAGTTTTAGCAAGCAAGGGAATTCCCGGCTGACGCGTTCCGGGTGCGGTAGAAATACATGACAACGGCTTGGATATCGAGCGAGGGAGAATCGGAATGAATGGATCACGGAGACTGGCGGGCCTCGCAATGGTCGCGGCGCTTTGCCTGATGGTCGGGAGCGTTGCCGGAGCGAAGGCGCAGGCAGCAGGGCAGGATGCCGCAAAGCCCCAGTACACGATGGCGGAGTACAACGCGTACACCGCTGCGCAAGCGACGAAAGATCCAACGCAGCAGATCAAGCAGCTCGATGACTTTGTTTCCAAGTATCCGAACTCCGCTCTGCTCATTTACGTCTACCCGCTCTACTACAACGCCTACAGCCAGCTGAAGAATTACCCGAAGGTGATCGAGAACGCGGACAAGCTTCTGGCGCTCGGCGACAAAATCGAACCGCCAGTCAAGTATCAGGCCTACTACGCACGCGCTTTCGCCTACAGCAACATCAACCCTCCTCCGACCGATCCAGATATGGCAAAGAAGGCGCGCCAGGCTGCAGCCGATGGTTTGGCGACCCTGAACGGCCTGAAAAAGCCCGACAACATGAGCCAGGATGACTTCGACAAGCAAAAAAAGCAGCCGGCGATTTTGTTCAACTACACGGCGGCCAATGCGTCGATGAGCTTGAAGGATTATCCCGCAGCGATCGAATCGTACAAGGCGGTTCTGGCGTTAACGCCCGACGACGCGATTACCAGCTATCGCATCGGCCAGGCGTACATGGCGATGGCGCCGCCGCAGCAAATGGATGCGTTCTGGTATTTCGCAAAGGCAGTGACGGCGAAAGGTGCGAACCCGGCGCAATCCAATCAGGTGAAAACGTACCTGCGCAAACTGATCCTGAATTACCAGCAGGCGGCTTGCGACAACTTGACCGACGCCGAACTCAATGAACTGTTGCAGCTTGCGGGCAGCTCGGCGGAGCGTCCGTCGACGTATACGCTGCCCAGCTCCGCGGATCTGGACGCAGCGCGCAAGGACATGACCATCGCGTCGGTAATAGCGGACCTGAAAGCCGGCGGCGACAAGGCCAAAGTCACCTGGCTCGCTTCCTGCGGTCTGGAGTTTCCCGACGTGCCTGGCAAGCTGATCGAAGTGACCCCCGCGACCGATACCACCCAGCTGAAGGTCGCGTTCGTTACCAGCGACGCCGAGTTTGACGCCAAGACGGTTCCCGACATGGACGTGAAAGTGGTTGCTCAGCCCGACGCCGCGAAGCTGGAGAAGGACAATCCAGTGCGCTTCACGGGCACACTCGTGTCTTACGATCCCGACCCCGCGTTCATGCTGCACTGGGACAAAGCCAAGGTGAACGAAGAAGACATCCCGAAGGACAAGGAAAAAGGAAAGAAAAAGCGGCCGGCAACGAAGAAGCAGCAACAGTAAATTCGAGCGGAAATGAAAAAACGGCGCCCTGGCAATGCCAGGGCGCCGTTTTCATTTCCAGGAGGAACTAGTTCGCGCGCCCCAGCCTAGGTTCCGCTGCATTTGCGCTTTGTGGAGCGTTTCAGGCAAATGGGTTTTCGTCGGCACTGCGGCCGTAGATTACAGGAACTGGCACGTCGAGCAACCGGAGATAGACCGACAGCTGACCGCGGTGGTGGTACCAGTGATTGAGCATGACCGTCCGCAGGAGTTCCACGCGGGGAATCGCTAACACTTCTTTGCCCTTAGAGGTCAGCCGCCAGGTTTCCATCACCGCGGAGTCGCTGACAGTGCCGAGATATTCTTCGGCGGCTTTGACGCCGGCGTCGAGCGTCGCGAGGATTTCTTTCGCGTCGGTTGGATCAGGCGGATTGAAATTTGCCTCGGCGGTGTCGAGGCCGTCGCGTTGCGCTAGCTGCGAAATGGTGCCCGGAACGGCCGCGATGTGCAGAGCCAGCTGGCCGAGCGACATCGATTTAGGGTGAGGCCTCCACGATATCTTGTCGGCAGGGACGCGTTCGAGAATGCGCTTGGTGATGGCCGCTTCTTGGTGAATTTCACTCATCATGGGTTCGAGCATTTTTTCCATTTTTGTCTCCCTGAAATGTTTACAGGCGGCCCTTCATCGCGTCTATCCACTTGGTGGAGGTGCTTTTCAGCAGATCGAACGAGCCTGGTGACGACTAGGCTTTGGGTGCACCAGCGATCTGTCCATCAATGTATTTGTCGTGATGGCGAACCCAGGCCATGGAATTCTTCAAGCCTTCTTCGTCGCGGCCCCGGCGCGTTCCTTGATGCGGTGCAGCTGATGCCGCCAGAATCCTTCGAGGGTGCTGGTCCACTCGTGGAGCGGGCGAATGGCTTCGGCGTTGGTGCGATAGAACATGCGGCGGCCTTCGCGCCGTACATCCACCAGGCCGACATCTTTGAGGACCCGCAAGTGCTTTGAGACCGACGGCTGTTCCATGCTCAGGCTGTGCACGATGTCACCGACGGAGCGTTCTTGCAGGGCGAGATAGTTCAGGATGTCGCGGCGGCGGGGTTCGGCGACGGCGTTAAAAGCGTCGGAGGTGGTGGAAGCGCGAGCCATGGGTTGAGGGTACATACCCATATGGGAATATGCCAAGTGCAAAATTTCCACCTCGATTGGCCGCGCAGATTCGCGAGAATGGAGGCTCGGGAATGCGCCGGGAGGCCGGAATGAAGACCTTGGGAGTTCCGAAGTACCGCGAAGAGATTGCCTCGCGACTGGGCTTGGCAGGGATTGATAGCCGGCGGCGGTGGGGGAAGATGACCGCACACCAGATGGTTTGTCATCTGGGGGATTCGTTTCGGGGAGTGATCGGAGAGAAGGCACTGGCTGGGAAGCCGGCGACATTCACGCAGGGATTAATGAAATGGGGCGCGTTGTACGTTCCGCTTCGATGGCCCCATGGAATCAAGACCATGCCGGAAATGGATCAGGAGATTGGCGGAACGCGGCCGGTAGAGTTTGACGGCGATGTGCGAGAACTTCGGCGCTTGCTGGAACGATTTACGCGGCAGCCGAGGGATTTTTCGTGGCGACCTCATCCGATTTTTGGAGAGATGACGGAAAAGGACTGGATGCGGTGGGGATACCTGCACATGGATCATCATTTTCGGCAGTTCGGGGTTTGAGAGGTAATGAAGTAACGAAATAACGATGCAAAGATTTGAAGAAATGCGTGATGTGCGCGGCGGGACGGCAGATTTGCGGTAAGCTGCCTGCCTCAAATATACGAACTGGCCAGGCAATCGAATCCCTGAGGCGGAAAGGCACCCCGCGATGACTGGAACCCAAGGAACAAAGACCAGCCTGACGCCCGAGCAACAGTTCCTGAACGATTTATGGGAAGAGCACCTCGGCGACGAGTTCGCGGTGCGCGACACCGACGCTACCGTGGACACGATGGTGCCGGACGCCTACGTGAACCACATTCCGGTGTTGACCGGGGGCGTGGGCCGCGAGCAGTTGCGCGAATTCTACTCGCGGCACTTCATTCCCAAGATGCCGCCCGACACCGAGATCGTGCCGATTTCGCGGACCATCGGGACGGAGCGGCTGGTGGACGAGATGATTTTTCGCTTCACCCACACAATCGAGATGGACTGGATGCTTCCCGGCGTGGCGCCCACGGGTAAGCGGGTGGAGTGCGGCTTGGTGGTGATCGTCCACTTTCGAGACGGGAAGCTGGCTAACGAGCACATCTACTGGGATCAAGCTTGCGTGCTGGTTCAACTCGGGCTTATCGATTCAGCGAGCCTGCCCGTCGCCGGCGGCGAAAGCGCCAGGAAGCTAGCGGATCCCGGCTTACCTTCGAACGAGCTGATTCGGAGAGCGCGGGCCGCGCACGCAACTTAGATTTTCGATCGATACTGCAAGTTCGGGAGCGCCCGCCGTCGTTGGCCCTTCAGCTTTTCTGCGCGGAAAACCGTAGGCGGACGTAGTCGGCGGTCCATTTGCCTTGGGAGTCGCAAAGTTTGGGGCGTAGAGCTTCCTGGACTTCGGCCAAGTACCCGGGGCGTTCAGCTTGCGGTAGAGTCGCCGTGAAACTTTGAGCGAAAGTTTCCAGCCAGGCGGTTACGTCGCCGGGCAATGTAGTCGGGCGGGGAATCAGCGCGATGTAGTTTATGGTGAAACCGCGGTTGTTCAGACGGGCGGAATAATCTTCTACGGTGGGGAAATACCACGGGCTGGCGGCTTGGCCGTCGAAGCCGCGACGATTCAGGGCTTCGATCAGGGCACGCTTGATCGTTTCGACGCAGCCGTAGCCGCCCATTTCGGCCACGAAGCGTCCGCCCGGGCGCAGTGCGCGATGAACGCCGTTGATTACGGCGTCTGGGTTGCGCATCCAGTGCAGCGCGGCGTTGCTGAAGACGGCGTCAAATTCCGCTTCGAAGTTGAGGTGCTCTGCGTCCACCACCTGTGCTTCGACTCCCAGTTTTTGCGTAGCTTGTATTTGGGCGGGGCTGGCGTCTACGCCGATGACGTTACATCCCATTGCTGCTAGCTTGGCGGAGAGGACGCCGTCGCCGCATCCGAGATCGAGGATGCGTTCACCGGCACGCGGCGCGAGCAGCTCAACAACAGGCGCGCCCAGGTCGGAGACGAATCGGGCGTTGCGCGCGTAGCGATCGGGGTCCCAGGTTTGTGTGGTTTGCATTTAGGAGTCGTTCACCGGGCTGAAGCCCGGCGCCTACACAAGGCTCGCTTTGCTCAATTTACCAGCCTTTTTGTTTGCGAAGCTCGGTGATGTGCGCGGTGTGGTGTTTGCCGTGCCACTCATACATGAACAGCAGCCAATCGATGTTGCGCTCGCCGTGATCGGGGTGAATCAGCGGCCGAGCGAACTGCTCAGGCTGCATGGCGCGCCAGTTCATATCCCAGCGCGCGTGCAAACAGTCTAAAAGGACTTGCGAGACTTCGATGGGCGCTTTCGCGTCTGCCAGTTCGGCCCAGCGCGATTCGTCGTAAGGCCGGATCGTGGGATTGTCTTCGGTCAGCGCGAGCCGCAGGCGGATGAAGGCGTTCATGTGGCTGTCGGGGACGTGGTGAACGACTTGCCGCACAGTCCACCCGCCTTCGCGATACGGGGTGTTGAGCTGTGCGTCGTTTAGGCCCGCGACGGCGGCGCGCAACTTCTTGGGCGTTGCGGCGATTTCATCGATCGCAGCACGGCGTCGGGCCGGCGTGATGTCCTTGGGTATTTCGAATTTTCCGATCGGGTAGCGCGGGTCCATGGATGCTTCCTTTCCAGCCGTCTCTGCGTTTCGAAGAATAGGCTAGACGCGGCACCGAGGACGGTCAATGCCGGCTAAGTCCAACTCTATCTCCAAATTGGACGGTGGCGCGGTTCGAGACGCGCGACTCGGCAATGCTACAATGCTTGCTCGTTGTATCGGTCGGACATGTTGCGGAATCAAATACTGAGGAGCATTCAATGCACAACGTGGTGATCATCGGCAGTGGGTGCGCGGGGCTTACGGCCGCGATCTATGCGGCTCGCGCCAATTTGACGCCGCTGGTGATCGACGGGCACGAGCCCGGAGGCCAGCTTTCCTTGACCACTCACGTGGAAAATTTCCCCGGTTTCCCGGACGGCATCATGGGGCCGGAACTGATCGAGAATATGCGCAAGCAGGCCGCGAAATTCGGCACCGAATTCAAGGCCGGCGTCATCACCGATGTGGATTTGAGCCAGCGCCCGTTCAAGATCGTGGCGGGCAAAGAGACGTACGAAGCTAAGGCGCTGATCGTCGCGGCTGGAGCTTCGGCACGGCTGATCGGTCTTCCGAACGAGCGCGAGTTGATTGGACATGGAGTTTCCACCTGCGCGACCTGCGACGGTTATTTCTTTCGTGGTAAGCCCATCGGCGTGGTCGGCGGCGGAGACACGGCGATGGAAGAAGCGAACTTTTTGTCGCGATATGCGAGCAGGGTCTATCTGATCCATCGCCGCAATGAGTTTCGCGCTTCGAAAATCATGATCGACCGCGCGAAGGCCAACGAAAAAATCGAGTTCGTCATGCCGGCCGTAGTGGACGAGATCCTGGCAAAGGATGGTTCGGTCGAGAGCGTGCGGTTGCGCAATCCCGACTCCAGCGAGAAGCGGGAAATCCCGGTCCACGGTCTTTTCATCGCGATCGGGCATGACCCGAACACCAAGGTGCTGAAGGGGAAGCTCGAAATGGATGTGAATGGCTACCTGATCGCCAAGCACGGCAGCTTGACGAAAATTCCCGGCGTGTTTGTTGCCGGCGACGTGCAGGATCATCGCTACCGGCAGGCCATCACTGCCGCGGGCTCGGGCTGCATGGCGGCTATGGACGCCGAAAAGTTTCTGGAAGGGCACACAGACTAGCAGGGAACTGGCAGTCAGCCTCGCACGCCGCCATAATCAAAGCTTCCCATGCTCCGCTCGACCCTGCTCAAACTCTCGGAAAGCCCTGGTTTTGCCCGCTGGGTCATTTCGAATCGTTCCACTCGAAAAATGTCGCGGCGGTTCGTCGCTGGCGAAACGTTGGACGAGGCCATTGCTGTCGCGCGCAAGTGCAACGAGTTGGGAATGGCCGCGAGCCTCGACTATCTTGGTGAAAATGTCTCGACGACAACGGATGCGCAGCGCGCCCGCGATGCCTACCTGGAAGTTTTTGATCGGATTGCGAACGAAAAACTGAACGCCAACGTTTCTTGCAAACTGACGCAGTTAGGCTTGGATCTGAGCGCGGAATTCTGCGAAGGGCTGGTTCTTTCCGTCGTCGAGCGCGCCGCTGGCTACGATAGTTTCCTCCGCGTGGACATGGAAGGATCGATCTACACGCAGCGAACGGTCGAACTGGTCAAACGCATTCGGACGCGGAGCCCGGCCATTGGCACGGTGATTCAATCGTATTTGTACCGCAGCGAAGCCGATATTCAGGATTTGCTGGCGTATGGTTGCCGGGTGCGGCTATGCAAAGGCGCTTACAAGGAGTCAGCCGAGGTCGGATTCGAGAAAAAGCAGGATGTGGATGCAAATTACATCCGGCTGATGCAGATGCTGTTGGCAAGTGGTTTCTACCACGCCATCGCGACGCATGACCCGCACATGATCGCCGAAACTATTCGGTGGGCGGCAACGAAGCAAATTTCGAAGAACGATTTCGAGTTTCAGATGTTGTATGGGATCCGAACCGACTTGCAGCGCCGGCTGGTGAACGACGGCTACCGCGTGCGCATTTACATCCCTTACGGGCGCGATTGGTTCCCGTATTTTATGCGCCGCCTGGCGGAACGGCCGGCGAACGTCGGATTCTTACTCCGAAATTTCTTCCGCTCGTAACCGACATCTTTACCGAAATTCGCGGCAGCGGTAATTCAGCTTCCGTGCGCCGAGCGCATGCTTGCCGAATCGAGACTCTCTCCAGGTTTCAACGCGTGAATCTCCAACCCAGAGATGTTCTCGGTTTCCGCTCTCAGCGCGTCCGGCGTTCCCGTCAGAAAAGGGAACGTCGCATAGTGCATGGGAATGACGTGTTTCACGCCAAGAAACCGGATGGCGTGCGCCGCCTCACGAGGTCCCATCGTAAAGAGATCGCCGATCGGCAGCATGGCGAGTTCCGGTTTGTATAGTTCGCCGATCAATTCCATGTCGCGAAAAAGCGCGGTGTCGCCCGCATGGTAGATCGTCAATCCTCCGGGCATGCGAATCACCAGACCCGCGGGCTCGCCGCCATAAATGAGTTTGCCGCCATCGTCGATGGAATTGGAATGGAACGCGTGGGTCATGGTGACGCGAAAGTCGCCAATCTGCTGCGATCCACCTTTACTCATCGGGCTGGTTTCCTTCTCAAACCCTTTGCCGTCGAGCCAGCCGCACGTCTCGTAGATGGCCGCGATCCTGGGCTCGTGTTGCCTCGCCAGTGGCAGCAAGTCGGCAATGTGATCGCCGTGCGCATGAGAGATTAAAATCACATCCAGCCGCGGCACCTTTTTTAACGCCTCGGGGCAGGCGGGGTTGCTCATCACAAACGGATCGATCAGCGCTACTTGGCCGCTGCGAGTCGTGAGCGAAAACGTAGCGTGGCCGAAATACGTAATTTTGTTTCCTCTCATGTCGATCATCAGGCACCTCGCGGGAGGTTGGAAAATAGGCTGGATGTGCTGGAACTCTGTCTTGGCTGGTAACCCTACTTCGCAGCGGCAGCGCTACCGTTACCTTCTGATGCCAGCAGCGTTCGAATCGCCGCTTCATATGTTGCGCGATCGTTTGCGCCGACCAGGTGCCCGATCTGCTGGCCATCTTTGCCATAGAAGAACGACGCCGGAATCTCGCCGCGCCATCCCGGCAGGACCGCTTGCACAAACACATCCTCCCCGCCCGCACTCTTGCGGTAATTCGGAAACGCCGGCTTATAGCGCGTGATGAACCGGCGCATCAGGATCAAATCGCCGTCCTGGTCGAGATTGACACCGACGACATGCAATCCCTGGGGAGCATATTGCTTCACCAATTCATTCAGCATGGGGAACTCGTCGCGACACGGTTCGCACCAGGTTGCCCAGAAGGTGATCAGCAGGGGTTTCCCGCGGTATTGTGCGACCAATTTTTGGTAGCCCTGTGCGTCGATCAATCGAGGATCGTGGAGCGCCGGGGCTTGCGGCGCCGCAAGGGTGGAGGCGGCGGCGAAAAGCGCGAGTGCGACGAAAAGACTCCGAATTCTCATATGTATTCCTTCCCCTCATATTCTAGCCGGACCCATCCAAGTTGAGAAACTCATTCGCGCCGCGTACAATCAGGTCACGCTTGTTGGCCCCAATGGGGCCGTGGTATAAGAAATTTCCGGCGGTCGCGCACTGCAATGGAGAAGAGCCTCCGGTCTTGGGTCCAATAAAGGAGACCTTGAATGGCATACGTTATTGCCGAGCCTTGCATCGGCACAAAAGACACCGCCTGCGTTGATGTCTGCCCGGTCGACTGCATCCACCCGCGCAAGGATGAGCCGGAGTACGAAGGCGTGAAGCAGCTCTTTATCAATCCCGCGGAGTGCATTGATTGTGGCGCGTGCGTTCCGGTGTGCCCGGTGACAGCCATTTTCGCGCTGGAAGATCTGCCGGAGAAGTGGCAGAGCTATACGCCCGTCAATGCGGACTTCTATGCAAAGAAATAGCTTGCGTCAGTCGGCTCGAACCAAGTTCGAACAGAGGTTGAACAGGACCATTCTTCTTCTGCGGCACGCCTAGGCGTGCTGCTTTAGTTTTTTGCCCCGGCTATCGCGGAGACCCACGCAAACCTGATTCATTGCCCTGCTTCCAACGCTTGCCGCCGTGAAGTCATCTACAATTGTGTGTAGCTTGTGTGGAATGGGAGACGCCGCCTGAAGATCCGGTTTCCATTGAGTGCTTTGCTCGCCTTGACTTGCGTGCTCGTACAAGGAGGCGCTTTAAGAGCGCAAGTTTCGTCTCCAAGGCAACCATCTGGCGCGAAAGCTCACGCGCAAACGCTCGAGGGCACGTGGTCGGGCACGCTGCAAGCTGGCGACACCGCGCTGCATCTTGTTTTGCACATCGCAAAGGGAAACTACGGATCGTTCGCGGCCACCGTGGACAGCCTCGATCAAGGCGTCTACGGCATCGAAGTTGGGTCTCTGCAGCAAGCTGACTCAACCTTCAAATTTGAAATTCCCTCTGTCAGCGCTTCCTTCAAGGGAGAAATTTCCGCCGACCACCACGCGATTGAAGGAACCTGGTCACAGGGAGGCGCCAACCTTCCGCTAACTTTTCATCGCCAACCACATATGTCCGCCTCAAAGAGTCCTTCAGGAGCTATGGCGACCGCCGAAGGTACCTGGCAGGGTGCTCTCGAAACCAAAGGCATGCGTTATCGCCTGCAATTGCGCATTTCCCACGACGAGCAAGGGCAGCTCATCGCTGCGATGGACAGCATCGATCAGGGCATCAACGGTTTTCGAGCGACGAAGGTGACACAAAGCCAGTCCGCCTTGCATCTGGATCTGCCCGCGGTCAGCGGCGTTTACGACGGTGATCTGAACGCCACAAACAATTTGATCTCCGGAACGTGGCGGCAAAACGGCGATCCGACTCCGCTCAATTTCAAACGCTCCGATCAAATCCTGGAGTTGCGCCGCCCGCAAATTCCCGTCAAGCCTTACCCCTACCGGGAGGAAGATTTCACTTTTCCAAACGCCAAGGCTGGCATCTCGCTTGCCGCAACCTTAACGCTTCCGCGCGGCCCAGGACCTTTCCCCGCCGCAATTCTCCTCGCGGGTTCCGGCCCGCTCGACCGTGACGAAGCCGACTCCGGACATCGCCCCTTCTTGATTCTTGCCGATCATCTCACCCACAAAGGCATTGCTGTGCTCCGGTACGATAAACGAGGCATCGGCAAATCCACTGGCGATTATGAGGCCGCCACCACCGCCGATTTCGCTTCGGATGCCCAGGCCGCTCTCGCTTTCCTCAGGCGACGCAAAGAGGTCGACCCGCGAAAGATCGGAATCATCGGCCACAGCGAAGGCGGCATCATTGCGCCCATGATTGCCTCGCGCTCGACCGACGTCTCGTGGATCGTCCTCCTCGCGGGTCCCGCGACAAAAGGCGAAGAAACATTGCTCCTGCAATCCGATCTGATCACCCGGGCCGCCGGCATGACCACCGACCAAATTGCTAAGAGCCTCGACTTCGACAGGGAATCCTACAATCTGGTGCGTCAGGAGACGAACCGCACAATTCTCGAAAATAAATTGGAGGAGCTCGTCAAAGTCAGCGGTCTAGGTCCGTCGATGCCGCCCGCGTTCGTGCAACGGCAAATCCACTGGACCAGTTCTCCGTGGTTCCACTATTTTCTGGATTACGATCCCCTACCGGCGCTCCAGGAAACAAAATGTCCGGTCCTGGAGTTGGCTGGCGAAAGAGATCTGCAAGTGCCTCCGCAAGAAAATCTGCCGCTGGCAAGAAAGGCCCTCGAAGACGGTGGCAACAAAGATTTCCATGTAATCGAATTGCCCGGCTTGAATCATCAGTTCCAGCATTGCTACATGGGTTTGCCGGCGGAGTCCCGCGCGATCGAGGAGACTTTCGCCCCGGATGCGCTAACTACGATCTCCGACTGGATTTTAAAGCATTCGTCATCATGACTCCCCTCGACGCCGTGGCTGCACCGGACCTGCCTTCCCATGCATCGAACTCAGGTGCGCCATTCGCGCAACACTACGTTCTCTGAGCGTTCATAAATCCACGCGTCAGGTTATGCTGTAATTCAGGAGACCGACTTAGTCCCCGTGCCGCCGAAGCTCCATCTGGTTCTCCTCGTTCACGCGCATCAGCCCGTTGGCAATTTTGACCATGTTTTCGAGCAATCCTATGCGCGCTGCTATTTGCCTTTCGTCGAAGTCCTCGAACGGCATCCGAATGTGCATACCGGTCTTCACTATTCCGGTCCGCTGCTAACCTGGATCGAACAGCATCATCCCGAATATTTTGAGCGGCTTAAAATTCTTGTAAAAAATGGCCAGGTCGAGCTGGTCGGCGGCGGCTTTTACGAGCCCATCCTCATATCGATTCCGCCTGCCGACCAGCACGACCAAATCGTCCGGCTCGCGGACTATGTAGAGCACCACTTCGGCAAGCGCCCCACCGGCGCATGGCTCGCCGAACGGGTTTGGGAGCCTCAGCTCGCCTCCGTGCTCGCAGAGGCCAACGTCGAGTACACCGTTCTCGACGACATCCACTTCCTCTCCGCAGGTTTCGAGCAGGACGAGCTTTTCGGTGACTATATCGCCGAGGACAAAGGTCAAACGATCCGCATCATCCCGGGGCAAAAATCGCTGCGCTACCTAATCCCTTGGGACACCGTCGACAAGGTCATAGCCCACCTCCACGAAACCGCTGCCGCGCATCCCGATGGCATCGCCGCCATGGGCGATGATATGGAAAAATTTGGCGGGTGGCCCGGAACCTTCGAACACTGCTATCAGGAAGACTGGCTCGACAATCTTTTCACCACCTTCCAGCAAAATTCCGAGTGGCTTGATGTTTGTACACCCAGTGAATACCTCGCCGCGCACAAGCCTTTTGGCCGCGCCGATCTTCCGACCGCCTCGTACACGGAGATGATGGAGTGGGCCCTTCCCACGCGCACGCGCGAGCGCTACAACGCGCTGCTGAAAGAGTTCAGCTCGCGCAGCGAGGTTCTCTCGTTTCTTCGCGGCTGTCCCTGGCGCGGCTTCTTCCGCAAATATTCGGAATCGAACTTGATGCACAAAAAAATGCTGCGCGCCGCCGGCCGCATCACTAAAGCGCCTAAACGCCGAGCCGGTTCGAAGGCCGCCGACGAACTCGCTGCCGCCCGCGATTTGCTCCAGCGCGCGCAATGCAACGACGCCTATTGGCACGGAATCTTCGGCGGCCTCTACGCCCCGCATCTTCGGACCGACATTTCCCGCAATCTCATCCGTGCCGAGGCCATTGCCGATCGCCATACACCAGGCGGGATTGCTCCTCGGGTGGAAATCCTCGACTACGATGGCGACGGCGTCGATGAGCTTCTATTCACCGCGTCCGAATATCAGGCGTTATTGAAGCCTTCCGACGGCGGCACGCTCGCCGCTCTTGATTTCCGCTCCACCGCCTCTACGCTAATCAATTCCATCTTGCGGCGTCCTGAGCCGTATCATTCCCGGTTGCGCGACCCAAACTATCGTCCGGCGACATCCACTGCCGCAGCCTACGAACAAACCAAGGTTAAGGAAGCTGGTTTGGAGAGGTATCTCCTTTACGACCGCTGGCCACGCCATACCTTTCGCCTTTTTCTCTTTGATCCGTCGCGCAGCTCCGCCGACTACGAAGCCCTTAAGCTCCAGGAGGATCCAGGATTTGCCGGCGGTACGTTCACGGTCGATAGCTCCTCTGTCCATGGCGCCGAACTCGTGCGCGACGCAGTCGTGGCTTTGCCGGGAGACCATTCCGTTTCGGGACCCGAGTTCAGCGTCATCAAACATTTCTCGTTTGGTCCCGCTCCGCGCGGCTGCGAACTTGCCTGTGAACTTCGACTGAAATTCAGATCCGCTATCGAACGGCCGATCGCGATCGGCTTGGAATCTGTCGTGAACCTACTCGCGCCGAACGCCCCCGATCGCTTCTTCGAAACTCCGGACGGCCCGGAGAATCTCCGCTTCAGCGGTGCTCTGCCGGGCCCTACGCTGCGCATGGAAGACGGCTGGCAGCGGGTGAAAATCGCCCTGCACGCGCCCGGCGCACAGCAATTTTGGATTGCCCCGATTGAAACCGTTTCAGAATCCGAGGAAGGTTTCGAGCGCGTCTACCAGGGCTCGCAAATTCTTGCCGTCTGGTATCCCGATTTCGCCGGCGAAAAATCCTGGTTGGGCCGCCTGGTGTGGCGAATCGAAGAAATTTAGTTTTGACGAAACCAGGGAAGTTAGAACTGAAGCGCGCGAGCCGCCCTCAGCTTCCGACTACGCACTACTCACCACCCACTACTCACTATCCCGCTACTCCCGAATCAGCAAATTCTGCGCAAACGGCCATTCCTCATCAATCCACTGTCCATCGCACCGGAAGCCCGTTCTCTGCGCCATGGCAACAACGTCCGCAGGCCGATACTTATGCGAACTTTCCGTCCAAATCGTCTCGCCTTCTTTAAACCTCACCGTTATCCCCGCCGCCGGAATTGTCACTTCTTGCTGCCGTGTGGATCGCAGGTGCATCTCGATCCGGCGCTCCTCGGTATTCCACCGCGCCTGGTGCTCGAAGCGGGAAAGATCGAAATCAGCGCCCAGTTCCCGATTGATCCGCGCCAGCAAATTCCTGTTGAACGCTGCTGTCACACTCGCGGGATCGTCGTAAGCGAGAATCTGGACCGCGACACTCTTTTCCAGGTCCGTTCCAAGCAATAACGCGTCCCCGGTTCGCAAGGTCGCGCACACTTCGCGCAAAAATCCGTCGCCAGCTTCGCGATCAAAGTTGCCGATCGTGCTTCCCAAAAACAAAACAAGTAAATGCTCCCGATCGTCGCGCTGCTTCGCCACCGCGCGCAAACCCTCCAGGTACGGCTGCTCGTAACCCACAATGCTGACCAGATCGATCTGTCCGAGCTCTTTCTCGCAGGCCGCCAGCGCCGAAGGCGATATCTCGATCGGATAATAATAGGTCCGCTGCCGCCTCGAGAGCGCCTCCAAAATCCACCGGGTCTTTTTCCCGCTGCCGCTTCCAAGTTCAGCCACCTCGATCGGAAATGGCAGCCGCTCCACGATCTCCCCGGCGTGCTTCTCCAGCAATCGCGCGTCCGCGCGCGTCAAGCCATATTCCGGCAGCACGCAAATCGCTTCGAACAATGCCGAACCGACCTCGTCATACAGATATTTCGACGGCAGTTCCTTCTGCACTTCTTTCGTCAGACATTCGCGTACGCATCGCGCGAACTCCGAGACGTGCCTCGTGGGAAGGGAATAGGTCTGCATTTGGGCTCCCAGGTCTGACTTCTTGGTCAGTCCTCGACGCAACGAAATGTCGCGTACACGTACGGATAGTTAGGTTGGAACCAATTACGGAACGATCGCCTCAACATACACGCGGCGGTACGGGGAGAACCGCCTTTCATCACGTAATGCTTGCCGTCAAAAAAGTTAGCCGAATATCCGGGATAAAATGACATGGGGGTGAAGCCCGCAAAGGGACCAAATTCCGTCCGCGTCCACTCCCACCCGTTGCCCACCAAGTCGTGAACGCCAAAGGCGCTTGCTCCGCGGGGATACGATCCTACAGGTTTTGGGTCCCAGTGCGCAAAATTAAAATTCCCGTATTTCTCGCTGGGCGCTTCATTGCCCCACGGATACCCGCGCTCCACACGGTCATCCGAAGTCCCGTAGGCAGCGCGATGAAACTGCTCTTCGGTTGGCAATTTACGTCCGAGCCATTTCGCATACGCGGTGGCTTCGGCATGGCTCACGTAGACCGGCCAGTCCAACGGCAATTGAATGTCGCCGAACATCGTGCGATACATCCACAAACTTCCTTCACGCCGCCAGAAAGTCGGATGCTTGATTCCCTCGGCCTTCTTCCATTCCCAAGCCTCATCGCTCCACAAGGAACGGTTCTCATACCCGCCCGACTGCATGAACTGCAGAAAATCGCGATTCATCACGTTGTAGTTGTCGATCGCGAACTCCGGCACGAATGCTTCCCAAGCGTCCATCTCATTGTCCCAGCCAAATTCGCCGTTGTTCGCGCGCCGCATTCCAACCGTCGCCTGCCCCGCCGTCACGTCGATCAAATGCGATTTTGCCCGCGCCGTTTTCCACACCACCTCTTTGGCCGCCGGGATTTTTCGATCGGCGGGCAATTGGTGCAACATGTATGACAAAGTCTCCGCATGCATCAAGCGGTGCTCGATCGCCACTTCCAACATCGGCAACAGCAGTGGGTGCCCTTCGGAAGGGTTCGCCAAAGTTCGCGCGATCGCCCGGTCGAGTTCATCGCGCAGCCGCTGGTTGTACTGGTAAATTTCTTCGCGCGAAGGCCAATCCGATGGCTTATCCGCAGGCAAACCTCCGCCCACGGGATCAATCCCAAACGCAAATAACTTGTCAAAGGATTCGTGGAAGGCCTGCAATCCAAATGCTCGTTGCGCCAGCAAATTCCAATCGAACGACTCAACATGTCCGACGTAAAAGATAATGCGATGGCGCTCGGCGATAGGCCGGTCGTAAAAAGCTTCTTCGCGAACGATCCCGAACAGCTCGTCCGTTCGCTTCCGCGCCTCCGTCAAGCGCGCGTGCAGGTCGTGACGGATGCGAACCGCGCTGCTAAGAACTCCCATGCGCTAATCTCCCCACAGTTCGATGCTTCTTCCGCGTGAAGGATGCACCAAAATTCGGTGCGGGGAGCCCGAGCGAAGTATGATGGTCTCTCCCGACCGCTAAAGGTGTCAATCGAAATGAACGCGAAAGCCGCCGCATTGCCCGAAGCTACCATCCTATTTGAGGACGTAACATACAGTATTAACGGTAACCCCTCGCACGCGATTATTGATTCTATTTCATTGGAAATTCACGCGGGCGAAACCCTGGTCCTTCTGGGCCGCAGCGGCAGTGGCAAAACTACCCTCCTAAAGCTGATTAATCGCCTGCTCCTCGCGGAAAAAGGGGAAGTTCGTGTGCAAGGACGCTCCACTGCCCAATGGGACACCATTCGGCTCCGCCGCGGCATCGGATACGTCATTCAGGAAGGCGGCTTGTTCCCCCATTTCACGGTCGCTCAAAATATCGGCCTGGTTCCCACCCTCGAAAAATGGGATGCATCTCGCATCGCGCGACGCGTGGATGAGCTCCTGAACCTCGTCGGTCTCGATTCTCGCGAATTCTCCGCCCGCTACCCGCACGAACTGTCCGGCGGCCAGCGTCAGCGCGTGGGCGTAGCCCGTGCCTTGGCCGCCGATCCACCGATCCTATTGATGGACGAACCCTTTGGCGCCCTTGATCCCGTCACCCGTGCCGAACTCCAGCGCGAGTTCAGTAGTCTCGCCCGTCGCCTCGGCAAAACCATCGTCTTCGTCACCCACGATCTTCGCGAAGCGCTCCTGCTCGCCTCCCGCGTCGTTCTCATGCAATCCGGCCGCATCGTCGCTTCTGCAAAGCCTCAGGAATTCCTGCAAATCGATCATCCCGAGGTGGAAGCTTTCGCGGCCTCCCTGAGTACGTTCAATGGAACCGGTGCCGCGCGAGACGCCGTTCCCGGAGTCTCCGCGTGAGCCCCTGGCAATTTTTCTTCGGACATCGCGCCGAAATTCTCGAAGCCACCGCCGCCCACCTGACGCTGGTCGCAATTTCCATGGCCATCGCGATCACCATCGCCCTGCCGCTGGGCATGCTGATCGTTCAGCGCCCCGCGCTGCGCAACATCGCCCTCGGTGCTGCCAGCGTCTTCCAGACCATCCCCAGCCTGGCCCTCTTCGGCTTCCTGATCCCCATTCCGTTCATCGGCGGCATCGGTCGCCGCACCGCCATCGTAGCGTTGGTCCTATATGCACTCCTGCCAATCCTCCGAAACACCTACGTGGGCCTGACCGGCATCGACCCTGCCGTTCTGCAAGCCGCAGAAGCCATGGGTATGACGGACCGGCAGATCCTCTGGCGCGTTCGCCTCCCGCTAGCCCTACCCGTGATCCTGGCCGGTATTCGCACAGCTACAGTCATCACCATCGGAGTAGCCACCATCGCCGCCGCCATCGGTGCTGGTGGCCTCGGCACCTTCATCTTTCGCGGCGTAGCCATGGTCAGCGATGCCGTAATCCTAGCCGGCGCCATCCCCGCCGCCCTCCTAGCCATCGCAGCCGACCTCCTGCTAGCGGCCCTCGAGCGCCGCCTAAAAGTCGTCTGAAAATTGATCTCCCTCCCCTCTGCGCTTGCTCAGGGCCCCCAGCGTGTCCGCGTTATCGTTATTCCCTTGTTTTCCTTCCTTTTCTTTCTTTTCCTCCTCTTCCAGCCTTCCGTCCGTGCCCCCAACGTGAGACATTCCTACCGATGAGCCGCCCTCTCGTGACCCTCCTTTCCCTCCTTTCCCTCCTCAACCTCTCCGGCTGCCATCCCGCCCAAGCCCAGATCACTATCGGATCAAAATTCTTCACCGAGCAGGTCATCCTGGCCGAACTTCTAGCCCAACACATCGAAGCCCGCACCGGCATCCACGTCGAGCGCAAAACCAACCTCGGCGGCACTCTGCTCTGCCAAAAAGCCCTCGAATCCGGCCAGCTTGATCTCTACGTCGAGTACACCGGAACAGCCTTGACCGCCGTCCTGAACGAACAACCAGGCGGCGACTCCAACGCCGTGTACGAGCGAGTAAAAAAAGGCTACGCCGACCGCTTCAACCTGGAAGTCACCGAGCCTCTCGGCTTTGAAAACACCTTCGCCATGGTCGTCCGCGGCTCCGACGCCCAGCAATTCCACCTAGCCACGATCTCCGACATCATCCCGCTAGCCCCCCATTGGCGCGTCGGCGTAGGCTACGAATTCATCGAGCGCCCCGACGGCTATCAGGGCTTTACCCAGCGTTACGGCCTCCACTTCGCCACACAACCCAGCGTCATGGACCTCGGCCTGATCTACCGCGCCTTGGTCGACAAAAAGGTAGACATTGTAGCAGGCAACTCCACCGACGGCCTCATCAACGCCCTCCACCTCGTAGCCCTAACCGACGACCGCCACTATTTCCCCCCATACGACGCCGTCCCCATCGTCCGCCGTGACACCCTAGCCAAATTCCCCCAACTCCGCCCCGCCCTGACCGATCTGGCTGACAAAATCTCCGCCGAAGACATGCGTCACCTCAACGCCGAGGTAGACGCGAACCAGCGTGACGTCCCTGCGGTAGTCCGCGCCTTCCGCGCCACCAAAGGCCTCTAGTTCCAATATTTCCCACGTGAGTGACGCTGGCCACATCGATATGTGACCGACGGCATAGCAATTGGCGGCCCGGCAGCCGAAAGTTAAAAGTGGCGTGAGGCTGAAATGAACTCTAATCCTACGGAGCCCCGAAGGGAACGTAGGTAGATCAAGGGCATCGCGCCAAGCGAAAAGAGAGGAAGGCTTATATGTTCGCACGTGAAGTTGTGTTGCAACTGAAGCCGAATGTGGACCGAGAATTCCCGGTAACCTTCGAAAAGGAAATCCTGCCCCTGCTTCGCAGGCAGAGGGGATTCCTGGATGAACTGGTGCTTGTAACACCGGAAAAGCGGGAAGTCGCGGCAATCAGCCTGTGGGAGACCAAGGAGTATGCGGAGGCCTACAATCGCGAACTGTATCCGCAGATCGAGAAGATCGCGGCGAAGTACATTGAGGGCAACCCCGCTGTGAAGAAATTCGAAGCGCAATACTCCACATTCCACAAGACTGCGTTTGCAAGAACCGTCTGATCGCCCGGTTTCGCTGCAGCGGAGGGGCGAGTCCGCCCCCTCTTTTTTTTGACTCGAACACAGGCGAAGCCGTGCGGAAATGACCCGTTCACCTGCGCCTTAAACGCGGTGGCTCTGATTATTTGCTTCGCTAAATCGACCTCGGCAATTTCACCGGTCAGAGCCGCGCATTCGCCGAGTCGCGCCTCACGTTCGCCGAACGCGCATTCACGCCACTCCACAAACAAGCCATGATCGCTCCACAGAAGGAGGCAGTCATGGCAACTCACGTAGCAACCGTAAAGCCCTACAAGGGATTGGGCATGGAGGGCGCCATCGCCAAGTGGTATGCGGCGCTCACCAAGAAGTCGCTGGAGGACTTCAAGGCACTCGCACGGCGCGTCGCCGGGCATCTCCCGCCCCAGGCGAGCGTCCTCGAAGTCGCCCCTGGCCCAGGATATTTCGCGATCGAACTCGCCAAGCTCGGCGGCTATCAAGTCATCGGATTGGATATCAGCCAGACCTTTGTTGAAATAGCCCGCGCGAACGCCGCAGAAGCACGCGTCAAGGTCGACTTTCGCAGAGGGAACGCTTCCAGCATGCCGCTCCCCGACGCCACCTTCGATTTTCTACTCTGCCGCGCGGCTTTCAAAAATTTCACCGAACCGGCTCGCGCCCTTCAGGAGATGCATCGCGTTCTAAAACCCGGCGGTCAAGGACTGATCATCGATCTGAGGAAAGACGCTCCCGTGGCATCAATCAAACGAGCCATAAACGAGATGAACCTGGGCCCGGTGAACGGAACGATAACGAAGCTGACATTCCGCTTCATGCTCCTCAAGCGTGCGTACACCGAAACTGAATTCGAAGCATTAATTTCAACCACCAAATTTCGCAAGGTGAAAATCCGGGAAGAGCTGATGGGTCTGGAAATAGCACTCACGAGAGATAGCGACGAACCCACCACCTAAGTACTCACCGCACCGCCGTCGGCATTTCGTTGAGGAGAATATACTCCCGTTCCGTTCCCGCCAGGCTGCCAAGCTCTTTCGAACTCAGGGTAACAGGACGCTCCACCAACAGTTCGTCACTCATCACAATGCCTTCACGAAACGTCGTATATCCTATCCAGTGCGACTTCCCGGGACTCATGTCGGCCACGTAGTTCTTTCCCTCCTTGGTCACATGAACCTGTTTCGCATCGTTGTCGAAGAATCCTTCCCCGCTTCCCTCGCGCTGCAACGTCACGGAGTGTTCCGTCGTGTCCACCGCCAGGACCGTGACCGTCTCCTTGCCCGGGGGGCCTAGCTCCCACGGTTCCACAATCACCGCTTCCCAGCTTGTCCCTTTATGAAGGTTGCCCGGCGGTGAGCCCCAGATGCCCGCATTGTACAGCAGCCCACTCGCATCCGTTGCCGTCGCGCACTTTCCTTCCCAGCATGAAATTCGACCGTGATCCTTGATCTCGGTCTTCCCCTTCGCCTCAGGCCGCCCGTCGTACAAGAACGTCCCGTCCAACACGACCTTTTCCGGCGAACTCTCGCTCACGATGTATTCCGCCGTCCCGCTGACGCGCCGCACCACATCGTCGACACCCTCCGCCTTATACGCAACTGCCCGCGAAAAAACATTACTGAATTTCTGTCCGAGTTGCACATGTGCCTGCAGGTACGCGCTGGCAGGCAGTTCTTCCGCGTCGTCCGCCCGCCGGCAGCTTAGCTGGTCAGCAGCCGCCCACCCCGTTCCTCCGTCCGTCTCCCATTTCACCGTGAATTCATCCGCCGATTTCGTTTCAAACACGAAGCGGTTCTTGGGAACCGTATAGCTCACAACCTCCGTGCTCGTTAAAACCAGCGATTTGTCCTGCCATCCTGGGCTCGTGTAGATCGCGTAGCCCGCGCTGTTCGCATCGAGTTCCACCACCTGCTTCTTGCCGGTGTCGTAGCCAATCAGATAGCGACCCACATAACCCTTGGGCTCAATGTCCGTCTCCACCAGTTCGGTCCACGTGTCGCCTGCTACACTCCTGCCCTCGTATTTCGAGCGATGCGCCTTTCCGCTGCGAACAAAATTCCCGTCGCAGTTCCATGCTCCGTTGAAGCTAAATCCTCCGGGTGGAGTTGCCGGCGAATCGGCGCTTGCTGCCGAACCGGCCAAGGGGCTGCCAATCCAGAATGGCATCACCAGGCAAAAAAAAATCAGGTAGCGTTTGAATCGCACAGCAGTGCACCCCCCTCGCACAATTTCGCTGGGCTGTTAGACGCCCCACAAGGATGCAAGTTAGCCTAATGCGCCGGGTCGATCTTTTTGACCGCCGCGCAAAACTCGCGAAATGAGCCCCCACGTGCACCTGATCCGTCGCCAATTCCGCAACACCTGTAGTGGCCGATCTTTAGATCGGTCCAACCGACCAGCGGAGGAACGGACACTCGCAAATATGCTGAAACCATCTCGAGAACGAACAAAAGCACTACGGCAGTGTAAACGCCAAAACGTAATCCCCCTGCTTGGTTCCGAATTTTCCGTGCCCCCCAGCCGCGATCACCACATACTGCTTCCCATCCACGCTGTACGTCATCGGCGTAGCCTGCCCGCCTGCGGGCAGCTCATAGGACCAAATCTCTTTCCCGGTCCCCGACTCGAACGCGCGCAAGTGGCCATCCCAGGAAGCCGCCGTGAAAATCAAACCGCCCGCCGTGACGATCGGTCCGCCGAAATTGACCGCTCCAGTCTGCTGACCTGGGATGTAGCTGCCCAGCGGGATATCCCAAACTTTCTTCCCTGAAAATAGGTCAAGAGCCACAACGGTGCCCCAAGGCGGAGGCGTGCAAGGCAGTTTGTGAGTCGGAGACAAAAAAGTCTCGCGGTACATCCCATAGGGCGCGCCCGTTTGCCTCGCGAACTCGCCGCTCATGCGGTTGTTCTCGCGTTCGGAGTACACGCCCGCCAGTTTGTCGCGTTCGATCAGTCTCACCCACATCGCCAGATGGTTCGTGTTCATGATCAGCAAATGCCGTTGCGGATCGAACGCCGAACTGCTCCAATTCACGCCGCCGGCATTGCCCGGATAAACAATCGTGCCCTGCAAACTCGGCGGCGTAAAAATTCCTTCCGAGCGTGAAGCCTTGATGCGGTCTTCGCACCACTTCCGCTGGTCCTCGTCCAATCCCCACGCATCGCTAACCTTCAATCCTTCAGGTATGGTCGAGATTCCCGAAGGCTGCGTCGGCCACGCTTCCTCGCCGGGAATGTCGCTCTTCGGCACGGGCCGTTCTTCCACGGGAATCAGCGGCTTGCCATTCAGTCGATTGAGCACAAACACGCGCCCCATCTTCGTGGTAATCGCAATCGCCGGAGTCTCGCTCTTCCAGGTAAAAAGCGTCGGCTGCGACGCCACGTCGTAATCCCACAAATCGTGATGCACCACTTGAAAACCCCACACAAATTCGCCGGTAGACGCCTTCAGCGCCACCACCGAGTCCGCCCACTTGTCGTCGCCCTTGCGAATCCCGCCAAAATAATCCGGGCTCGCGCTGCCCGTCGGAATGAACACCAAGTCGCGCTGGGCATCCACGGAAATCGTGGACCAGGCATTTCCCGCGCCCGTCCGCGGTTTCGTATCCTTCGCCCACGGAATCGGATCCCAGCTCCAACGAATTTTTCCCGTGCGGCCATCAAACGCCCGCACAATCCCGCGTTCCACATCCACCGCGCGATTATCCCCAATCGACGACCCGACGATTACAAGATCGCCCGCGATCGAAGTCGCCGAAGTCACCTGGTAATCGCCAACATCGCGCAACTCGACGTCGCGCGTGAGATCAACTTGGCCCTGCGCGCCAAAATCCGCACACAACGCCCCGGTCTGTCCATCTAGTGCAATCAGCCGCGCATCCAACGTGCCGATGAAAATCCTCAGGCTGCACTGCGCGCCGGTCTTCGCCGCCGCATCGCGCCACGCGGAAACGCCCCGTGAGGTAACTTCCGAATATCCATGCGTCAAATTCAGCTTGGGGTCGAACTCCCAAATTTTCTTCCCCGACACCGGATCGAGCGCAATCACGTGATCGTACGGAGTGCTCAGGAAGAGCTTCCCATCCACAAGAATCGGCGTGGACTCGAACGCAGCCTTGTGGTTCAAATCCGTTTGCACATCCATCGCGCCGGTGCGATACGTCCACGCCAACTGCAGTTGCGCCACGTTATCGCGATTGATCTGCGCCGCGGTCGAATACCGTCCGCCGCCCGCATCATTCCCATAATTTGGCCAACCCGCGTCGGGCGCAGATTGCGCATGCGCCACGCAATTCACCCCGAGCAGGACTATGCCCAGCAGTATCCACCAAACCCAGCAACTCAGTCTTGGAGTGTTCATGCAGAAAGGAATACCGCGAGGCCGCAGCGCACGCAATGAACTTGTGACCAACGGGCCCAATCCAGGGACAGCCGGGCCGAGCAACAAGCCGAATTCGTTTTTCACACGCGGTCATCAGCCGGCAAGTTCGGCATAAAGTTCCGGCGGCGCAAGACTCTATTTCAGAAGGTCTTCTACTGCAGCCACAAAGTCCGCGGTCTACTCGACGGGCGGCACATGGCGAGCACGACGACGAACCGTGTCCATACAAGCAGACTTTGCGGTAGGATGCGGGCCATGCGACCACCCAAAACATCCATTACTCGGCGGGACGCGCTTGCGCTTCTCGCCGGCGCCGTTCCAGCATTCCAGGCGCTCACCTCCACCGCGCAAGAGGTTCCTAGCTCATCGGCAAAGATTGCGCCGGGCCCGTTCCAAGCCAGTCGCGAGTCTCTGGCCACCTATCGCGTGCCTGAGTGGTTCCGCGACGCCAAATTCGGGATCTGGGCGCATTGGGGACCGCAATCCTCCGTGGAAGACGGCGATTGGTACGCGCGCAATATGTATATCCAGACGCAAGCGCAGTACAAATATCATCTGGAGCACTACGGCCATCCCTCGAAGTTCGGCTACAAAGATCTGATTCCCGCCTGGCACGGCGAAAAATTCGATCCCGAATATCTAATGGGCCTCTATCAAAAGGCGGGCGCGAAATATTTCATGAGTATGGGCGTGCACCACGACAATTTCGACATGTGGAACTCGAAGCACAATCGCTGGAACGCCGCCAACATGGGCATCAAGAAAGACGTTGTCGGCGCGTTCGGGCAAGCCGCGCGAAATCACGGCCTGAAATTCGGCGTCAGCGATCATCTCTGGATTAGCTACAAGTGGTTCGCGGTAAGCCACCTCGCCGACAAAGATGGCCCGCTTGCCAGCGTTCCGTACGACGGCGCCGATCCAAAGTTCGCGGACCTGTATCACGACATTACCGATCCGAAGGTGCTCACTGCGAAGCTCGATTGGAACGAAGAGGGCATCCCCGAATCTTGGAAACAGCATTGGGCCCTGCGCATAAAAGATCTGGTGGACAACTACTCGCCCGATCTTTTGTATTGCGACGGACACCTGCCCTTCGAGAACTATGGCTTGGAAATGTTGGCTAACTTTCTGAACGCAAACTGGGGCCGCAACGCTCAGCAAGTCGGAGCTGTCTATACCAGCAAGCACAAAGAAGACTCCGATGCGGGCCTTTGCGTCTTCGATCGCGAACGCGGCGTCCTGGACGAGATTTGGCCCAGCCCCTGGCAGACCGACACGTGCATCGGCGACTGGCACTACAAGCGCGATATCACCTACAAAACTCCCAAAACCGTCGTGGATATGCTCGTCGACATCGTCAGCAAAAATGGGAATCTGATGCTGAATTTTCCGTTGCCCTCCAGCGGCATGCTCGACGATCGTGAACTAAAGGTTCTCGCCGGGATCACTGCCTGGATGAACGTAAACGCCGAAGGCATCCATGCAACGCGTCCATGGAAAATTTCCGGGCAGACCGCCGAGGCGCAAACTGCAGCCCAGGACACCAACTTCAACGAAAGCAAGCGCAAGCCGCTCACCGGCCAAGATGTCCGCTTCACCAGCAAGGGGCAGGCTCTTTACGCCTTCGTGATGGACTGGCCCGGAAAAGAAGCCGTAATCGCGCCACTCGCAACCACCAGCAAGCAAGCGCCCGGCAAGATCGAAAACGTCCAACTCCTCGGCTATCCCGGTAAATTAAAATGGTCGCGCGACGAGGCCGCCCTGAAGATCGAGCTGCCCGATCAAAAACCATGCGATTACGCCATCACCTTCAAAGTTTCTGGCACCGGCTTCGTTTGAGCGGCAGCGCCCTTGAGTCGTCGAGTTGCGCTGGATGGTTCGCAGCGACGGGTGTAGAAAGCGATGCTTATCGTGGCCCACAAAGATTTCCGCTTCGGCTCGCCACATTTTAGAGGATAATCCGGCTTGAGGTGACCCATGAAAGCGAAACTCCTTCTCTTCCTCTCCGCGTTTCTCACCTTCAGCGTCGCAACTTATCCTCAAGGGACCCGGGGCGGCGGCGCCCCCGCCGGGGGATCGGGCGCGCCCGCGAATACCGCCGCGGGTCCTGCGTCTACCAGCGACATCGGCAAATATTCGAACTTTGATAATTTGATCAAGCAAGGCCGCCCCGGAGATTTTCTGGCAGGAAATGTAACCGTTACGGGAGGCGCGCTCCCCTGGGACCCGATCCCGCTTACGGTCAATTGTGACGGAAAGACCGTCTACACTTCGAACACCGATCCAAGGGGCAATTTCGTGATTGCTCCCAGTGGCAACGGGCCATCCGAGGTTGGCAACACCGAAGTGAAACCGAAATTCGCGGCGCAGTTCGTCGGATGTGCCGTGCAAGCCACGCTGCCGGGTTTCGATTCAAGCAGCCTCACCATCGCGAACCGTAACATACTGGACAGTCCGAACATCGGTACCGTCACTCTGAAGCGGGAAGATGGTTCGACCGGCGGCGCAGTCAGCGCCACGACGGAGTCTGCTCCCAAGGACGCCACGAAAGCGTTCGAGAAGGCTCGGCAAGAATGGCTTGACCGGAAACCCGACAAAGCGCAGCACGATCTCGAGAAAGCCGTTCAGGTCTACCCGCAATTTGCGGAAGCCTGGTATCAGCTGGGAAAAATTCAGGAGCCTTCGAAGCCGCAGGACGCCTGGAACTCTTTCTCCAAGGCTGTTTCGGCCGATCCAAAATTCGTGCCCCCCTACCAGCAGCTGGCTATGCTTGCCGGACAAAGCGGGAAATGGCAGGAGCTCGTCGGCTACACGTCTAAAGAATTGGAGCTCAATCCGCGCGGCACCGCGCAAACCTGGTATTACAACGCCTTGGGAAATTTCAAACTAAACAAGCCGGACGTCGCCGAAGCCAGCGCCAACAAAGCCCTTTCGATGGACCCGCTTCACACGCAGGCGCCAAACACCGAACAACTGCTTGCCGTACTCCTCGCCGGTAAGGGGGACGCCGCTGGCGCCCTGCAACACCTGCGCAACTGCCTGACCTATATCCCATCCGGCCCGAACGCCGACATTATCAAGCAGCAGATCGCGCAACTCGAACCAGCCGTCCCTTCCAAGTAGAGCGGCTCTTCCGAGGGAAATCGACGGCGTTTGCTTGGTCGCCCATCAAGCGGAAGGTAGATGAGCGAAGCACGGGCGGGCGGAACCCTTTGAACGGTAGCAATCACCAGGAGTTCTGCCGTCACCGTCATATTACGTTTCGTCTGAAAACTGAGGAGCCCATCATGCCAACGGATTCGCACCAGAGAGCCGCCGAGTTCCACGACCTCGCCGCACACGCCCACCGTGTTGCTGCGACGCACCACGATAAGGGTGACCATCAAACCGGACACGAACTTTCCAAGCAGGCGATGGAACACTCGGCCAAGGCGCATCAGGCTTCGCAGGAGGCATTTCAGAAATCGGCGATACTCGTCCAGGCCAGGAGTAAAAGCGAGTAGCGTTTCGCGAGTTTAGTTCTTCTCTTTCTTCGGTGCGAAATAGCCTCGCCGCGCCTGCAGTGTGAGGCCGCCCTGGTCCACCTTGATTTTTAGCCGGTGATACGATCCGTCCAACTTCACTTTTTCCAGCGAAACCTCGAGCAAATACACATATTCCGGCGCTGCTGCCAGACTCTGGAACCCGCCCTCCAAATCGTTGCTGTTGTGAAAGTAAGTTCCTCCGGTGCCGTCCGCAAGTTCCGACATCACGTCTTCGTCGAAGTTCATCGCATCGGCGCGATACTGGGCATGTTGGCCGGTCATTAAGTCTTGAGTCGAAGACCCGCCCCGTTCGCTAGCGTCTATTCCCGTGGTGTACAACCCGCGGGCATCCATCGCACTGACGGTCACGTCGGAGCGCGCTGCAAGGTCCAAAATCTCCGATTTTTCAGCCATTGCGTCCGGGGTCATAGTAAAAAAGCCGGGCGAAATCAGAATCAGCGTCCGTTGACCCGGCAGAGCGCCCATTTTTTTCACAAACTCTCCGACAGTGTGCAGGGACACCCAAACATCGTGTTCCCCGTTCGACAAGGACTGCGCCGCGGCGGACCTCACCATCGTCTCGACCATGCTGGGCGACGCGCTTACAAGAGCTGCGCATGTCACGTAGTCCGCCTCCGCAGCCTTGAGAGCTGCCTCGTCGCGCTTGTCTTGAATTAAGTCGGCCTGATAGAAGCTGATATTCGGGCATGCATGATCGTCGTGCCGGAAGAGTTGCTGCACTCTCAGATTCCCGACAGCGTCTTCCAATTTGGCGCGATCGTGAGTCAGGCCGCTGTTCATCCCAGACAAAGAAACCACGGCAGCCATGTCCGCATTCGTCAAGGATTGGCTCAGCATCTTGGTCGCCACCTTTTGCACTCGCAGTAAGTCGCCGTTGTTCAGGTGCAGGTCATCGAATAAGAAAACAATGAAACGCTGCGGCGCGGTTGCTTGTGGTTGCGGAGTGTCTGGATGGATAGGCGCCGGCCCCAGTTCACCGGCCTGCTTGACCTCAACGCTTGCCCGATGCTGCACACTGAATCCGGATATAACTTGGGCTTTGTTGCCATCGAAGACTTGGAAGTCTTCTTTTTTCAGGTTGCCAACGGCACGCCCATGCGAGTCCCGGACTACCACCGGCACCAAAACTGCGTCCACCGCTACGCGAATCTTAGTGTCGCTTCCTGAAGGTGTTTGCGCGTTCTCTTGTGCAGCGCCGGAGGTTGACAGCAGGAGCGCCCAGAGCAGCAGCAGGGTCGCGAGGAATCCAATCGCGTTGGCCTTCGTATCGATATTGCGATTCTACCCCGCCTTACTTTCTCTCAGGAGACTTTCAACGGTAGACTGCTGCTATCGACTCTCGGCCACACCCTTTGCTACAGTGTCGATTCGACTTCACGGAGACAATTATGCCCATCCCAAAAGATCTGCTCGACATCCTCGTTTGTCCGGCGTGCAAAGCGCCGGTGAAACCCACTCCCGACAATAGTGGGCTTAAGTGCCAGGCCTGCCGCCGCGTTTATCCCGTGCGCGACGACATTCCCGTGATGCTTGTGGAAGAAGCTACCATCGCCCCGGAATGACCATCACGGAAACCGGAAAAAAACTTTCATGTCCACCAATCTTTCTGAGTTCGTGCCTCGCCTGAAGCGACTGGTGCCGCGCCTGCGCGGAAATCGTGTCGGCGTCGTCGGCGACGTGATGCTTGATCGCTACCTCTGGGGCACAGCGTCGCGCCTGTCGCCCGAAGCCGCCGTGCCCATCGTGGATTTTGTTGAGCAGAGCGAGTGTCTCGGCGGCGCAGGAAACGTCGCCGCGAATTTAGCGACGCTCGGTGCGCGCGCGGAAATATTTGGCGTCATGGGTGCCGCCAAGAATGGCGACGAGCCGGGCGAAGCCCTGCGCAATTGCCTCCGCAAGGCGGGCATCGTCGACAAAGTCGTCCGCGATCCCAAGCGCATTACCACCGTGAAGACGCGCATCATCGCCCGCCACCAGCACATTGTGCGCGTGGACCGCGAGCGCCGTGAGCCCTTGCGCCCGGAAATCGAGGAGCGTCTTTTGCGATCGCTCTTCGCGGCGCTCAAGCATCTGGATGCGCTGGTGCTTTCCGACTATGACAAGGGCTTGATCACCGATGAGTTTGCCGATCGCGTGCTCAGCGCCTGCCACCGCCTGGAAGTGCCGGTATTCGTGGGGCCCAAGCGATCGCGCCTGTATGCGTATCGCGGCGCGAAAGCGATCGTCTGCAATGCCAAGGAAGCGGGCCTGTTCGTGGCGCGAACGCTAACCGATGAAAAATCGCTGGAAGAAGCGGGCCGCGCGCTGCTGGCGCATTTTGGGTGTGGCGCTGTGCTCATCACGCGAGGCGAAGAGGGCATGAGCCTGTTCGAGGAATCCTCGCCGCGCCATGTGAATATTCCCGCGACAAGTTTCGAGGTGACCTACGCACGGGTGGGCCAGCCGGGCGTCGACCGTAGCTCCCACGGCCGCCAGGTCTTCGACGTCACCGGCGCCGGCGATACTGTTCTCAGCGTCCTGGCCCTAGCCGCCGCCGCTGGCGCGCACTTACCCGAAGCCGCGATGTTAGCGAATGTGGCTGCGGGTGTCGTCGTCGGTAAATTAGGGACGGCCAGCGTGCGGCCGGACGAGCTCCTCCACGCTCTCGACGAGATCCAGCGATAACAGAAGATGCTTCGGTAGCACAGACTTCAGCCTGTGTCGGGTGTGCGCCTGAAACTGAAAAAGCTAATTCGTTCTACGGTGGGAACGTGAGCGACTTATCTTTCGAAACCACCCAGATCCCAATCACCCGCGTCTTCTGGCTCTGCTCCTTGGTGGTGGTGTCGGCTGGATTGGGCATTGGTGAAAACGGACTGATCGCAACGGCTACTTCCACCGCATTCGAGCCGGCAGGCGAAGCTTCGCGGAGAATGCGGTAGCTCTTCACCGGGCCAAAATAGCCATTTGGCCCCCAGTCTGCCAGGAAATCCTCCATTTTGTAGCTAGGCTTGGGCTGCCAAAGTTGATAGGCCTTGGCCGTATCGCCGGCGACCACCGCGTCGAAGAAACGGGCCACCGCTCGTTTTTCCGGATAGAAGCGAAACGCCCACCACAGGGAAACGACGGCCACCAGCACGATCGCGGCAATCGTAAACGCCATAGGCCTGGATTTATGCGATGTTATCGGAGGCGGATCGAGAAGTGACAAGGTAAGGTCTCCTGCCCTGCGAGCGTCAGAGCAGCCGCTGGAGCGACGCGACAAAACGCGCCGTTCTGCGACACTCACACCGTAACAAAATTCAGCCGCGCTAGTAAATGTTTTCGGTGAAACAGCGGAAATACCTCGAACTCAGAGGCTGTCGCGGTACGTGAAATCGCTGACGGTGTTCGACGGTAAGGCAGAGTCCTCGCCCTAACTGGATGCCCTCTGGTGGCGCCGGCTTCCAGCCGGCTTTTGGCTAACCCTGCAATGCGCCCGCCGCACCTTCCGGCAGTTCAATCTCGTATTTCGTGCGTGCTTTCTCCGCGTGTTGTTCCAGCGCCAGCGCGATCAGCCGGTCGATCAATTCGCGAAAGGGAATTCCACTCGCTTCCCAGAGTTTGGGATACATACTGATCGACGTGAAGCCCGGGATCGTGTTCACTTCATTCAGGAAGAGCTTTCCGCTTCCGCGTTTTTCCAGGAAGAAATCGACGCGCGCCATGCCGCTCAGCTCCAACGCGCGAAACGCCGCAACCGCCAGCGATTGGATCGTTTTCACTTGCGCGCCTTTGAGTTTCGCCGGAATCAGCAGCTGCGTGCCGTCTTCCAGATATTTCGCGGTGTAGTCGTAGAATTCGCGGTGTGGCACGATCTCGCCGGGGATGGACGCTTTCGGATCGTTGTTTCCCAGCACGGACACTTCGATCTCCCGCGCGACCATCGCTTTCTCGACCAGAATCTTCATCGCGAATTCCGAAGCCAGATTCAGCGCCGGCGCGAGTTCCGCGCGCGAGTGAACCTTGGTCATGCCTACCGATGAGCCTAGTGTGGCGGGTTTGACGAACACCGGATACTTGAATTTGCTTTCGACCGCCCGCTGTATCTGTTTTGGATTCTTTTCCCAATCGTGCCGGTGAACGGTGATCCACGGCACGACCGGAATTTTTGCCACCTGCAACAATCGCTTAGCGACATCCTTATCCATGCCGATCGCCGACCCAAGTACGCCCGCACCGACAAACGGAAGCCCGGCAAGATCGAGCAGCCCCTGAATGGTGCCGTCTTCGCCGAACGTTCCGTGCATCACCGGGAAAATCACATCCAGCCGCTGGCCACCGCCGCCACCACCGTTAAGCGGCACGAGAGACGCGTCCGTGGGATCGGCCGTCATCATCACCGCCTGGCCGCCACTCAACACCTCCGGCAGCATCTTCTGCGCTCCGGCTCCGATGCGCCAGTGACCTTCCTTGGTGATGCCAATAGGCACAGCCTCGTATTTTGCGGGGTCGAGCCCGCGAATCACGGAAGCCGCTGACGCGAGCGAAACCTCATGCTCGCCCGATCGGCCGCCAAAGAGCACGCCGACTCGGAGACGCTTGTTTGGGGTTGAGAAAGTCACGGGAGAGTCCTATTTGGGGTTTAGCTGGCGGCGATCTTGGCTGCCAGTTGCCAATCACTAGTTATAAGGCAAAATCGTTGGCGATGCCGGTCAAGACCCCTGGAAGGTTCTAGAACTGACAACGTACGCAAAAGTGAGAAAGGCGATGGGACTTTTCGAGCCGGCCATCGTCTATGTCGTCGTGTGGAAATACCCTCACAGGGCGCCACAGGAGAGCGGATGTTATCCCCAAATCGCAACACGGTTGGACTGCCATTCCTGGAAGTTCTGGAACACGATGTGCGCTATGCCGCTCGGACCCTGCGGCGTGACTACGGCTTCGCCCTTTTCGCGATTCTGATCGTCGGGCTTGGTGTCGGCGCGAGCTGCACGATTTTCAGCGTGGTGAATACCCTGCTGATTCACTCGCTGCCGTTTCGCGATCCTGGAAGGCTGGTGTGGATCGCCAACCACGAGGATGCGACCGGAGATATGTCCGCCAAAACGACGCAGGTCGATCATTTCCTGGATTTGCGCGAAAAAAGCCAGTCGTTCTCCGATATGGCTGCGTACTTCGCGTTTTATGGTGTAGGTGACGAGAAGTTGATCGGCAACGGCGAGCCCGAGAGACTCACGGCGGTTCCCGTTTCGCAGAATTTTTTTCCTCTGCTCGGAATCGAGCCAAAGATCGGAAGGCAATTCAGCGCGGACGAATGCAAATGGAACGGACCAAAGGCCGTGATGCTGAGCGACGCCATCTGGCGACGCAGGTTCGCCGCCGATCCGAATATCGTCGGCCGCGCCCTGCCCTTCGACGGGGGGCCAGCGACGGTTGTGGGCGTGTTGCCGGCATCGTTGGATTTCGGCACAATCTTTGCCCCCGGGACCAGGATCGACATTTTCGAGCCCTTCGCGCTTTCCCCGGAAACCAACCGGTGGGGCAACACCCTGTCCATTGTGGGTCGGTTGAAGCCTGGCGCGACGGTGAAGAGCGCCCAAGCGGAAGTGACCGTTCTGGGCAAGCTCGATAAGCAGGCGCATCCCGACCGCAACGATTTTGAGCCCAAGGTTTCCGGGCTGGCCGAGCATGTGAGCGGGCGTTTGCGTCCAGCACTGTTCGTTCTGGCCACCGCCGTCGGCGTGGTAATGCTGATCGTCTGCGCGAACCTCTCCAATCTGTTGCTCGCGCGAGGTGCGACACGCCAAAAAGAAATCGCCATTCGTGCGGCTCTGGGCGCCGGCAAACGCCGATTGATCCGCCAGATGCTGACCGAAAGCCTGATGCTGTCTTGCTGCGGAGCGGTCGTTGGGCTGGTGCTGGCGTTTGTAGGAACCCGCGTGCTCTCGCATCTTTCCTCGGTAAGTATTCCGTTGCTTGGAGAAGTACACATCGACGCCAGCGTGATGGGATTCACGTTGCTAGTCGCAGTGGCCACCGGATTGGTTTTTGGATTAGTGCCGGCGTTGCAAGTACGCGACGTCAAGCTGTACGACACTCTCAAGGACTCCACCCGAGGGTCGAGCCAGGGCCGCGGCCATGCTTGGATTCGCAACGCTCTCGTCGTGTCCGAGATCGGGCTGGCTTGCGTGTTGCTGGTTGGCGCCGGCCTGTTGATTCGCAGTTTCTTGCGGGTGCTCGACGTAAACATGGGGTTCCATCCGGAACGCGCCGCTGCTGTACGGATCGATCCGAACTCGTCGTACAAAACGCAGGAGCAGCGCAACTCGTATTTCACCGAGGCCCTGCATCGTGTGCTGGATGTGCCCGGCATCGAAGCAGCGGGCCTTTCCGACGCTCTGCCCCTAGGGCACAACCGCAGCTGGGGAGTCGCGGCGAAAGGCGTGGTCTACACACCGGAAAATTATCCGAACGGTTTTCCGCGCATCATAAGCGACGGCTATTTCCACGCCATGGGCATTCCCCTGAAGAAGGGCCGCGATTTTTCGGAGCGCGACGACAAAAACACGCTTGCAGTGATCATCTTGAATGAAACGTGCGCGCGCAATTTATGGCCCGGTGAGGATCCGGTCGGAAAGATCGTTGCCGAGGATGTGGACCGCACTGTGGTCGGCGTCGTGGGGGACGTTCATCACATGGCGCTGGAAGAGGGCTCCGGCAACGAATTTTACATTCCGATCCGCCAGATCCAAGACTACGGCTCCGTCGATCTGGTGGTCCGCACCTCGATGCCAACAACCGAACTCGCCGGCAGACTCCGCGAAGCGCTGCGGCCGATCGAGCCGGATCTCCCGACGCAGAATCTGCGCACGTTGCAGACCCTGGTGGATCGTGCCGTGTCACCGCGCAGATTTGTCGTGATTCTCCTGGGCGGATTCGCCGGCTTCGCCCTGGTGCTGGCATCCTTGGGAATCTACGCAGTGATTTCCTACTCGGTGAGCCAGCGCACCCAGGAAATCGGCATCCGCATGGCGTTAGGTGCGTCCGCCGAAATGCTCCAGAAAAGCATCCTGTTGCAGACGTTGGGACTCGCAGGAATCGGCATGGCTGCGGGAATCGCTGCATCCTGGATCCTCGCGCGCACTCTTAGCGGCATGCTGTTCGGTGTAACCCCGGGCGACCCGGTGACCTTTGCCGCCATGGTAGTAGTTTTGGCAGCCGTGGCTGGGCTAGCCGGTTACCTGCCAGCCCGCAGAGCCTCGAGAATCGAGCCAATGTCAGCATTGCGCACCAGCTGAGCGAATCGACTCGATGCACTGCTGGCGTTCGGTCTTACAGGATTTTTTGACCGAGCGCGGAAAGCACCAACTCCACTCCCAGCAACGCTGTGCGGTTATGCTCGTCGAGAATAGGATTAATCTCGACGATCTCTAGCGAAACCATCGCCTCGCTGTCGGCAATCATCTCCATCGCTAGATGCGCCTCGCGATACGTAACCCCGCCGCGCACCGGCGTGCCCACTCCGGGCGCATCCGCGGGGTCGACAAAATCCATGTCCAGGCTGACGGCCACGCCAGCCGTGTCATCCATCGCATATTTCAGCGCCTCGGACATCACATCCCGCATCCCGCGCTCATCGATGTCGCGCATCGTAAAAACGTGAATCCCCGATTTCTTCACGATCTTGCGTTCCTGCGCGTCCAAATCGCGCGCCCCAACGATCACAATGTTCCCCGCCTCCGCTTTCGGATGAAACCCCATCAGATCGACCAACTCCGGCGCTCCATAACCCATAATCGCCGCAAGAGGCATGCCATGCACGTTCCCCGAAGGCGAAGAGTCCGGCGTATTCATGTCGCCGTGCGCATCCAGCCAAAGATACCCAATCTCCTTTTTCTCCTTGCGAAAGTGCGAAGCGACGCCCGCGGCCACGCCCGCGGCAATCGAGTGGTCCCCGCCCAGCACCACCGGCAGAAAACTCTCGGTTAGCGATTTTTCAACCGTCTTCGCGATATCCAGGCAGGTTTCCGCGATCTCCTGCAAATACTTGGCCCGCTTTTCTCCGACCGGCATCTCCTCTGGCTGCTTTACTTCAAGGTTGCCGATGTCTTCCACCGTGACGCCAAGCTTCTTGATGGCCGCCTGAAGTCCAGCCCCGCGAAGCGCCGAAGGCCCCATATCCACGCCGCGCCGGCTTTGGCCAAGGTCCATGGGTACGCCAATGATGCGAACTTTGTGAGGCATTTGAAGATCCTGAGGCGGCGACTGGCGACGAGTGATTGGTGACTGGGCAGCACCCAGAACGACCGGGGCGCACCAATCACTAGTCACCATTCATCAGTCACTCTAGAAATGCGAGAAATTCAACGAAAGAGCGGGAACGAGCCAACTACTCCAAACTGCAACTACCCCAAACTAAGGATACACGCGATAAAGCATCCGCGGGAAGGGGATGACCTCCCGGATGTGCTCGGCGCCGCAAATCCAGGCCACGGTGCGCTCCAATCCCATGCCAAAGCCCGAATGAGGCACGCTGCCATAGCGCCGCAGGTCCAGGTACCACTGGAACGATTCCTCCGGCAAGTTGTGCTCCCTCAATCGCTTAACCAGCAAATCGTAATCGTGAATGCGCTGGCTCCCCCCAATAATTTCGCCGTAGCCCTCGGGCGCCAGCATATCGAACGCCAGCGCCAGATCGGGCCGCGCGCCATCCGGCTGCATATAAAACGCCTTAATCGCCGCAGGATAGCGGTGCACCATCACCGGCCGGTCAAACTCGTTCGAAACAATCGTCTCTTCGTCCCCGCCGATGTCATCTCCAAACTTCGACGCATTCCCATGCTTCTGCAGCACCTTGATCGCGTCCTCGTAACTGATCCGCGGGAACGGCGCCTTCACGTTTTCCAGTTTTTTCGTATCGCGCTTCAAAGTCTCCAATTCGCGCGGCTTGTTCTTCAAAACAGACTGCACGATTGCACTCACCAACCCTTCACCCAGCGCCATCATGTCGTCCAGATCGGCATACGCCGCTTCCGGTTCGAGCATCCAGAACTCCGTCAAGTGTCGCCGCGTCTTCGATTTTTCCGCGCGAAACGTAGGGCCAAACGTATACACCTTCCCAAGCGCCATCGCGGTCGCTTCGATGTACAGCTGCCCGCTCTGTGTCAAATAAGCCTTCTGATCGTCGATGTAATTCACTTCGAACAGCGTCGAGGTCCCCTCGCAAGCGGCCGGCGTAAACATCGGCGCATCGGTCAAGGTATAGCCCTGGCTATCCATGTAATTCCGCGCCGCCCGCTCGGCCTCCGCCCTAATCCGCAGAATCGCCGCCTGCCGCGGAGTCCGCATCCACAAATGACGGTGATCCAGCAAAAAATCAACGCCATGCTCTTTCAGCTGAATAGGGTAAGGCTGGCTCTCGGAAACTCTCTGCACCACGTTGACCTGCGTGACGCCCATCTCATACCCGCCCGGCGCCCGCTGCTCCGCGCGAATCTTCCCCGTGACAATGACGCTCGACTCCTGCGTCAACCCCTTCAGCGCCGCAAACGCCTCGGGATTTTCCTTCAACGCCACCACGCCCTGAATAATCCCGGTGCCGTCCCGAAAAATCGGAAACAAAAGCTTCCCCGACTCGCGCAAGTTATAAAGCCACCCGCGAATCGTTACTTCCTGCCCGTCATATTTTCCCGCATCTTCAATGGTGATGATCGTCATCAGACCTTTCGCGTCCTGGCGTTGAATCGCGTCACCTCCCGGCTCCATCGCGGGAGCGTGCAGCGTGTCGGGATGTGGCATTATTTCGTCCTCCGCGGCAAATACAACACGGCAATAGAATATCGCGCTCGCACCAAAGATGCGAGACTCCACACGCAACACTCCTGCGGACCGCCTTAGTCTGGAAAGTATATGTAGGGATTCTCGACGGTTTGCGCCGCGTCCAGTGAAAAGCAATAGTTTCCTGCCGGGTGATACCAACTGCTGCGGCGCGCCGCCCGATCCTTGACTTGGCTCGGCAGCGAAAACGTCGCGCAAAGCTCGTATTGGCTTCCTTCCTTGCGGTGATACCCGTACGCTACGCGCGTCACGGGATCGGCCAGCGCAACACCGGGAAATTCGTCGAGATGTTCTGGCAGCTTGTTCCCGTCGGAACGCCAGCGCACGTTGATTTGATTGCTCAATTGAAATAAGTCCTGCACCCGCCGGCTGTCCGCCCGCAACGTGCGCTGTTTTTTCGGCGCTCCCAGATACCAGAATCCCAAAACGACCATGACTCCTATCGCTAGCGCGCTGAGCAGGGCCATCGCCGCGTCCCTGCTCAGCCTGCCGCGAACGTGCGCTTCCCCGGTTTTTCGCACCCCTGCAAAATAGTAAAAGAAGACCCCGCCAGAGATCACCAGCACTACGAACGCCTTGGCGAGAAATCGCGAAGTAATCTCGCCGCGCAAAAGAGTGGTTAGTGCGGCGATCAGATCGCCCATGAAAACGCCGGCGGCGATCACTAACGCCATATACGTCAGCCACTTCCGCACCGGCGATTCCAGTTTCTCGGGATGGTTTCTCTCTTCGCTGATGATCGCTCGCGACACCAGAAGATAAATCGGAAAGGCCACAAGTATCGACGCCAGAGACGAGGCGATGCTGTAGGTTTCCATCCCCTCGTAGTAGCCGTTGGGAAATAGCGCGTCTGCCAGCCAGTGATCGATCAGCGTGAACGCAAGCCAGCCCAGTCCGATGGTCCACGTAGCCAGCGTGGAGAAGACCAGCAAATAAAAGAAAGCATCCTTGGCCGCTGTTCCTCCGCTTCCGCGGCGCGGAATTTCCACTCCCGTGAGACGTTCATACTGTGCTGCCAGCGCTTCGTAAACGTCTTTTTCCGGCCACCCGCGAGTTGTCAACATCCCGACGATGGATTGCTCCGACGCGCCGCTCGCACGTGCGCGTTCAATGAACTCCGAGACCTTGGGGTTGGCTGGCACGGCCGAGATTGTATATCAGCGCTATTACCGGAACGATGCCAATGATGGGATGCCCCTGCGTCTGTCGCCGATGGGCGCCGGTGTCCGGCGAATCTGGCATAAGCCTGCGCCGGGAGAAAAACATAACTCTGTTGCGTTTCAATCAGTTATCGTGATGTCCGGCTCGGCGGCTAACGTGCTCGCACTATCCGGACAACTGTCCGTGTGGCGCAGCGTCAGGCCGGGCAGGCGCATCGAACCTAGGTGTCCGCGTTTCTGGGCTCGGGCCAGCCGCGCGACTCTGGTTGCGGCTGTAAAGGCTGTGCTTGTAAAGTTCGATGGAGGCACGAAATGCGGAAGTCCACCGCTCTAAAAACCTTGCTAATGGTTGTAGCGTGCACGGTCGCCGGCGCGGCGAATTTCGCGGCAAGCTCGCACGGCAGCCACGGCTCCCATGGCGGCGGACACTCCCGCGGTGGTGGCTCACATGGAGGGGGCGGAGGCCACTTCCACGGCGGCAGCTTCCACAGCAGCAAATCCCACGGCAGTAGCATCGGCCACTTTGGCGGCAACGGCAGCAGCCGCCAGCGAAGCGCGTTTTCGGGTATGCAGCGATCTTCGGCCTCGATGTCGAATCGAGGATCGGGATTCTTCTCCTCCGGCCAGTATCGCAGTTCAGGATCCGCTCGCGACTTCGGGAGCAGCATGAATCGCGGTTACAGCGCACGGGCCAGCTCCGCAGCCTATTCCGCGCCACGGGCCGGCTCCAGCGCAAACTGGAGCAATTCAGCGCGGTCCACAGGCGGATTCGGATCCGATCGTCCATCGAGCGCCCGGTCCAACTTCAGCGCTACGTCACGGGCAGGCCGCCTAGGATCTCGAGACACTTCGGCCGCCAGCTCAAGATATGCCTCCTCGTTTGGCGCAAATCGCCCTCCGAGCGCTCAGCGAAATTCTTCCTATGAGTCCGCGCGCGAAGGATGGGGTTCCGGTCGGGGAACCCCGTCGGGGCGAGTCCTCTCGACAGACGTGAATCGATCGGCGAACAGAGTCACCTCGGCAGGCTGGACCTCTGCGTCGCGAACCACTGCCACCAGCGGACGTGAGATGGATCGCGGAGGCGCCTTTGCAGATAGGCCGCCCTCCGCTCGTCCAAACACCAGCAACGTGTCCGCCCGCGCCAATTCGTACCCGGCAAACAGCTCCTACAGCAACGCGAGCCGCGGCAGGACCAGTTCCGGCAACTCACACTTCGCAGGCGCGAGTCTCACGAATACCTCGTTCTCAGGCGTCGGCTCGGGACGCTTCAGCAGCGCACGCTCCTCAAACTTCGCGCGCAGCGGATTCCAAAGCGACAGCCTCGGGAGCAACCGATTCGGGAACAACGGCTTTGGTCGCGGCAGTTTCGGTTACGGCAGTTACGGCCGTGGCTATGGCCATCCGGGTTTTGGCTACGGTCGTTTTGGCTATGGAGGCCCGGGTTATGGAGGCTGGTACGGCGGCGGCAGCGACCTCTGGTTCCTCGGCGATCTCTTCGGTCTCGCGCTCGACTTCGGCCGTTTCGCCTGGAGCCCCTGGGCCCCGGTAGGCCTAGTAGGCTGGAATCTGCTCAACAGCGGAATCCAAGCCCTCGACAACCTGGACAACAACGATCAACAGTCCTACCAGCAACCTTATTCGAACGATCAGCAACCCGACACCCCGCTTTGCGGCACCTACTATTCCGACGAAAATCCCGGCTGCGTCCAGTAGCCACGAAAACAGACATTACCGAGTAGGTTGTGACAACGGGAGGGCACGGCTTCAGCTGTGCCACAAAGGCCTTTTTCCGTCCGGCTTCAGCCGCTGAGGGATTTCTCGGGTCGCAAAGTGTTTTGAGATCGGCGAGGCTGCCCTGACAAGAGCTTGCTCAACTGCTGACGTGATTGCTGTCGACGAAGCTAATGCAGCACAATCAAGACTACGATCTACCCCCACTCCTCTTCCAACCGATCCAACGACTTGCGCCCCGCTTCGAGTTGCTCCCGCGTCGAAGGAGCCTCAGGCCCAATTTTTTCTTTCAACTCGAGCGTGAGCGGCAAATTCACTTCCGGCGCGGTCTTAAGCAGCTTCACCGCGGCCGCCCAATCGATCGTTCCATCGTAAGGTGGCAAATGCTCATCCTTTTCCCCATGATTGTCGTGTACGTGCACGCCGGCGACGAGTTCCCGCAGCGGTTCAAAGCTTTCCGCGATCCGATTTTCCTCCGCGCCATCTGCCAGGTGCGCGTGCCCGATATCAAAGTTAAAGCGCAGCCCCGCAAGTCGCGTCTCGTCAACGAACGAACGCAAATAAGAAGGCGCGCCCATTTCGCTGGTTGTATTTTCCACGCAAATCGTAACGCCCAGATGCCGGGCGTGCAGCATCAAATGTTCCAGCGAGCTGAATGCGGCGTCGCGTTTGCGCGGGTCCGAAGTTTCGCGCGGGCCGCCCATGTGAAAGATCATCCGTGAAAACGGGACCTCTTCGGCGACGTCGATCGCCCGCTTAAGCTCGTCCATCGCCTCGATGCGGCGCACTCGCTCGACCTCGCAGATCGAAAGCGGCTGGCCGCCCTCTCGCGTCGCGCTCAGGTCGCGGCTGGTAGGGGCGTGTAGCGAAGCCAGCTTGAGCCGGTGATCGGCAAGAACGCGCCCCATCTCCTGCACCTCAGACTTCGATGTGTAGTCGAAGTGACTTCGCGAACAGAAAATCTCCAGTCCTTGAAAGCCCGCTTCCGCAATCTGTCCAAGAAGTTCGCGCGTAAGTTTACGAGAGATAAAAATATAGGTTGAGAGCAGTCGGTCCATAGCATTCGCCTGGAATATTATCCACGAGTTTCGCCAAGCGGCGAGGCCTTCGTTCCTAAGGTGTGCGAGACAAGAAAGAGAGGCTGTAGTGGCGGGTCTTTAGACCCGTCAATGGAGATCAATATCCGGCGGCGGCCCCATTGTCGCGCGGATCGGCGGCGCCCAGCCGCTCGCCGGACTTGGGATCAATGCCGATAGCGTTCACCAGTCCGATGTGGCCGCGACGCCTGGTCTCAAAGCCGCGCGCCTGCAATTCCTTCTCGACGCTTTCGGAGAAATTCTGTTCCATCAGAATTCGATCGGGTAGCCACTGGTGATGAAAGCGTGGCGCGTTGATGGCCGCCTGCGCGTCCATTCCCAGCCGCATCCAGTTGATGACGCTCAGCAGCGTCGCGGAAATGATCGTCGGCCCTCCGGGCGAGCCGGTGACAAAGCTGAGCTTCCCGTCGCGCAACAGCATCGTCGGCGACATCGAACTAAGCGGACGGTGGCTTGGCGCAATGGCGTTCGCGTCCGACTGAATCAGCCCGAATAGCGCATTCGGTACGCCGGGCTGCGTCGTGAAGTCATCCATTTCGTCGTTGAGCAAAAATCCGGCCGGACTCGTGACGTGGGAACCGTAGCTGTCATTCAGCGTATAGGTGCTCGCGACTGCGTTTCCCGCCGCGTCCACCACGGAAAAATGCGTGGTATGTGGACCATCGTTAAAGCTCACGGTGGTCGGCGGCGCGCTGGCGGCGGAAGCCGCACCGCACGTGTGCGGCGCTC
>JBEKWY010000013.1:0-58317 GCA_049512575.1 Candidatus Acidiferrum sp.
TCTAGAAAGTTTTTTTCGAGCCAAGGAAGGATGATGGACAAGCGAGTCAGTGCAGCGGACAAAGCCATTTGGCGTGCGCTCGACGTGGCGTTACGTCTGCACGGAGCGTATCCCGCGAAACCGAGACCCGCGGAGCCCGTCAAAAATGGTCGTACTGTTAGTGTTATAATCTTGGACGTTCCTCGCCCAAGTAGACCCGCACCTGGGGTCCCCATAAAACCCGCCGCGCTGCCGATGTCGCCACGTACCGACTACCCTCACCTTAGTGAGTATCCGGACTCATCCGATGACTGAATTTGAGCGCGAATCATTTAGGATTCGCGCCGCGATTGTCGGTTACACGTGGTTTCTGCCTATCCGTGTCGACTCAAGCGAGACGACACGGTCAACCGGTACCGTTTCCGGATCGATGCCAACGTTTAGAGTAGGACCCGCCGGCCGATCGGGTTGAGACCGCATGGATTAAAAGAACAGTGGTCTCTCCGGATAGGACCATTCTCTAATCTCCAGAGTTCCAACGGGTGCTGAGACCTCGGGACTATTAACGTATGACAGCACCCCGGTCACGAAATAGGCGTTGTATGATCCCAACGCAAACACGTTGTAGTCGGTGCCCGCGGCGGCAGCTGCAATGCTCGTGATGTAATTCGTGCCGTCAATACTGGCGTTATATGCGGCGGGGGCGCCGCCATTGCCGTACGGCCCGAGATTTACGTTCAAATCAACATCGGCGTAAGCCGTGATCGGAACGTTCCTCGGCAACATGCAGGCCGCTACGTGAAAGTAGTCATCCGAAGGAGTACTGATCGGCTTATTTTGCAGAGATAATTTGCCCGTCGACGAGATTCCCCAATCGAGGACCTCGACGTTCCCGGGGCCCGTGATGATCGGAGTGAAGGCAGATTGAACAAACTCAAACTGCGGAAAATGGAAGTAACCGTTGTAAACGAGCTTAGTTCCGGCCCCTATACTGATGTGTTGCGAGAACCTGCTAACCGGGCTTGTTGTCCACGGAACCTGGTCCTGGTATGGGGAGGATACCCCTGTGCTGTCTACCCCCCAAGTGGTGACCCACAGTGTATTGTACGAGTCGACTACCGCGGTCACCACCTGGTTCGAGTTGACCGCCGCAATCGACACCTGGGCGACCGACTGCGGCCCGTACCCAATGGGACCCTCGGCAGTAGGATAGCCATCGGCGCTGATCGTCCAAGCCTCGACAACGAGGGTGTCGTTGGAATCGGCGAAGGCGGTAACGACTTCCGTGGAGCTGAGCGCGACGATCGACACGACACTATCATCATCAGTGGCATTCGGAGTGCCAGCTCCATTCTGCCAGGTGACAGCCGTGCTTCCGATGGTCCATGTATTGATAGACAGGGTGCCGTTATTATCGAAGTCCGCTGTCACGACACGGCTCGAGTCCAAGCCAGTGACGGCGACACTGACGGGAACGATTCCCGCCATGACACCGGGAGTCTCTACCGGTTCGAGCGAAGAGGTCGTGTCGTGCCACGCTGTCACCTCCAAAGCGCTGCCTGAAATTAAACCCGCGGCGACCACATAGGCCGATCGGGGTGTGGGCACAGTTGTGGCGATGGCGATTGGACCACTGGCGTTCGCGTTCGTTAATGCCTTGTATTTATATACCGGAGTGTCAGCCAACGCAGCAGCGGCGCTCGCAAGCAGCAGGCTTGCGACTACCGTCGTGACGCAGGTAAGTTTTCTCACGCTCTCAATTTTGTTGACCGTTTTCATTTTCCCTCTCCTCATTATTGAACATCACGCTCCATCTGACTTGCTACCTTGTTGCTCAGCGCGGGTGCGAACTTCGAGCCGGTAGTGGTGCATCAAACGAACGGACGACCACCGAGAAGTCTGGGCCGTTGCCGACGCTAGAACGACGTGCAACTGATACTCGACGGGCCGCAAGGGTCCACCGGATAGAAAGACGCTGTTGTTCCCAGTCCGTTGACATAGACCTCGGCGGAAACAACGCAGGCATTCGGCGCTGCCGAGGCACTATTCGGTGTCATCACCGGCTGCACCTCCGCGCGCTGTCCCAGCTTGGTGACCAGAGTGCTCCCCGGCAAATCCAGAAACGTTGCTTGGCCGGGATTGAGACTCACGTTCATCAGTGAGTTCCCCACCAACTCCCCGTTGCTGTTAAGAAAACTGATCTGTCCTATGCAAGGGTCGATCGGGTAGGCCACCACATTCAGCCGCACCGTCTGCAAGACGGTCACGCCCAGCATGCCCAGGTCCGGGTTGGCGGGATAACCGACCGCGCCGGGCACCAGCACACTGGTGATTCCGAAAACGTTGTCAAATACTTCGGCGGAGGCCTGGCAGCTGTCAGGCGAGGGGCTCGGATTGAGAACGACTGTAGGAAGCACTTCCACTCGCTTGCCCGCTAGGTCTGTAAGGCTATCGCCGTTGAGGGTCAGGGAAGCCGACTGCCCCGGCTGCAGGGTCAAGGAGGTCGTCGGGCCCACTGGATTTCCGCTGCTGTTTTGGAAACCGAGCTGGGCAAAGCAAGGGTCAACTGGAAACGCCACCACGTTGAGTTGCAAGGTTTGACCGCGTGTGATCCCGATCATGGGAAAGTTGGTTGCATTCGCCGGCACCGTCTGAGCGGCAGCAAATTGAGTCATCCAGGAACACAGAGTAAGTGCGAGCGCTACTTTGCCTTGCTTCATGGGAATCCTCCTTGGATTCGAATTCAGTTTGGTTCTACCTACGGTGTCATCGGTCGGCGCCGATTGTTCGGATTGAGCCTGATGTCCTCCAAAGGTGCGTTCGGGGATTTTACTGTCCGACTCGCCTAATCTGCCTCGAAGGTCCTCATTTGATATAGCGGGAGCCACGGTCTCGGGAGGTCATACCCCCGGAAAATATCTCAGAACGGCGAGTTGTGGCCGGCCTACCCTGGCGGCTCCTGTGCTACCCTCCCGTGCAGCGGGGTAGGAGCCGAACCCATGCACCGTTCTTCGGATCGGCAATCAACAGGCGAAGTCACGGAACTACTCAAAGCCTGGAGCGGCGGGGAAAAGGCAGCTCTAGAAAAGCTTAGTCCTTTGGTTGAGCGGGAGCTGCACCGGCTGGCCCATCAATACATGGCTCGGGAAAAGCCTGGCCACACCCTGCAAACGACGGCCCTGGTCAACGAAGTTTATCTGCGCCTCGTCAACGTTCCCGAGGTGAGTTGGCAGGATCGCGCTCACTTCTTTGCCATCTCTGCGCGGATGATGCGACGCATCCTGACGGATTTTGCCCGGTCGCGAAAGTATCTGAAGCGGGGAGGCGGTGCGGTCCAGGTGTCACTGGATGAAGCTCTGGTGGTTTCATCCGGGCGGCCCCGGGACATCGTGGCCTTGGATGACGCTCTGAGCCAACTGGCCGTCCTGTATGCGAGACAAAGCCAGGTGGTGGAACTGCGATTCTATGGCGGGCTGGGGGTCGAGGAAACGGCGGAGGTGCTGAAGATCTCGCCGGAGACAGTGAAGCGCGACTGGAAGTTTGCCAGAGCATGGCTGCTTCACGAGATGAATGGAGAGCTGCGAGATGGACGCTGAGCGCGCGCAACGCATCGAGCAGCTGTACAGCGCCGCCTTGGAGCGCGCGGAGAGTGAGCGCTCGGCCTTTCTCGACAATGCGTGCGGAGGAGACTCGGACCTGCGGCGCAAGATGGCGTCTCTGCTCGCCTACGACAAGCAGGCGGACGACTTTCTAGATGGGCGCGCTTTGGATGCCTTGGCTAAGGCCGTGGCTCTAGAACCGGAATGCTTCCGAGAAGCCGCGGATGGGGCCGATGAGGATGAGGCCATCTCGCAAACCCGCACCATCGAGAAACCGCCAGACACGGTTTACCGCCTGGTGAAGAAACTGGGTGAGGGAGGGATGGGGCAAGTCTGGCTGGCTGAACAGACCTCTCCGGTCCGGCGGCAAGTCGCCCTGAAACTGATCAAGGCCGGGATGTACGACGAGGCGGTCGTGCAGCGTTTCCAATCGGAGCGGCAATCGCTGGCGATCATGGATCATCCCGCCATCGCCAAGGTGTTTGACGCCGGCACGACGCCACAGGGCCAACCGTACTTCGTGATGGAGTACGTCCCCGGCCTGCCCATTACTGAGTATTGCGATGGTAAGAAGCTCAAGATACGGGACCGGCTGGAACTTTTCATCCAGGTCTGCGAGGGGGTGCAACACGCCCATCAAAAAGCCGTCATCCATCGCGATCTGAAACCGGCAAACATTCTAGTGGTGGAAGTGGACGGCAAACCCGTGCCGCGAATCATCGACTTCGGTCTGGCCAAGGCGACTACGCCTCACGTTGAGGGCGAGAGCCTTTTTACGCAGCTGGGACATTTTATGGGAACGCCCGGGTACATGAGTCCGGAGCAGGCCAATCCCAAAGTCTGGGACGGTGTGCATGACATAGACACGCGCACGGACGTCTACTCACTCGGAGTCGTTCTCTATGTGCTGCTGGCCGGGTTGCTGCCGTTTGAAACCAGGCAGCGGCAGAGGCTACCGCTCGACGAATGGCTGCGAAAGTTACGTGAGGAAGACCCACCCTCCCCCAGCAACAAAGTCAGCAGCGATCGAGATACATCGAGCGCCATGGCCGAAGCGCGCGGCACCGAGCCCAAGCAGCTAGTCAACCTGCTGCGAGGCGATCTCGACTGGATCACGATGAAGGCGCTGGAGAAAGATCGCGCTCGGCGCTATGGCGCACCTTCCGAGTTAGCCGCCGACATTCGGCGCTATCTGGACAATCGGCCAGTCATGGCGTGTCCGGCCAGTGCGGGCTACCGCTTACGGAAATATGTCCGGCGGCATCGCGTAACCGTGGGTGTGGCCGCGGGACTGGTTCTGTTGCTCGCCGCCTTCTCCGTTTTACAAGCACTGCAGTTGCGCCGGATCACTCGCGAACGCGACCGCGCCAACCAGGAGCGAGATCGTGCGAACCGCGAGCGGGACCGTGCCACCCGCATCACCGATTTTATGACCGGGATGTTCAAGGTGTCCGATCCGAACCAGGCGCGCGGCAACAGCGTCACGGCCCGCGAGATTCTCGACAAGGCTTCGAAAGATATGGGGACGGGGTTAGCGAAGGACCCTGAAGTTCAATCTCAGATGATGCAAGTCATGGCGAGTACATACTCCAACCTCGGGCTATACGATCGCTCTCACGAACTGGCAAAAAGCGCGCTGGACGCCCGCCTGAGCCTGCACGGCCCAGACGACCCGAAGACGCTGGAGTCGATGGCCAAGCTTGGCTCCGTTCTGCTTCGCGAAGGGCAGTATCCCGAAGCGGAGAAACTGGAGCGCCAAGCACTGGCAGGCGAGCGCCGCATTCTTGGGCCCGAGGCGCCGCTCACGCTTGAGACCATGGGTTACCTGGCTTACATCCAGCTAAAACAGGGTCGTGACGACGATGCGGAAAAGCTGTTGCGCGAGGCGATCGAGTCTGGAACTCGCAGACTGGGATCGGAAGATGAGCAAGTATTGCAGACGAGGAACATTCTGGGAATAGCGCTTCTGGATCAGGGCCGCTATGTCGAGGCTGAACACCAGGAAAGTCAGTTGCTCGATCTCGAACGCCGCGTCCGGGGGGCGGATCACCCTCAGACTCTAACAGTGATCGGCAACCTGGCAATCGCTGTCGAGGACCAGGGCCGATTTGCGGAAGCCGAGTCGCTGTATCGCGAGGTGCTAGCGGCCCAGCAACGGGTGCTGGGGCCCGGGAATGTGGCGACCGCCTTCACGATGGAAAACCTCGCGGATCTTCTCACCAGGGAAGGCCGCCCGACAGACGCCGAAAAACTATCCCGTGAAGCGCTGGCAATTCGTTTGCGGATCCATGGACCCGAACACCCAGACACCTTGGTGTCCAAAATAAACTTGTCGGACGAGCTCTTTAGAGAAGGCCATATCCACGAAGCGGAAAAATTGCAACGGGAAGCGCTGGCGGCTCAGATTCGCGTTCTCGGACCGGAACACCCCACTACCTTGATCTGTCAGACCTATCTTGCCAGGACCCTCACCAGGGAGGGACACTACGAGGAAGCCGAAAAGATCGCTCGGGAAGCCCATGATATTGTGCTTCGCACTCTGGGGCCGCAGCATTCCTATACGGTGGATGCGCTGCGGCAACTCGGGACAGCGATGGCCTACAGTCATCGCTATGCCGAAGCAAGCAAGCTGTTTCGCGACGCGATCGAGAAGCAAGACGATTCCAAGCGGCAGGGAGATGCGTTCTCGGTATGGTACGCCTTCGCATGTGTGGCAGTGGCGGCCAACCATCCCGATGACGCCCTGCAGTATCTGCGCGAAGCCATCAATCGCGGATATAAAGACGCCGATGGCCTCATGGCCGACGACGATCTGAAGAGGCTCCGCCCCAACCCGAAGTTCCAGCGACTCGTCACCGACCTCAAAACGTCCATCCAGAAGAGTTCAGCCCAATAGTGGGACCTGCTCGGTTTCCTCGGTCCAAACGACCGGCTCGGTCAGCCACGAGCAGAGGGTCGACTCGCCGTCGCGTCGCGGCTCATTGCCCTAAATATAAAGTACTCTGTAACGCAGAGTCGATACACAAAGGCGACTTCCAGGTAATCCCTCGTTGCCGCCTTGCGCTGAAATTGCGAAACGAACTCGCGCAAGTCCTTCAAATTGAGTCTTTTTAGTACACGGACGGGCGCGGCGCTCTCAGGCAAGAATTGGACTGAGCGGGCCCAGCGGATTCGGCTGGGTCAGCCCGTGGCTCCCAACGTCAACGTGTCGTCCTCGTGGAGAGGACACTAGGGCGTGAATGGCCGCAACAGCGACAACATGCTCATTCAGCGATATTTGCGTTGGGAACCGGACACGACGCTCCGCGAGGGGCTGGAAAAAACCTACGCGTGGATCCACGATCAATATCTTGCTCGACAGCGCGGTGAAGCTGGCGTCGTGCACGAAGCCGAAGCGTCGCGCTAAGTCACTAGCCGCACTTTCAGAGTGAATCGCTCCACCCTCAGTCCCGATAGCGATGCTGACCACGACCCGGCTTGGTCGCAACACTCCCACGTCGTGGCGACCTGGAAGTGCGCCTTAGAACGGTGAACTCCCGCCAGTTGATCTCAACGTTGGCGCGACAAGGGGAAAGCGCGCGAGCGCGGACCAGTCGCCTTGGCCGCACAGACCCCCGCCACGAATGTTGGGCTTTCAGCGGTTATAATGCCTGCATGACGGACTCACCCACACAACACATGCAGTGCATGGAGGTGTGGGGAGGTAGCCAGATTGCATCGAGTGGTGTCGAACTGGCCGGTCTCGATGTCTGGATCTATAGCAAGCCGTTCGGGCAAGCCCAGCGCGGCGGCGATGTCTACTACGTCTCTAGCTGCGCTTCCGGGCGCATCAGCCGCCTGCTCCTCGCCGACGTTTCCGGCCATGGCAAATCCGTCGCTTCCACGGCAGCCGACCTGCGAACCCTGATGCGCCGCTTTGTCAATCGGCTGGACCAAAAAGAGTTCGTTCGCCTGCTCAACGAGCAGTTTACCGCGCTCTCTCGCCAAGGCACCTTCTCAACTGCGGTGGTCACCACCTTTTTCGCACCGACCCGCCGGCTCTCTCTTTGTAACGCCGGCCATCCCCGCCCACTCCTTTTTCGCACCTTCGATGGCCGTTGGTCTTTCCTCGGCCACGAGGAAAATCCCGAAAAGAAGGGACCACGCAACATTCCTCTTGGCATCTTTCAACTCGCCGACTATGAACATCTCGACATTGAACTTGATCCCGGCGACTGCCTGGTCAGCTACACCGACGCGTTCATCGAATCGTGCGATGCCGATGGCGAAATGCTCGGCGAAGAAGGCCTACTACGTATCGTCAATCTGCTTGGCGACATACCAGCCGACAAGCTCATCGCCTCGCTTGTTCAGGAAATCGCCGAGCGTTTCCCCGAGAATCTTTCCGCGGACGATGTCACCTTGATGGTGGTTCGCGCCAATGGCCGCTCCCTCCACTTCAACTTCCGCGAGAAACTTGATGCATTCGGGCGCTTCGTAAAGGCTTTTCTCCACTCTCTGAATCCCCGAGCAGATCGCGCCCCGTTCCCCGACGCAAACCTCGCCAATCTCGGCGGCGCCATCATCCCCGCGCTCGCACGGCGCTGGCGTGCCCCTCGCGCTCCCTCCAAGTAAGTTCACGACTCCGTCAGTCAGAGCGGCCACTCGTTCCATCCCGTTGAGTTCGCGAAGAAAAGTCTTCTGGAGTCTTCTGGATTCTTCACTATTCTTCGCGCTCAGATGAAAGGGTTTCTCCCGGTATTAGACAATTTTCACGAACGCGATCGGGCAATGGTTCGTAAACGACCTCGACGATGACCTTCCGAGGCGGACTAAAACATGCGTTTTGCCCCGTGAACTTTCGCCAACGACGTAGGGCCGAATGGGTCAGCCCGTGGCTCCCGGATCGACGTCAACGTTTCTTCGTCACAAGGCAGTCTTAATGCGACAGTTAAGTTTCAAATGAGGCTACGACAAGAATCGTTCTATTCAATACCTCGGACCTAGTGGAGGTGTTTACCGCGCGAGGAGCTTCCTCGAACGATCCTATTGAATCGGCATCACGTCGACCCCTGCGTCCAATGTATGTTTGGCGCCGCCCAGCAGAACGCCATGGATGGGACTGACGTCGCTATAATCACGCCCCCATGCCACCGTGATGTGACCGTCCGTGGGCACGCAATTGTTCGTGGGATCGAAATCCACCCACCCGGCACCCGGGCTCCAAACCGAGCACCAGGCATGTGACGCATCCGCGCCCACTAAACGTGGCCGGCCTGGGGGCGGCAGTGTTCGCAGGTAGCCGCTGATATAACGGGCAGGGAGGCCTAGGGACCGCAGGCACGCTATTTGCAGGTGAGCGAAGTCCTGACACACGCCCCGGCGCTTTTGGAAGAATTCCTGGATTGGGGTCGAGACCTCAGTCGCCTTGGTATCAAAGCGGAAATCCCGATGTATCTTTCGCATGAGTTCGAGAACTGCCTGCAGCAACGGACGTCCTGGGGGAAACGCAGAGCGCGCGTAATCAGCGAGTTCCCGAGTTGCCGCTACGCGTTGAGAATCGAAGACAAACTGGTACGCATCCAGGCCCTCGTCGCTATGGTCCGTGACCAACGATTCGACAACGGCTTCCCAAGGAGGAGATGCGGAAAGATCGGGAGGATTGGCGGCGTGTACTTCCAATTCGCTGGTGGCCTCGACGATCAAGGCGCCGTGAGGTTCTTGCAGCGTGAAAGTCGTCTGAATGTTGCCGAAATAATCGTTGTGCGTGGTCGTGACCGCGGGCGCGGGCAATATGGATATGTGCGTTTCGCGGCGAACCTGTCCGGGAAGATTGCGCGGGGTCAGGCGCAGCAAGTGATGCGACACGGAAACCGGGTCCTCGTAGGTGTAGGTGGTGACGTGCCGCACGCGATAGATCACGTGGTTCGCTCCAGCTGGGCGTGACTGAAATACATATGGGTGATGGCGTTTGATAAAGCCGGCAAAGCTTCGTCCAAGCCCGCCAGAAGTTCATCGAGCTTCTCGCGAGCACCCGTCACGCCCGGCTCGCAGAGCTTGCGGACATCCGCGAGGAACAGTTCGGATGCCGCCTCCTCCACGCGTTTCTGTTTGCCAACCGGCCACCCAGCCCCAGAAGGCATGCTGGACAAACTGCGGCAATGCTCGGAGAGGTCTTTGGCTTGGAAGGCGAGCGACCGCGGATTTACTTCTTCGTTCATCAGAAGGTCGAGGACTGGCGCAGGCTGCAGGATGGTAAAGTAGCGCGAACGGTAAGTCACCGAACTGTCGGCTACCTCGAGGACCATCTCGAGGGCGGGCCAGAGCTGAGGGTTCAGCGGCACGATGACGGTGCGGAACAGTTTGACCAAGTGGAGAGAACGCTCGAGGCGCCTTCCGATGCTGAGGAAATGCCAACCCGGGCCACGGGTCATATTTTCCATCTCGATTCCGCGGAGGGCGGCGAGCATGCCAATACAGGCATTCAGAACCGCTAATGCATCAACAACCGAGACGTAGCCCCAAGCGGAACCATCAGCGCGGCGGGTCAACGAGCCGAACTGGCTTACCACGCGGAGCAGATCGCTGGGAAGGCGGTCGCGGACCTGAGCGGCGGAGCGTCCGGCGCGATTCAAAGTTTCGGTCAGACTGTCGCTACGTTGTTCCTCGAAAATGCGCGAAAGAATCTCCTGCTCGAAATCACGCAGTGGGTCGGGATGGGTTTGGGGTTCGTCCTTTGAGAGCCGGGCGTGAGGAGACTCCAGGCAATCATGCATCTTCAACAGCGATTCCCATTCCGAGCCGTCGGCCGCCCCCACCTGGCCGGTCAGCCGGATCAAAATGCAGCGAAGCATGCGCGCCAGATGCTCACCGCGCTCGGCGTAGCGGCCGAGCCAGAAAACGTGGTCGGCGGCGCGACTTGGCAGATCGCTGACAACGCCGCGACTCAAAGTCAACGGCACATTCCGGGGCTGCTGCAGACTGAAGGTGTCCACCGGCCCTTGCGAAAGGACCCAAGTGTCCTTACTACCGCCGCCGCGTTGCATAGAGACGACCTGCGTGTCAACGGACGGCGAAACTCGAGCGAGTCCCCCGGGGATTACAATCCATGAATCACCTTCTGCCGCCAGGTACACGCGCAGAACAACGCGTCGCGGAGTCAGCCCATTTTCTCCGGAATACACGGGTACGGTGGACAGATTCAGCAACTCTTGCCCAGCGAATTCATGGGGATTTTCTCGGATACGCGCAGTGAGTCGCGAGCGATCTTCGGGGGCAAGCTTGCCGCCGAAAACAGGCTCCATGCCCTTCGAGGGAAACGCGGGTTTGATCACCAGAAAATCCAGATTATCGAGAACATACTGGAGCGCCTTGGGCTGCCCGCACCACCACGTTGCGGCCGTTGGGAGTTTCAGGTCCTCTCCCAGCATGCGCCGGCTAAGGCCCGGGAAAAATGGCATGAAGGCTGACGTTTCAATCAAACCGCTTCCCAGTGCATTCGCCACGGTGACATTGCCAGCGCGCACCGCTTCGACAAGCCCGGCCACACCGAGATAGGAGTCGGAACGCAATTCGATGGGATCGCAGAAGCTGTCATCGACGCGCCGCAGAATTACATCCACTTGCTTGAGGCCTTCGAGCGTCTTCAAGAAGACGCGACTATCGCGGACGGTAAGGTCGCCGCCCTGAACCAGCCGGAATCCGAGATAACGAGCGAGGTAGGAATGCTCGAAGTAGGTCTCGTTGTACGGTCCGGGGGTGAGGAGGACGACGCGCGGGTTGTCGCGTGCCGCGGGAGAAAGGCGGAGCAAGGTGTCACGAAAGGAACGGAAAAACGAAGCGAGCCGCTTGACCTGGAACTCGCGGAACAAGTCCGGAAAGGTCTCCGCCATAACGATGCGGTTCTCGAGCGAATAACCGGCGCCAGAGGGTGCTTGCGTGCGGTCGGAAATTACCCACCATTCGCCATCCGGGCCACGCGCAAGGTCCACCGCTAGCAAATGCAGGTACGTGTCACCCGAAACGCGCACTCCATGACATGGCCGCCAGAAGCCGGGGTTTGCAAATACCAGAGCTGGCGGCAGTTGACCACTGTGAAGCAACCGTTGTGGGCCGTACAGATCGACGAGAATGGAGTTCAACAGTCGGGCGCGCTGGATCAAGCCTGCTTCCAGGTGACTCCATTCTGAGGGCGGGATCATCAGGGGGATGGAATCGAGATTCCACGGACGATCCATTCCCAACGGATCGCCATAGACGTTGTAGCTGACGCCGTTTTCCCGAATCCGCTGCCTGGCTGTGTGCCAGCGACGGCCGAGTTCCTGATCGCCCAGTGCCGACAGCGAATGGATGAATGTGTCCCAGTGGGGACGAAGAACTCCGGGCGCGACGGACATCTCGTCGTAAACGCCGGGGGGCTGGGGATAGCCGGTGCTCAGGAGGGATCCTTTCGTAGTACCTGCAGAAATCTTCATTTGGGCTCGCACGGCAGGACTTGCCGGACTTCGCGAGCGGATCTCATGGCGTCCGCCGCAAATCCAATGTCAACGGGAACGCGGTGTTGGGTTCTTGGGTTGGGATGGCCATGATTCCCGGAGTATGCCCAATATCGCTAAAGCGGGCGAGACGCCGGCTCTCCGCCTCCAAGGCGTTAACAGGAAACTGGGCGTAAGCGAGCCCGCCAGGATGGACAACGTGGTACGTGCAACCCCCGATCGAACGTCCCGACCATGTGTCCACGATATCAAACACCAGAGGCGTGTGCACCGGGATGTTCGGATGCAGGCACGATGCTGGTTGCCATGCACGGTATCGCACGCCAGCAACGAATTCGCCCTCTTCGCCCGTGGAGTGCAGCGGCACCGCACGGCCATTGCACAAAACGGTGAAACGCGAATCGATCATTCCCGACACCTTCACTTGCAATCGCTCTACGGACGAGTCTACGTTGCGTACCGTTTGACCTCCTGAGGTTTCTTCTCCCAACACGTGCCACGGTTCCAAGGCGTGCCGCAATTCCAGCTGTATGCAGCGCCTGGTCACCGAACCAATGATCGGAAATCGAAACTCGAAGTGCGGCGCGAACCATTCCTTCTGAAATGCGAAGCCGCCTTCGCGCAGGTCTGCCATCACGTCTTCCCAGTCAAGCTGAACGAAGTGAGGGAGCATGAAGCGGTCCTGCAGCGAGGTTCCCCACCAAACCAGTTTGCGACGATACGGAGTTTGCCAGAAATGTGCGATCAGCGCGCGCACCAGGAGTTGCTGCGTAAGACTCATGCGTGCGTGCGGAGCCATTTCGAAGGCCCGCAATTCCACCAGACCGCGCCGCGATTGGGAATCGTCGGGCGAATAGAGCTTGTCGATGCAAAACTCTGCGCGGTGCGTATTGCCGGACAAGTCGGTTAGAAGGTGGCGGAAAACGCGATCGACGTGCCAAGGCAAGACATCGTGAGAACCCTTGTCAGGAACCTGGTCGAACGCAATTTCCAGCTCGTAGATAGAATCGGTGCGCGCCTCATCGACGCGGGGATGCTGGCTGGTAGGTCCGATAAACATACCGGAGAACAGGTACGACAGCGAAGGATGGTTGTGCCAGTAGCCTATCAAGCTCCGTAATAGATCGGGGCGGCGTAAAAAGGCGCTGTCCTCCGGAGTAGGGCCGCCGATTACGATGTGGTTGCCCCCGCCGGTGCCGGTGTGTTGCCCGTCCAGCCTGAATTTCTCGGCGCCTAGGCGAGTCTCGCGCGCAATCGAGTAAACCGCCTCGGTGGTGCGTACCAGCGCGTCCCAGGAACCCGCCGGGTGGATGTTTACTTCGATCACTCCCGGATCCGGCGTCACCTGGAGGACCTGGATTCTCGGATCGAAAGGCAGTCCGTAGCCTTCCAAGGTCACCGGCATGCCGAGATGAGCAGCGGTGTCTTCGATGGCCGCCACCAGATCCAAGTAGTCGGCAACATACTCTACCGGTGGCATGAAGACGAACAGCTTGCCGTCGCGCGGCTGTACGCAAAGCGCGGGACGCGCCACCCACGGCGCAGACTCTCCCTCTTCCGGCGGTTTGGCGCGTTCCGCTAGTGGATGCCGGTCGTCGGTGACGGGCGGCGCGGCGAAGAGCTCCGGCTGGCGTGCGGGTTTTCTGGGAAGCACGTCGCGCTTGGCAAACGGATCGGGTTCGAAGGAATAAAGGACATCTTCCGGCTTGGTCCAAGGAAGCGATTCCAGCGGCAGGCGGTACCCGATGGGTGAATCACCGGGGATGAGAAATATATTTTCCGATCGGAGAAACCAGGTCTGGCTCGTCCACCGGTGCGTGCCGTGGTTCGTGGTGATGCGCCGCAGCGGAAGCACGTAGCCGATCAATTTACCCAGGCCTTCTTCGAAAATGCGGGCCACACGCTTGCGTTCGACGGGATCATCGAGTTTTGGATCGAGCGGATCCACATTCACCGGGAGGCGTCGTTCTTTCCACAGGTAGTAGAAGGTATCCTCGTAGGCGGCCATGGCGACCCCGGCATCCACTTGCAGGCGACGGGTCAGTGCCTCCAGAAACCTCCACGCGTCGTCGCTCGTGTACCCGTAATCCTTGGCGTCTTCCGCGATCAAGCGCGGATTCTCCCAGATGGCCACTCCATCCTTGCGCCAATAGCAGGAGAGCGCCCATCGCGGCAGCAGCTCGCCGGGATACCATTTGCCTTGCCCGTAGTGAAGCAGCGCCTGGGGAGCAAAACGATCGCGCAACTTTCCCAGCAGCGCAACGGCGAGCTTGCGCTTTGCAGGCCCCATCGCGTCGCGCGTCCACTCGTCGCTGTCGGCGTTATCAAGGGAAATGAAAGTCGGCTCGCCGCCCATGGTCAGCCGCACGTCTCCAGCTCGTAATTTGGCGTCCACTTGATGGCCCAGCGTCTCAATTTCTTGCCATTGCCCATCGATATAAGGCTTAGTGACGCGCGGCGATTCGTAAATCCGCCGAATCGTCATCTGGTGTTCAAATTGCGTATTGCAGGGATCGATTGAGCCGGAAATAGGCGCGGCACTGCCTGCGTCTGGCGTGCAGGCCAGCGGAATATGGCCTTCGCCGGCAAGCATCCCGGACGTTGGGTCAAATCCGATCCAGCCAGCCCCAGGCAGGTAGACCTCGGCCCACGCGTGCAGATCCGTGAAATCAGCGAGGGGGCCGCCCGGACCCTCCAGAGGTTTTGTATCTTCCTGGAGTTGAATCAGATAGCCGGAAACAAAACGTGTCGCGAGTCCCAGATGGCGCATGATCTCGACCAGCAACCACGCCGAGTCGCGGCATGAACCGGTTCGCAGGCCTAATGTTTGCTCGCACGATTGCACGCCGGGCTCCATACGGATCACGTAGCCGACTTCGTCTTTCACACGCTTGTTGAGGTCAACGAGGAAATCAATCGTGCGCATTTTTAGACGTGGCACTCCAGCCAGGAATTCAGAGATCCTCGTCCCCACCGGCTGGGTTTCGAGATAAGGGCGCAGTTCGCGCGCCAGGGAAGCGTCATAGGAAAAGGGACTTTGTTCAGCGTAAGGCTCGAGGAAGAAATCAAACGGATTGAAGACGCCCATCTCGGCGACCAGATCGACTTCCACGGAAAATTCCGTGGTCGGCTCAGGGAAAACCAGTCGCGCAAGGTAGTTGCTTTGGGGGTCTTGCTGCCAATTCATGAAATGGTTGGCGGGAAGAACCTTCAAAGAATACGAAAGGATGGGCGTGCGACAGTGCGGCGCTGGGCGCAGCCGTATAACCTGAGGTCCAAGGGAAACTCGCCGGTCGTAACGGTAGTGCGTCTTATGGGTGAGCGTGACGTTAATGGCCATAAACAATGGAGCGAAGCCGCAACGCAGTCTCTCCAAACAGAAAGACGGATTTGGAACGGTGAGCGAAACATCCGCGAAGAGACGCTAAGCTTCGCTCAAACTCTTTTGGAACGGTGTCCCGAGTGCGGGCGATTGCATGTCTTGTCAGCTCATTACTCCTGCTTATCCCCTGCCGCGAACTGGATCAAAGTCCCTGGACAACGATCGCGCTATCGGCGTCCCGGCTACAACTTCATCGGTTACAACTGTAAAGTGTGTCAGCCAGGCAGTCCCGAATGAGGTTGTGATCGCGACGTCCGCCGCGTCGCGCCCTGTGGCCATCAGAACGCGTCCGATTCGCGGCTTGTTATTACGGGCATCGAACGTCCACCAACGATCTTGCAGATAAACCTCGAACCATGCACTGAAATCCATAGGCGGAACAGGAGGAACTCCGATGTCCCCCAGATATCCGGTGGCATACCGGGCGGGGATATTCAAGCAACGACAAAACGTGATTGCGAGATGCTGGAAATCGCGGCAGACACCCTTCCGATCTAAGTACAGATCCAACGCCGTCTTTGTCGAACTGGCGAACTGATAGCCGAACGTAACGTTCGTCTGCACCCAATCACACACCGCCTGGACGCGCGGCCATCCTGGTTGCAAGTTGCCGAACAGGCTTCCTGTGATGTCCAAGCAGCGGTCAACTTCGCAATACCTGGATGCGAGCAGGTACCGCAAAACTTCCGGCGGCAGATCTTCCACTGGCAGCTGACAAGCTTGTGGACTTACGAGGTCAGGTTCGCCTGAGTCTTCGATCAGGGTCGAATTGTACAGCTGAAGCTTTCCGGCGGGCGCTACGAAGCGGGCACACACGTTTCCGAAAGAATCCTCATACTCGTTGACGTTCACGGTCGGAGTGATGCGCGGTTCATCCGGCTCTCGCAGGTCCGCGTGTCGCGAATGATGCACATGGTATAACGCGACCATCGGAACTGGAGAAGGGATCTCGAACTGAATGTCAAAACCTAGGCGGATCAGCATCAGTCAATCTTCATAATGACGGACTTCGCCTTGAGCCAACGATTCTGAGGCAATACGGCTTCGCTGTGCACTCAGAAAAACTATCGGCACGATTGAGAATTTCGATTAAGACAGGTTGCACTCAGGCCGCCTTCAGGTCGTCGGCTAACGACTTGCCCGGAAAGTTCCAGAGCGACCGCATCACCGCGTTTGGTGCACGAACCGGGAGCGGACGAACTCCTGGCCGCATTGCCCAGCCTGCCGCTGGACGCACGGTGCATGTTGTAGTCCTCTAGATTCAGTATGTCCACCTTGGAATACGCGGGAGCCATCAGTGTGAATCTGGACCCGATTGACTTTATGTCTCATACAGCACATACGCAGCGGATAAAGCCCGAAATCACGCCATAGGTAGAAGCGCCTTCGCTCTCCACAGTCCGCGTCTATCGTTGGGTAATTAGCAGCTATCGCCGGAGCCGAGGGTGTTCCGCGGCCCGACGATGCGCTGTGTGCTTCCTGTGCCAGGGCCGCAGCCGCTCCGACTATCGACGAGCTCGCGGCGCCGCGCCGCTCTTTTCGCTCGAAGAAGCGAAAGATTTTCGTGCCGCTGGGATTCGACCCAGGTGAGTTTTGTCGACGAGCCTCAAAGCGTGGTAGAGAAAGCGTGCCGCCGCGGATACGAGAAAGACAGGCCCGGAGGCGCAGGAGACAAAAAACCACGGTTTACCTTGCGGACGGCAACGGCGGCTTTGCTCCGTCACTGCAGACGCAGGAGTTGCAAAAGCGCAGCGCTGACCACAGCGTCGAGGTGAAGAAGACAATGCTGGTGCCGGATGGCAACGGCAACTGGGCAGTGGGCGAAGTAAAAGAAAACACAATCAAGGAAGACGGCAAGAATCGAACCAGCGAAGAACGTGTTTCGCGCCCTGATTTAGATGGCAGACTTTCAGAAGTTTCACGCACCGTTGGCAAGGAGGCAGAAAACGCCGCCGGAGAAAAAAGCAATACCGTCGAGACATATTCTACGGATATCCCTGGAGTAGCTGGCGATGGCAGCCTGAGTCTGAAGCAGCGTGTCACGACCGTCCAGAAAAAGGATTCAGCCAGTAAGACCGAACAGCAGATCGAGCAGCCCAATCCGGGTAATCCGAGCGACGGTCTGCGGGTAAGCGCAAGAACAAAATATACCGTGCGCTACGCTGCCTCCGGCACGCAGCAGACAAAAACCACTCAAACGCGCGACGCCAACGGCACTTTCAATGCGGTCGCCGTCCAGACGGAGAAATCAGACCAGGCTCCTGTGGGGCAGGTACGGAGAGCACCCTCAGATAAACCCCAATAGCGATGTGTTCGACGCTGACTGCTCCTTCCTGATGGAAAAGCCGCGATTTGTTTGCGAAAAAGAAAAACCTGCGCGACGAGGTTGTGGTGCCCGGTTTCTCAGATCGGCGCGGTTCGGAACTGTCAATTTTCAGGGAGCGTTGAGGAACTTCGGCAGGTTTTCTGCTGCATGGCCCAGAGCGCGGGCAAGACTTAGTTTCGCGACATTGTGGGCGAACACGCTGTTGATGTAGTCAAGCTCCGCCCCCGCCAGCGACTCCTGTGATTGAACAAGTTCAACGCTGTTAGCCACACCGGCTTCTACTCGCTGCCGCGTGAGATCAAGAGTCTCCTTGGCGACATGTACGTTCTTCTCCGCCACTTCCACTTGACTGGTTGCTGCCTGCAGGTCGAGATAAACCTTTCGGATTTCACCCTCTACCTCCAGTCTGAGATCTTCCAGTTCGGCGCGTCTCTGCATTAAGCTGGCATCGGCCTGCTCAATATCCCCCTCGGTGCGACCGCCCTCCCAAATCGGGAATCGGAGTGTTCCGGTCACCGAGAACGTGCCGTGCGATTGCGCCGGATTGGTCCCGATCACTCCATAATCGGCATTAACGGAAAGAGAGGGCAGTCGTTCAGAGCGCGCTCCGGACAGCGCGAACTCAGCGGCCCGAACCTGAGCCGCCGCTGCTCTTAAATCCGCGCGCTGCGCGATTGCCAGCTTTAGAGCTTCTTCCACACCAATGGCCGGCGCCGCCGCGAAAGGTACGTCGTCGGAAAGGTCATACTGATCGTTCGGCGGCAAACCCGCCATCCGCGCAAGATTGATTTTCTGCTTCGCAAAATCGTTCTCAAGCGAAGTCATCCGCTGCTGCTGGGTGAGAGCTTCCACCTGGGTGCGATCGACATCCACCTGCGCCATGATGCCTACAGCCCGCTGCTGTGATGCTTGTTGATAGAGAGCATTTGCGGTGTCCAGCTGAGCCTGAGCCGATTGGACTCTCGCATTGGCGGCAAGCACTTGAAGATAAGCGCCGCCGACCGCCAGTACGACGAGATCGCGGGAATCTTGATAGGTGAGTTGGTTTGCACGTAGGTTTTCATTGGCTGATTTAAAGTTTTTCCATGCCGTGAGATCCACAACGGTTTGCGAAAGCCGGGCGCGCAAATCAATGTAGTTGAATGGTCCGATGACAGTCGGCAAAGCAAATCCTGAAATCTTGAACTTATTAAAGCCGGAAGCTGCCAAACTAGTCTGCTCGACCGTTTCGGCCAGATCGCCGGTGAGGTTGGGCAGCAGTGCGCTGCGTGCCACTCGCGTCTGTCCATGCGACTGACGCACGGCTTGGTTGAGTCCCACCGTCCCCAGATTGTAGTCAAGCCCGCGCCGGATAGCGTCTTGCAAAGAGAGCTTGCCAGAGAACGGCATCTTTGAAAAACCAGATATGCTTCCAGCGTAAGCGCCCTCCGCTTGCACCGTGGGATTGAGCGTGTTCACGGTGCTCGCGACCCCCGGCGTGGAGGACTGCGTGGCTGTAACTGAGCCGCTCTGAGAGGATCGACCCGACAGAGGCAACTGAGTTGCTTGTGTTCCCTGGGATTGGGCCGGAGCCGTCTGGCCAGAAGCGTTTCCGGTTGCAATGCTTATAGTGAGCAAGATCAAAGCGAGGCTCGTCTTCACTTGTCTCGGCGGTGTCGTCAATCTCCTCATGAGCAGTGGACCATGTCTTTCCGTTCTTAACTGAGTTGTTTGCGAAATCGCCAGACGCTGAGCGAAACCAGGACGATGGTGAAAATCAACAGCGCCAGGAAATTGGGCCAAAGAGCGGCGAAGCCACTTCCTTTGAGCATGCCGCTTCGAACGATGGTTGCGAAATGGTGAATAGGATTGACGATCGTCAAGGGCTGCATCCATCGCGGCATTCCTTCGACAGGGCTCAGAGCTCCCGATAGAGAAGACAACGGTGGGTTAATAAAAAAGGCAGTTAGCTGCGCCTGCTGTGCGGATTTACTGAAAGTGGCAATCACCGTGCCCATACTGATTCCGGATAAAATACACAACATGCCCCCAAATAAAACGTAGGGCAAGCTGCCGTGAAACGGGATGTGAAATGCGATTTTGAGCGTCGCAATGCACATCAGCATCATTGCGCAGAGCAATACAAACAGCGGCACGATCTTGGCGATGATGATTTCAGTCGTGCTTGCAGGGGACATGAGCAGCTGCTCCATGGTTCCGGTCTCGCGCTCTCGCACCATCGCGGCAGATGAGACCAAGGAACTGTTCATGATCAACAGGAGACCAAAAACACCGGTTACAATGAACCAGGAATCGATTAGTCCGGGGTTGTAGATGAAAGCCGGCATTAGCTGCACTTGTCCCCGGCGACTTACTTGGGACGCAGCAACCTGCCTAAGGCTGGAGTGAATGCCCTGGTTCTGGAGCCCTGCGGTGTAGACTTGAATTATGCCTTCTGCATAGGATTGACCGATAGTGGCCGTATTCGCGTTCGTGGCGTTCAACAGAAACTGGACCGTGGCTGAGTGTCCGCTGTGCAAATCCCGAGCATAGTCGTAGGGGATGACAACTCCTGCGTCCAAGCGGGACTGACTGATTGCGTTTCCGAGTTGGTCTGTCGAAAAGTAATAACCTCCGAGCCGGAAGCTTTCGCTCTCGGTCAGGGTCGCGACCAATTCCCGGCTCTCCGGAGTCTTGCTCTCATCGACGACGCCGAGGCGAAGGTTTGCGACCGACGCGCTCAGCGCGAACCCGAACAGCGTCAGTTGCAAGATAGGAGGAACAAGCAAAGAAAGCATCAGACGGCGGTCGCGCCGGATCTCGTTGAATTCTTTTAGGACGAGCGCACGGAACCGCTGATTGAAAATGTTTTGAAATGGATTCGTCATTTGACTACGCTTTGAGCTGCATTCGGCGCATGCTATACCACCCGGTCCCGTAGAAAAGTGACCCGATGATGCCGATGATCGTCACCTTCCACCAGTCAGCAGGCCAGCCGCCACCTTGGAGTAGCGCATCCCGCACGACCTCGATGTAGTACCTGCCCCACATGAAATTCGAGATCCATCGCAATCCCAGAGGGATGTTCGCGATTGGAAAAATCAGGCCTGAGAGGAGAAACACCAGGAGAAAGCCACCGAGGGCCACCACTTGCATCGCGGCAACCTGGCTCGGGATCGTCGCTCCCACCATCGTCCCAAAGGCCGCCACGCAGAATGCGTAGAGAACCGTTGCGACAATGAAGGGGGTTGGGTCGCCCGCCAACCCCAGACCAAAATATGTGAACAGGACAACTAGCATGAGCCCGCACTCCGCAAGCGCGACTACCATAAAAGCAAGAATCTTCCCCAGCAGGAATTCGTGCGCGGAGATGCTTGAAACATAGACTTGAAGAATTGTCTTCAGTTCCGATTCTTTTGCCATAGCGAGAGCTGCCAGCAGAGGAGGGAACATCGAGAGTCCCAGGACAAAAATTCCAGGCCCGTAGAATTTTTTGGCGGATAGTCCTGGGTTGTACCAGAGGCGAATCGCGGTTTGGATCAGCGCGACGCCTTTACTGCCAGCGATACGTTGATTGTAGGCACGCGTAATCTCGCTGGCGTAACCCGCGGTAAGTTTCGCCGTATTGGCGTCAGAAGCGTCGACCAGCAATTGAACGGGAGAATTCACTCCTCGCGCTAGGTCCCTTCCGAAATGGGGCGGAATGATCAAGGCGGCCCGAGCCACGTTTGAGCTGAGAGCCCCCTCGGGTTGTCGATCTATCGGCCAGGACACGACATTAAGACTAATGGAAGCACGAATCGCGTCCACAAAATCACGCGAAGCGGGCGAATTATCAAAGTCCTGTACGATTACTGGGAGATTATTTACGGTCAATGAAAGAGCCACACTCATTAGAAGCAACAAAACCAGCGGAAGCACCAGGGCGAGAGCCAGCGTCCGCCAGTCCCGACAGAACTGAGTCAGCTCTTTACGGGCTTGCGCAACTACACGTCGCATCGTGCGTGCTCCTTCCTGTTCATTCTTCAGGTGCAACCTTTCCCTGCTGCCGGGCCTTTTCGATCACATTGATGAATACGTCTTCGAGGGAAAACGGTTGTTCGCGGGCGCTGATGACCCGGATTCCATTGCTCTCTAGCTTCTCCGTAGTGGTCCGCTTGCCTGCTTCAACATCTTCGTCGGTGACCACATGGAGCCGATTGCCGAACAGGGAAACTCGCCAACGCTCTGTGTCGCTCTTGAGGATGTCGGCGGCGTGTTGCGGTTGGTCGACGATGAATTCAAGCAAATGGCCCGTTTGCGCGCTCTTGATGCCGCTTGGAGTTCCTTGTGCCACAAGTTCTCCGCCGGCCATGAATCCCAAGCGGTTACATTGTTCCGACTCTTCGAGGTAATGCGTAGTCACAAGAATCGCCGTGCCCGCATCTGCCAGGCGGTTGATCATTACCCAGAAAGCCCGCCGAGCAAGGGGATCAACCCCAGATGTCGGCTCATCGAGGAAGAGCACGCTCGGTTCGTGCATGATGGCGGCGCCAAAGGCGACGCGCTGCTTCCAGCCTCCGGGCAGACTGCCGGTGATCTGATCTTCCTTCCCTTCCAAACCCGAGAACGACACCACCCAGCGGATTTTCTCCTTGCGCTCACTCTCGGGCACACCGTAGACGCCGGCGAAGAAGCTCAGATTTTCTCGGATGCTCATATCGTCGTAGAGCGAGAACTTTTGCGACATGTAACCGATCTGCTGGCGGATGCTTTCCGAGCGAAGGTTACCTTGCTCGCCCGCAAGCCGCATGTTTCCGCTGGTGGCCCCAAGCAGTCCGCATAGCATCCTGATCGTGGTTGTCTTGCCAGCACCATTTGCGCCCAGAAGGCCGTAGATTTCGCCATAGGGGATCTCAAGGCTCACATTCTTTACCGCGGTGAATGCTCCGAACTGTTTCGTCAGATTATCCGCTCCGACCGCAACTTGGCCGCGCAAGCTCGAGTGGTCGTGGAGTCCGGGAAACGGTGGATCCTTCGAGTCTTCGCCTAGACCTCGCAGGGTGGCAACGAACACGTTCTCAAGAGTCGGCTCATCGACGCGGACGTCAATAACGTGTAAATGGGCTTTGCTGCTGAGCTCCTCAACGATTTGGCGTGCTTTCTCCTGGTCATGCGCCAGGACATCAAGACGGTCTCCAAAACGCTCCACATCTATGATGTCTTTCTGCGGACCGGACACCTCTGATAGCACGCGCTCAGCTTCGCCCAAGTTGTCGACGCGGACTTCCAACCGCTTGGCGCCCAGACTTTCTCGCAATTCGGCCGGTGTGCCGATCTTCTGGATCTCGCCTTTGTGCATGAGCGCGACCCGGTTGCACCTCTCAGCCTCATCCAGGTACGGCGTCGAGATCAGGATGGATAAGCCATCGGCAGCCAGATGCGCCAGGGCGTCCCAGAACTCGCGCCGTGATACTGGGTCCACGCCGGTTGTAGGCTCATCGAGCACGAGCACGCGAGGTTGAGGCACCAAGGCGCAAGCCAACGAAAGCTTCTGTTTCATTCCGCCGCTTAACTGCCCAGCTAGGCGGCTGGAGAATCGATCCATGTCGAACATCTGCAGATACTGGTGGCCCCGCTTCATGATGTCGTCGCATGCAACGCGGCGCAGATCGCCGACGTAGCGGATGTTTTCCAAAACCGTAAGATCGGGGTATAAGCTGAATGCCTGAGTCAGATAGCCCGTCTGGGATCGCGCCTCGCGCGCCGGCCGGCCAAAAACCTCAGCAGACCCGCCGCTTGCTTCCATGACTCCGGCGAGGACCTGAAACGTCGAAGTTTTTCCCGCACCATCGGGGCCGATCAAGCCGAAGATCTCGCCTTCGCCAACTTCAAAACTGATTCCGCGAACGGCATCAAGTGTGCCGTAGCGCTTCCATAGACCATTGATTCGAATTGCCTTCGCCTGCGACCCATCGGGGCTTTTCGCAAGCGTTGGCGAAGTGGAAATCGCCGTCGTCATTTGCGCTTTTCTTTAGGCCAGCTATCGCCCGCAACCAAGATTTCTCCGTCTGCCGGCATGCCTGGTTTGGCATATCCCAATGCTCCTTTCAGTTGGAGCTTTAACCCCACGACCTGTTTCACTCGGTCGTCACGGAAATAGGTATTCTCGGGGGTAAACGTCGCTTCCGGGTCGATGCGCGAAACGTATGCGTCGAGCGGCTGCTTGCGATTCGAATCGAGGTAGATATGCGCGGCTTGGCCGACCTTCACCTTGCCAATCTGTCCCTCGGGAACAAAACCTCGCAGGTACACCTTGCTGAGATCCAACAGAGTGATGATCGGGGTTCCGGCGGTGATCACTTCGCCAGGTTCTGCCACGCGCGTTACCACCGTGCCGTCAAAGGGCGCTTTCACGGTCAGATCCTGCCGATTTTCCCGCGCTTCGGTGAGCTGAGCCTGGGCCTGACCGACACTCGCCATCGCGTCGGCAATAGCTGCCTGCTGCTGCGCAAGCTGCATGTTTACTCCGGCTGCGCGGCGCTTGGCGCCGGCCACAGCAGCCGCCTGTTGGTCCTCTGTCGAAACGGCCTGTTTTCCTTGACGCTCGGATACGGCTCCCGATTTCGCCAGCCGCGTGTATGCCTCTTTATCGAACTGGGCTATGTCGTGGGCGGCTTCTTGCTGAACGACGTTCGCCTCTTCCTCCCTCAACTGTTCCTCTAGGACCGAAATCTGGTCTCGTGCGGAGCTAGCCTTGGCTTCCGCTTGTTGAAGTTCAGCTTGCGCTTGCTCCACCCGTGCCCTCAATTGCTCGTCGTCAAGGACCGCAATAATTTCTCCAGTGGTTAGAGCGTCTCCCTCGCGCACTCGGATTTCGAGAACACGGCCGCCAGTCTTGGGGGACACTGCCGAGTCGTCACCTTCGATTCGGCCACTGAGCGGCACGATGCTTTCTGGTATCGGCGGCGTGGCGAAGAAAACTTTCCACACACCGAGTCCGACGGCAGCGAGAACCAGAATGACAATCAACGGAACAACGAGGCGACGGGCCGTCGAGCGCGGTTTCTTCACTGCTACTGGCGCAGCTTGAGGGCTTGATTGCAGCTGCTTCGCCGCCGCAGATTGAGGATTTGCTTGTGACGCTGCAGCTGCAGGCTGCGAGTTGAGGTGAGGTGGCTGCGCTGGCGCGGATGCAGGTTGCGGGTTTGCTTGAGGTGGCTGTCCATTCGAGCCTAGACTTCCCAAGGCGGCAATCGCCGCATCCAAACTTTGGACGTCTTTCTGGGCTCGTTCCCGTTCTTTCTTCAACTGCTCGATTACACCAGACACCTTTCCCACCCCAGCCGTAGGTTGAGCGTTTGGTTTTGGCGACCTAGCTGCCAGAGGCGCAGGTGGAGATTGATCCTGTTTCGCTGGCCCTTGAGGCTTCTCAATTGCCTCTTGTTCCACCATTTTCCACCTCGTCTGCTCTGCGCGGTATCTTTTCGACCAGCGAAGGGTTCCGAAATACGGCCCCGGGGCTAGGGCCGATGCAGGATCCGACCCTGTGCGAGTCAGCGGGTCGAAGTTTCCCCTGATCTTTTGCGGTGCACGAACAAACCGGGTGCGCACACTCTCGTTTGCAGAGTGCATTTATTGTCGCCCCGCCACTGATCAAGAGTGGAAAGTCCGAACTGTATTATCGGATACCAGGAGAAGGTGTTTCTGTGCAGAAAAGGACACTTTGTCAAACTGACGGGATCGTCGTGACCGTAATTGGCAACGCGGCCAGCTCGCAAATCTGCCTGGGGGAACGCACGCTCTTCCATCCTAGTGTGTCAGCTGGAAGCACCTGGCCGATTCGCCGCGGCGGGACACGCTCCGGAAGCGGCGTTCCATGGAGCGCTAGCACGCGCCGCGGGAATTCGAGCCAGGGTTGCGCCGACCCATTGAGCCCGCAGCCGTAATCGGGCAAATGAAATCGATCCAAAACTGCTGTTAAAGAACCTTCCACCAAGTGTCCGCCTCTTTTCTCCCATGGTTAGATGCCCCCCTTTGTCGGAGACCTGTCCCCCCATCACAAGGATGATCCACCCTGTCCTTTTAGCGAAGAAGACAAAGCAGATTTCATTGTCACGCTGCGCCCCAGAGACTTCCCGCGTGAAAGGCCTAAAGCAAGGATCATTTCACTCGTTGCTCTTGGCTAGTGAAGGCGTTGCGTTTGTGAAGATTGTTGTGGATTCGGAAGCTCCTAACTCTGGAATCGAGAAATTGGTTCGATCAGTCGGCGAATCCAATCTCTGCGCATTACACGTGAGGACTTTCGCCCAGAATTCATCGCCCAGAAATGAAGCGACCGACGAAAGTGCGAGTATCATGGCAGGTCATACGCTTCCTTGTAGAATGCAAGCGGAACGATCAACTATTCATATCGCTCGTGCAATCGACATGCCTGCTGCCTTTCATTACGCGTCGGCAATCTTCATGCTGAGAGAAGGGTCTCCGGGCGGCAATTTGCGGCTTTCCGCTAGTAATCGAGGAACTCCATGCCAGACCGACTTACGCAGAATCCCCCCGTGCAAATCGAAGACGTCCGCACCGGCTCGAGTGTCGAAACATTGAAGCGTGCGATCCTCGATAATCTTTTTTATGTTGTTGGAAGGGATGTACGTCAAGCCGTCATCACCGACTACTATATGGCTCTTGCATACACGGTCCGGGACAGGATTCTTGCACGTTTCATGCACACAATTCACAGCTACAAAGAAAGCGCGGTTCGTTCTGTCAGCTATCTATCCGCGGAATTCCTCATGGGACCGCAACTGGCGAACAATCTCCTAAATCTTGGACTGGACGCGCCATTCCGCCAAGCCGTCAACGAGCTGGGCTTAGACATGGAATCGCTGATCGAACAGGAAGCCGAACCAGGGCTCGGCAATGGCGGCTTGGGGCGCCTAGCCGCCTGTTATCTCGATTCCTTGGCGACATTGGGCATTCCCTCAATCGGTTACGGCATACGCTATGAGTACGGCATCTTCGACCAGAAAATCCAGGACGGCTGGCAGTTCGAATATACGGATCATTGGTTGCGGAACGGAAATCCCTGGGAATTGCGCCGGACACGGCTCGCCGCTGAGGTAGGCTTCCACGGCAGGACCGAACATTGGACCGATGCCGAAGGACGCTTCCGCGTTCGCTGGATTCCGTCGACGGTGGTGAAGGGAATACCCTACGACACGCCCATCGTGGGTTATCGCTCCGGCATCGCCAACATTCTGCGATTGTGGCGCTCCGAAGCTCGCGAATCCTTCTATTTCGAGCGGTTCAATAGCGGCGATTACGCCGGTGCTGTCGCGGAAAAGATGTTCGCCGAAAATATCACCAAAGTCCTCTATCCCAATGACGAAGATTTCCGCGGCAAGGAATTGCGCCTGGAGCAACAGTATTTCTTCACTTCTTGCTCGCTTCAGGACATGATCCGAAGGCACTTGTTCAGAGGACAGAAGCTCGAAAACTTTCACGAACTATGGGCCATTCAACTCAATGATACTCACCCCTCCATCGCGGTTGCCGAGCTGATGCGCCTGCTCCTCGACGATCACGGGATGAGCTGGGAGCAGGCCTGGAGCATCACCTCGCAGACCTTTAGCTTCACGAATCACACCCTCCTGCCGGAAGCGTTGGAGCGCTGGCCGCTTCCCTTGTTCGCTTCACTCCTGCCCCGCCATCTCGAAATCATCTATGAGATCAATGCCCGCTTTCTTGCTGAAGTGCGGCAGCGCTTCCCGAATGACGAAGCCAGGGTCGCCCGCATGTCCCTCATTGACGAATCCGGCGAGAAGTTCATCCGCATGGCCCATCTCGCTTGCGTGGGCAGCCATAAGATCAATGGTGTCGCGGAAATCCACACCCAACTTCTGAAAACCGAATTGTTCCGTGATTTCGACGAGCTCTGGCCGGAAAAAATAATCAACGTGACGAACGGCGTCACCCCGCGCCGCTGGCTAGCCGTCAGCAATCCCGAGCAATCAGAACTCATGATCGACAAGATAGGCGACACCTGGATCGATCACTTGCAAGAGCTGAAGCGCTTGGAGGCTTTCGCAAACGATGCTGCGTTTGCTAGCGATTGGAAGAAGGGCCAGCGCGCGGTGAAAGCCCGCTTGTCTAAGTTCATTCTCAAAGAGACCGGCATTGCCGTTGATCCCGATTCCATGTTCGATGCTCAGGTGAAGCGCATCCACGAGTACAAACGCCAGCACCTCAACGTGCTCCACATCCTCACTCTCTACCAGCGGCTCAAGAACAATCCCGGCCTCGAAATCACGCCCCGCACATTCATCTTCGGCGGCAAGGCCGCGCCTGGCTATCACATGGCTAAGCTCATCATCAAACTCATCAATTCCGTGGCCGAGGTAATCAATTACGATCCCGAAGTGAGAGACCGCCTCAAAGTCGCCTTTCTCCCTGGATACGATGTAACCTTCGGCCAATTGGTCTACCCTGGTGTCGACCTCAGCGAACAAATCTCCACTGCCGGCAAGGAAGCGTCCGGAACTGGGAATATGAAGTTCGCGATGAACGGCGCGCTCACTATCGGTACGCTTGACGGTGCCAACGTGGAAATGCGCGCAGCCGTCGGCCAGGAAAATTTCTTCCTTTTCGGCCTCACGGTAGATCAGGTCCACGCGACTTGGGCGGCGGGATATAATCCGCGTCATCTCTATGAATCGATCCCCGCCCTGCGCAGTGTTATCAATGCCCTCAACTCCGGCCAGTTCTCCCGTGGGGACCGCAACCTTTTCCGTCCGCTGCTCGATTCGCTCCTTTATCAGGACTCTTATCTTTTGTTTGCCGATTATGAGTCTTACATTCACTGTCAGGATCGGGTGGCCGAAGCCTACCGAGATCAAGCCGCTTGGGCCAGGATGTCGATCCTCAACGCAGCGCGCATGGGATACTTTTCCTCCGACCGTTCCGTCGAAGAGTACTCCAACAAGATTTGGAACATCCAGGGAGTCTCTGAGCCTCAAGTCCTGAGTGTCTGACTTCTGAATTGTTTGCCTTTATAAAAAAAGGAAGTGAATCGCGACTTGGTGGCAGGGCGCATGAAACGGCGCGCTTCTCGCGAAAATGCCGAGACCAGCTTTCGTAGAGCGAACTAAGAAAGCCGGGGTTCGCGTCGCAGCGGTCATTGTCCCTGAATATAAAGTACTTTGTAATACAGAGTGAATACTCAAAGGAGACTTCCAGAAGTCCTTCGTTGCCGCCTTGCGCCGAAATTGCGAAACGAACTCGCGAAAGTCCTTCAAATTGAGTCTTTTTGGTGTAGAGAGGACACCGGGGCGTGAACGGCCGCAACAGCGACAACACCCTCATTCAGCATTATTTGCATTGGGAACCGGATACCACGCTCCGCGAGGGGCTGGAGAAACCCTACGCGTGGATCCACGATCAATATCTTGCTCGAGAGCGCGGTGAAGCTGGCGTCGTGCGCGAAGCTGAAGTGTCACGCTAATCGTAGGAAACGAACCTGACTCAGTGAGTTTGGCTCTGCGAAGCACCTTCGAGGAGCCAAACGTTGCCGTCGTTGGTCTGGGCTTGATAGGCGAGGTATTTGCCGTCGGGGGACGGTCGTGGGCGGGCCAACCATTGCTTTTGTGGGTTGCTGAGGAGGAGTTGCACCTTCCCAGAGAGCGACACATGAATCATGTTGAATGAACCGGGCAGGAGGTTGGTGACGAAGAAGCCTTTCCCGTCAGCCTGCCAGGCGATGGATTGAAAAAGTCCCCAACCGGGCTGGACCACGAGTTCATGCCAAGTGTGGTCGGACAAATTTAGCAGCTCGATGCGGCCATTGTGACTGTGATCGACGACAGCGAGTTCCGCGCCGTCCGGCGAGATTTTCCAGTCATAATACCAGTGCGTGTCGACCTTGATCTTACCGAGTTGCAGCCCTTTTCCACGCATCGGATCAAAAGCGTAGAAAACGAGGTTGCCGTCCTCCCATCCATTGATGGCACACGGCTTGCCGGGCTTGATGGGGCAGGAGAAGTCGGCGTCAGCGGCTTGCGACGCGGGAAGCTCGAGGACCGTTTCAGGAGCACCACCGACCGCAGGCTGACGCATCAGGCGGCTAGGTGGGGGCGAAGCGCCTGCGGAACCAGAAGATCGCGGAATATCCCAGTAAAGGATCCAGGAACCGTCGGGACTGGGACCATTGCCTGTACCAAGGTCGCCGACCGCACTGGTCGCAATCTTTTGTGGAAGCGTATCGTTCAATCCTTGGCCAAACAATTCGTACTTGCCATTTCGATTGGAGACAAAGAGGAAAGTGCGGCTGTCGTGCGTCCATTGTTCGGGAATGCTGTTGTGGTTGTCGAGAGTGAAGCGGCGAGGGGTTTTCAAGCCGCCATTTCCATCGAGCTCGGCGAGATAGACGTCTAGGCTCTCCCGTAACTTGTTGAAAGCCAGGATGCGGCCGTCGGCCGTAGAGGTCAAACTTTCAGGGAGGTAGCCGGCCAGCGCAATAACCTGTTCCGGTTTTTGAGATGTTTGTCCCTTGGACGGATCAACGCGCACTTGCCAGAGGCTATTATCTATTGAATCGGCGCCCTCGGATTTATGAATGACGACAAACACGATGCGCCCGTCCGCTAACCAGCTGACGCATCCCAGTCCGCTGGGACAACCGGGTGTGTATCCAGCCGGCAAGCTGGAATCCATGGCCACCGTCCTGGAGGGACCGCCTTTCGCCGGCTGGATTTCTAGGGAGGTCGAGCCTGATCTGGTGCGCATGTAGGCGATCCATTGAGCGTCGGGAGACCAAACAGGGCTGTCAAGATTCTGACCTTCTTCGAGAGCAACTACCTTGCGCGGCGCGTCTCCGCTGATCCCCGAAACCCAGAGATCGTACGGACCTTTTAGGGGTCCACTCAGAAAAAGCAGGGACTTTCCGTCCGCTGAGATTGCCGGCTGGGAGGCTGAGTCGCGCAGCTTTGAAGGGATGGATTGTCCAAGCGCAGGAGCCACCCAAAGGCTTTCTTCTGAGATGGAGGAGCGGAGGGTTAGAAGCAGTTTTCCTCCGTCAGGGAACCAGCGAATTTCCCAAATCTGTGCCGTCGGAAAATCCGCAGGCAGGGCAATGGCTCGCGTTTCTCCCGAATCCACGGATCGAATGAGGAGACCTGTCACTCCAACGTAGGCGACATATTTGCCATCAGGCGAAACGGCCGAGGCAACCACCCAGTCCTCCGGCGGATTTGAGGTGACTTGCCGCTCGACCGATGCGACTGGAATCGTCGAAACGCCTGCACGCCACTTGAACCACGCGAAGCCAATCGCAGCAAGGATGAGAACAGTGACAGCTACATTCGTCAGCGGCCGAATCCAGTTCTTTCGTGCGGAGATTGCGGGAGCTAAAGTGTTTGAGCGGCCCGAATCGATGTCGCGCTTCAAGCGTTGCAAATCGGCCCGAATCTCGGAGGCATGCTGGTAGCGCAGCTCGCGGTCCTTTTCGAGGGCCTTCCCAATGATTCGTTCCAGCTCAGGCGGCAAATCTGGATTTAGACGCACCGGCGGAGAAGGGACGCGATTGAGGATCGAGTCAAAGATCAACGCCGAAGTGTCGCCGCGAAACGGCAAAATTCCTGTGACCATCTCGTAGAGAACCGCTCCAAAGGAAAAGAGATCGGTGCGCGCGTCGAGTTCCTTGCCCTTCACCTGTTCGGGCGACATGTAGGCGACAGTGCCAATAGCGGAGCCTGGACTGGTGAGGAGCTCTTCAGCGCTGGCAGTCGCCAGCGTAGTAGCCGCGACGCGCGACGAGACGGGAGTAATCTTCGCAAGCCCAAAATCGAGAACTTTGGCAAGCCCGCGCTTGGTAACGAAAATGTTCGCAGGCTTGATGTCTCTGTGAACGATGCCCTGGGCGTGCGCAGCGTCGAGAGCATCCGTCATTTGAATTCCCAGTTCCAGCGCTTGCTCAGCCGCAAGCGCCTTGCCCCCGATGAGATGCTTGAGCGTCTGGCCATCCAGGAATTGCATCACGATAAACGGTTGTCCCTGGTCCTCGCCGATTTCATGCACAGTGCAGATGTGCGGATGGTCGAGGGCCGAGGCAGCTTGCGCTTCACGCCGGAAGCGCGCCAGCGCCTGGGGATCTCGAACGACATCTTCCGGAAGAAATTTAAGCGCGACAAAACGGTGCAACTGCGTATCTTGGGCCTTGTACACCACTCCCATTCCGCCGCCGCCGATTTTCTCGATGATTTTGTAGTGGGAAACGGTGCTCCCAATCAAAATGCGTTCTTCTGATCGCTCGCGATCCATTGCCATCGCCTGGGCGGCAATCTCCGCCGCCGGGGATTCCATAAAGCTCTTGGCTTTTTCATTCTGAGCAAGCAAGGAAAGGACTTCGCTGCGAAGTAATTCGTCACCAGCACAGGCGTGATCTAGAAAGGTGTCGCGCTTATGCTCCGCCAGTCTCATGGCGGCGTGGTACAGGTCCTCAATTCTTTGCCAGCGTTCAGGCTCCACGAGATGGCCTCCCGCTGATTTCTCTTACCAGCCACACCTTGGCCATTTTCCAGTCGCGCATGACCGTTTCTGGGGACACCTTGAGGACATCGGCCGTTTCTTGCACATCCAGCCCGCCGAAGAAGCGCAGCTCGACTACGCGGCTCTTTCGTTCATCGACAGCAGCCAGATTTGCCAGCGCGTCGTCCACGGCGATGATTTGCAGCGGCGACTCGTTGCAAACGGTGAGCGCTTGATCGAGCGGCAAATGGCGTGCGCCGCCGCCACGCTTCTGGTATTTCCGCGAGCGTGCAAAATCAACAAGAATGCGCCGCATGAGTTGCGCGCAGACGGCCATGAAGTGCGTACGGTTTTCCCAATTGCGGTGCGGGAGGTCCACTAAGCGAAGGTAAACTTCGTTGACCAATGCGGTGGTTTGGAGAGTATGGCCCGAACGTTCGTTAGCCATGTACCGTCGAGCCCGCCTGTGCAGTTCCTGGTAGACGAGGGGCAGAAGCTGGTCGAAGGCGGTTTCGTCTCCGGAGCTCCAAGCCTTTAGGAGGCGACTGACATCACCGGTGGAGGATTGCATCGTCGGCCGGTCCTTACCGAGGCTAACTGTAAGTAACAATTGGCGTAAGGCTAGCATAGATAAGAGGACTGCGTCTGCCAGTGCGGTGGCGACTTCTTTCTATAAGCGTGACAGTTTTTTCGTGCTTTTCCCGCCTTATATAACAGGCAACGAGTAAGGCTATTCAGCCTCGCGAGCGGATCCCCTCGATCTCCGCGCTCGCGAAGTTGCAGGCCGTCCTTCCGCGGCCGAAACGGAGTGCAGAACGCTTAAATGTTTGTCCTGGAGGAACACATGAATAAAATGAAAGGAAGTCTACAGTTGGCAGCAGTTGTGATGGCGACGACCGTGTTTGGAATTGCGTTGTCTGCCCAGGAGGGCGCGTCTCCTAAGCCAAAGCACCAGACGTACAAGGTTGTTGTTCTTCCGCCTGACGGTGGACAGGATAGCTTCCTGGCTGGCTATCTTTTTTATGCGCCAATGAACAACGGTGGCACCCTCGGTGTGGCCGCGGACAGCAGCACACCGGGCTACAATTCCTATACTTGGACCAATGGCAAACAAACCGATCTCCAGGCCCTGCCGCAATCTCCCAATTTGACGGGCACAGCCACCTACATTAACTGGATCAACCAAGGGGGATTGGCGGCCGGGTACGGCACCCGAACAAACTCGACCACCGGAGCATCGTTGGACAATGCGGTGGTCTGGGCTCCCGACGGCCATATTTTTCCGCTGAATACGCCAGCGGGAGACCAAAGCCATGCTGTCTGGATCAACGACTTAGGCCAGGCCTCCGGCTGGGTGGAAAGCTCCAACTCTAGTTCATGCTCGTTTGGAACCGGAGGACAAACTGAAGGCGTCGTGTGGCAATTTGGCATTCTGCGGTTCCTCGGTACATTGGGCGGCGCTCAGAGCTATGGAGAGTTCATCAATGATCTCGGACAAATATCCGGCCATTCGGAAACAAGCACTATGGCCAATACAAACACCAACTGCCCGCCGTACGATCCCTTCATCTGGCAAAACGGCAAGATGATCGACATCAACCCCGGTAACTTTGGCGGCGCAGAAGGAGGCACAAATTTCCTCAGTAATCATGGCCACGCCGTAGGATTCGGCACAGAGTCGGGTGAGGTCATTTCTCAAGCCTTCCTTTGGAATAACGGAACTCTGACCGATTTGGATACCCTGGGCACTTTGGGTGGAAGCTTGAATTCTGCCTATAACGTTAACGAGCAAGGGCACGTCGTCGGGGTTTCGTCGGTTTCTGACGACTCCGTGTACCACTCCGTGTTGTGGCGTAACGGCGCGTTTACCGATCTCGGGACTGTGACCGGCGACTGCTACAGCCAACCATACCGGATCAATTCCAGTGATCAGATCGTCGGCGCCTCGTTTACCTGTGATTTCAGCACCTTCCATGCCTATCTCTGGGAGAACGGCGAATTGCAAGACCTCAATACGCTCGTCCCCCCAGGCTCGGGCCTTGAGTTGGAGGCAGCCAGCTGGATTACCGATGACGGTATAATTGCAGCACAAGCTGTCCTGACAGACGGTACCAATGCTGGCGATTCAAGGGCGGTGTTGCTGATTCCGACCGGCGAGTACAGTGGTGATTCCCAGGCTGAGTCCACTGCAACCTTTAAGAACGCAACGACTGTGTCACAGTCCGGCGATACAACGGAAAGGACGTTGAAAGGCCCTGCCCTTGTCAAAAATGAGGACGGCCGATTGAACCGGATGTTGTTGCGTCCATTCTCACCAGAGAAGTTGCTAAACAAGAAAAAAGACTTGCAGTAGCGTGGAGTGTGGCCGGGTTCGAGGAGTCTTCCAAAGAGGCTAGTCGGACCCGTTCGAAAATGCATAGCGAATCGCCATTGCTTTGCCAATTCTTCGGATTAATATACGCATGGTTGTTGCCCACTGGCGACAACACGCTCATTCAGCGATATCTGCATTGGGAACCGGACACCACGCTCCGCGAGGGGCTGGAAAAAACCTACGCTTGGATCCACGATCAATATCTTGCCCGACAGCGTGGTGAAGCTGGCGTCGTGCCGGAAGCCGAAGTGTCGCGCTAAGTCACCAGCCAGCTTTCCTCTGCTTCACAAACCTCATTAACTTTTGACCGTCAAGTCTGCAGCGTTCCCGCAGACCGCAGTTGGACTGTGCGGATTTAATCGGGAGTACTATCGTCTCGACGCCATTTCAATAGGGTATAAGAGAAAGGAATGTTGGGCCGCGTGTGGGGACTTGCGTCCCGACTAAAAATCCGCGCATTCAGAACCGAGAGTCTTATGGCTTCAATGAGATTGTCCCGTGTTTGACTCCCAAACCGATCGCACGCAGAACAGCAGCGCACAGAAGCGCATCAGGGTGGTAGCCTGATTGGGTGGTAAAAGAAGCAGCTAGCCAGGTGCTCTCGGTTGAGGGGCGTGAACTCTGTATCACGAATCCTGACAAGCTGTATTTTTCGCAGGCACGAATCTCGAAACTCGATCTTGTTGGCTATTACTTGAAGGTTGCGCCAGGCGCGATTGCCGGAATCCAGGATCGTCCAATTGTTCTGAAGCGGTTCGTCAACGGCGCCGAAGGTGAGGCGTTTTATCAAAAGCGTGCGCCTGCCGTGCGCCCGCCATGGCTGCGAACCGTCACTTTGTCATTCCCTTCGGGCCGAACGGCGGAAGAGATCGTGGTGGATGACGCGGCTGGGCTCGCCTGGATAGTCAATTTGGGTTGCATCGAACTCCACCCGCACCCGGTCCGCTCCGGCAATCTTGAGCACCCCGACGAATTACGCATCGATCTCGATCCGGTTCCGGGCGTCGCTTGGAGTGACGTGCGCCGCGTTGCTCTCGAAGTGCAGGCGTTCCTCGAAGAAGTAGGGCTTCGTGGGTGGCCCAAGACCAGCGGTTCGCGGGGCATGCATGTGAATGTGCGTATCGAACCGAACTGGACATTTGCGGAAGTACGCCGTGCGGCCGTGGCCTTGTCGCGCGCAGTGGAGCGGCGCGCGCCCGCCTTGGCCAGCTCGAAATGGTGGAAGGAAGAGCGGCATGGTGTGTTCCTCGACTACAACCAGAATGCGAAGGACCGGACCACGTGCTCTGCGTATTCGGTACGCCCGCTTCCCGACGCGCGTGTCTCAGCGCCACTTCATTGGCATGAAGTGCCTGACTGTGACCCAGCCGACTTCACACTGTTCACGATGCCGGCGCGCTTTGCGAAAATCGGCGATCCGCACGCCGACATAGACGCCGCTGCTGGTTCGCTCGAGAAGTTGTTGGAGCTCGCGGAACGGGACGAAGCAGCGGGTCTCGGCGACGCGCCCTGGCCGCCACACTTTCGCAAGGTGAAAGGGGAAGCCTCTCGAATAGCTCCGTCGCGCGCAAAGTCGGCTGCAAAGAAGCCTCGGGTGAAGATGCCACTCATCGTTGTTGCGAACTCTCCCGATAAACGAGTGGCGCTGGCGGGCCTGGAAGGGTGGAAGAAGAAGCACCCCGAGATAGCCGGCCTACTTGCGGTCGATGACGTACTGGTTGATGCTATGCGGGGCAGGTCATCGACGTGGACCCGCGTCCGAATCAATCTGCGTCATGTGCCGGAAGCGCTTCGGCCGCCGCAGGAAACTCCCGATCCTGATGATGATCCGACGCGGGAATTGCGCAGCGAGCGATGGCAGAACAAGCCAAAGAAACGATAGTTGCAGCCGGCGGATTTAGCGACCATGGGGGAAAATTGTTGCGAGCTCTTGCGGTGGAACTACCTCGAGCTGGGCATAAGTGCAGTCGATCGGCTTTTTGTCTGGTCGCCATCGGCGAAAGTGCGCCATATGACGGAAGCGGCTTCCTTGCATGTGCTCGTAAGCGACTTCCACAACCCGTTCGGGCCGCAGGGGTTCCCAGGATAGGTCCTTGCCCTGGCTCCAGCGGCTCTGGCCGCCGGGCATGCGGTGGACGGCTTCACTGGTCGGGGTTTCCGCGTTGGCCCAGCCCTTCCAAGGGTGAGCGGCGAGCGCATTCTTGCGGTACGGATTGAGGAATTCTGCCAATTCGCGGCGCCTCTCTGCGCTGAAGCTTGCACAAACGCCGACATGTTGCAAAGCACCACCGTCGTCAAACAGGCCAAGCAGCAATGAGCCGACCAGGGTGCGATCCCCTTTCTTGTACCAGCGAAATCCTGCCACGACACAGTCGCACTCGCGCTCGTGTTTGACCTTGAACATCACACGTTTGTTTGGCTCGTATGTTCCTGAAGGGAGCTTGGCCATGACGCCATCCAGGCCGGCACCCTCGAAGCGACGAAACCAATCGGAGGCAATGTTACGGTCGTTGGTTGCCGGTGTGAGATGGATGGGTAGTGGTGCTGATGAAATCAGCGATTCCAGCTCACGGCGCCTGGTTTTGAATGGTTCGCCGCGAAGGTCCCGGTCTCCCCGACAAAGCAGGTCGAAGAAAACGAATGATGCAGGAGTCTGTTTAGCCAGAAGATTCACTCGCGATGCGGCTGGGTGCAGGCGCAACTGCATCGCGTCGAAGTCGAGTCCATCGTTCTTAACGATGACAATCTCTCCGTCGAGGACACAGCGCGGTGGCAACGTCGTTCGCAACGGGTCCAGCAGCTCAGGAAAGTAGCGGTTGAGTGGCTTTCCGTCGCGACTCTGGATCAAAATCTCGTCGCCATCGCGAAACACGAGTGCCCGAAACCCATCCCATTTCGGTTCAAAAATCCAATCTGCACCATCGGGTAATGCACCCACGCGCTTAGCAAGCATCGGCAAGACCGGCGGGTTCACGGGAAGGTGCACGCCCCATGGTATACACATATTTTATTTTGTGCTTGGCGCAGTCAAATTAGTAATGGAAAAGTCGGCTCGTAGGAAGTAATCTCCCTCGCTGGCAGCCACAGGATGCCCAAAAACCTCCACGTTAGCCCAGTCGTCAGTGACTGATTACGCGTGCTCTGAATTCCCTGATTTGGATGCCCACAAAGAGTTTTTTTTGGGCGGTTGTCCTGGAATCCGGGCCGCCCATCGTTTCCGAGCAGCGCGAGGCTAGGAGTTTTTCCTCCGGAATCTACGACGGTGCCTCGGACCCACCGCCAAGAACACGCGCCGGAGGGACATGGAGCCATTTTCTACGTTTATTTCTATCTTCAGTGCCCACCCAGCGGCGCAACGCCGTCCGTTCATTCTGGGCGAAATGGCTCGCTTCGTGCACCCTACAGATCACCGCCTTGCGCGCCACTTTGTTGCTGGTTAATCCCAAGCGAATCACGTGAGATGGCGAACGCAATAAAGTAATTTCTAACCGTCCGGCAAGACCATCGCCGGTCGCGGATTAGGCGCAGAACACCCTCGGTCGTGCACCTAAACGATGACACTCCTTAAGCCGCTGTTCACGGTATCGGAATTCGGTAGAGATTGCGGTGGATGTTGGTGCGGGTGAAGGCGAACACGGACGGGTTCGCAGCCGAGTCCACGACCTGCGGGAAGAATCTGGCGCCTTTCACATACTTTAGATCCTGCACGTCGCCAAGCCCCTCTACGGGCAGGTCCGGGAGTCCCGTGTTGCGGTTAACGGGTAACGCGTACGTGCCCTGGTCGCGATGGGCGTATGTGGTGAACAACATAAAATCTCCGTGGATGTCCCAGCTCAGGAGACAGAGGCCCGCGCAAACGAGGAGGGGATCGCCTCCCTCCACCGGAAAGGCGTATTGGCCAAGGGTCTGCTCCGCGCCCGGACGCATCGTCGTCACGATAGCCCAGCGGCCGTCCGGAGACGTGCCAAAAAAGTCGAAGATATGTGCCGGGCCAATTTTGTGGCGATCGGTTCCGTCGGAGTGCATACGATAGAGTGAGTTAATTCCCGCTTCGCTGGCACGAAATAGCAGATCGCCATCGGGCAGGAAACGCGGCGAATCCTCGAGCGCGGAGGAGGTGAATTCCCGCGGAGCGGAGCGGTGGTCTGTGGGCGCAATCCACAGGGAAGGGTGGCCACCTTGATCCACTTTTGTGAAGGCCACCATTTGTCCATCCGCCGAAACGCAATAGTCCTCCGTGGAATAGCCGGGCAACACGCGTTCCGTCTTGCCATCAACCAGATTTAACGCCCAGACTTCGTCGCCATTTCTCGGATCGGTGGCATACAAGTAGTACAGTTTCTTGCCGTCCGAAGAAAAAGTGGCTGACGATGCAACGCCTTCCGAGACGATTTGGTGCTCGCCCTTTTCATCGTGAAGCCAGACCATGCGATCGTCCGTCCCGACCGAAGCGATGAATGACTTGCCATCGGGAGCCATAGCTATGCCCGCTTCTTCGGTCGTGCCAGAGGTAAATTGCTCCGGCTGACCGTCGGGAAATCGCTGCCGCCAGATATGCGTCTTGCCGCGCTCCGTGGATGTGACGTACACCCACTTGCCGTCGGGAGACCACGCGCCTGAGGTGCAAGAACCTCCGGGTGGTCCGACGACCTGCGGAGTGCCGGCTCCCTCGAAAGGAACGACACGGCAAGGGATGAGCTCGGATTGGGCGTCCATCTCGACGATCAACACCCAGCGGCCATCGGGTGAAAGATACGAATGATGAGCCATGCTGCGCTCCCCTTGAGGCGCATAGACGACCCGGCGTTGGCCGCGGCCTTCATCGGTGGTCACCAGCACCATGTGCAGCCCTTCGGTGATCTCGGAAAACAGCAAGTGCTTCCCGCCGTCGATCCACGTTAGAGATGAAGAATTGGGCAGCATGATTCGCGGCTCGCCGCCGAGAATAGGAGCTTCCCAAGTCGCCCACTTCGGAATCGTCCCATAGGCAACCCTGGAACCATCGGGCGAGAAAACCGGACTCATTTTGAGTCGCGAATCATGAGTCAACTGGACAGGTTCGCCGCTGGGGAGCATTTTGACATACACCTCTCCGGTACCGATGAATATGTCATTGCCGCGTATGAACGTGAGCATGCGTCCATCGGGGGAAAGCGCGGGGTATACGGCGGAGTCAGTGAAGAAGGTCAGCTGCTCCCAATTGATGCTGGCCGGAGGCGGAGCCGGTCGCGAAAAACGGTACAGAGCAAATGCCCCAACCAGCGCGATGAGCGCGAAACACGATAACGCCACGGCAACAAGCGGGCGGCGTTGCGCGGTAGTTGTGCCGCCTCGGATGTCTGCGCCACTGGCGCTCGATGCGGAATCGCGTTGCAGGCGTTTGAGATCGGCGCGCAATTCGTTCGCCGATTGGTAACGCAGTTTGCGATCCTTCTCTAATGCTTTATCAACAACTCTTTCCAGTTCGGCCGGAAGATCCGGATTCAGCCGAATCGCGGGCGCGGGTGTTCGTTCCAGAATCGCATGGAAGATCACCCCGGAACTTTCTCCGCGGAACGGCAGAGTTCCCGTGGCCATCTCATACAGCACAACACCAAACGAGAACAGGTCGCTTCGGTTATCCAGCTCCTGCGCACGCACTTGCTCCGGCGACATGTACGCAACGGTTCCCAAGGTGCTGCCGGGGCTGGTCAGATGGTCGGGGTCCAGTTCGTCGGTGGCCAGAGTCGTTGCTTTATCCGCCAGGTCTTTTGTCCAGGCGATCTTTGCAAGGCCGAAGTCCAGAACTTTCGCATGCCCTCGCTGAGTGACGAAAATATTGGCAGGCTTGATGTCTCGGTGGATGATGCCTTTGGTATGCGCCGCATCGAGCGCATCCGCCACATCCGTGGCGACACCCAGCAGCGTTTCCAGCTCCATGGGCCGGCCGCCGATAGTGTGCTTCAAAGTGCGGCCCTCCAAATACTCCATGGCGATGAAAACTCGGCCACCTTGCTCGCCAATGTCGTAAATGGTGCAAATATTGGGATGGTTTAGCGCGGAGGCAGCCTTGGCCTCGCGCCGGAAACGCTCCAAAGCTTGCGGATTTCGCGCCAGCTCCTCGGGCAGGAACTTGAGAGCGACAGAACGGTCCAGACGAGTGTCCTCGGCCTTGTAGACCACGCCCATGCCGCCGCCGCCCAGCATCTCTAAAATCCGATAGTGAGAAAAGGCCTGGCCGAGGAGTGACGGGGAGTCCGACATGTTCAAATCATCTTAGGGTGCGCTTCTGACGTCCGTCAACGAGCCCGCCGTCCGACCACGGCCCCGAGGCTCATCCCAAAGGAAACCGCGGGAGGGATATGAAGCCATTCTCCCACGTTTATTCTCGATCTTGCTGTTTTCTGCACTGCGAAGCTCGCATCTGCGCTGACTTCGCGCGCGTCCGAATGATTCCTTCCCTGATCCCGCATCGTCCCCACCCCTCTGCCAGCGACTCCCTCCGCCAACTTTTCCGGAATTTTCATCCGCCAAATTTTCCAAAATTCTGTGACCTGGCACTGTGCAGCCTTACGGTTGTAGGGATCCAACGTAGCTTTGAATCAGGGGGTCGCGCATCTTCCAGCGTCAGCGGGGTAAGCGGCGGGATGCACTCCTGTTTGAGCAACTTGTACCAGCGTTCGATCTTGCCATTCGATTGTGGATACAACGGCGACAAAATTGCCCGTTAACAATCTTGTGATTTGGTGAGCTTAGCTCTCGTATCTTCAAGGTGCGCCAGATGGACCACGCCCCAGGCCCACAACGCTTCGAATACAGGGCCGAGAGTACGGCCGTGCGGCGTCAACTGATAGCGCACTCTTAGCGTCGGTCTCGGCTCTACCGACCGTGTCGCGACGCCTTCAGCTTCGAGCTGCCGCAAGTGTTGCCGGAGCACCTTGATTGTTACTCCTGGCATGGTGCGCCGAAGCTCGCCAAATCCGAGAGCGCCATCGCCGAGGCGGCGAACAATCATTGGCTTCCAGCGACCCTCAATTACCCGGATCGCCGTGTAAACGGGACACTGGTCCCGCTCGACATAGATTGCACCGTGTTTGCTCATGTTTAGCACCCAGGCAGCAGGGTACTTTAAAGTGCCGACTTGTGAAAGCTGCTCGAACAAGCCTACAGTCCAGAAATATGGCATCCGTCCGCTTGTTCCGCGTGATCCTTCCCGTCTCAAGTATCGAAGACGCCGCAGTCTTTTACTCCGCTGTGTTGGGGCAACCAGGAGTTCGAATCTCTTCCGGGCGCCATTACTTCGGGTGTGGCGGTACCATCCTCGCATGCTTCGATCCGCGGGCTGATGGCGACCCCTGGGACCCGAGGCCGAATCCAGATCATATTTATTTCGCTGTAGACAACCTCGATGAGTACTATCGGCGCGTGAGCGAACGACCGAACGGTACCATCCTCCGGCCGATTGAAACACAACCGTGGGGTGAACGCAGTTTTTATTGCGCGGACCCGTTTGAGAACAAACTTTGTTTCGTCGCCGAAAATACGATGTTCACAGGCGGCTTGATATGACTTCCACCACTGGACAGCCCAGTGCAACGCCTTCGCTTGCAGAATTCGAGAGCGAGAAACGGATATCGCCGAAAAGCATTCCGGTGCACGCTAGCCACGGAGATTGACAACCGTCAGAGCCTGGATACCAAGGCTCACGCTCTCCGCCAGCGCAAGCAACCGTATGATGACCGTATCTATTCTCGTCGCTGCTGATTTGCGGTCGTCTGCACGACAGCGTCAAAATAACCTGAATGCTCTCGGGGTTAGAGTAATCGTTCGACTTTGCCTTACGAGCTGCGTTCCGTTGAACGGGTTAATGCTTATTCGCAGAAACACACAGGGGAGAATGAAACCTATGAAGACCCACCTAAAACTGGCGCTGGCAGTGCTGGCTGGCGTCTCGATCGGTGTCGCCGGCGCCGCGGCGATTCATGCGCAGCAAACGAAGACGCCACCTGGCTACGTCATCGCGGAAGTCGAGGTAACGGACCCCACTACCTTACAAAAATATGGTGAGAAGGCGCCGCAAATAGTGGCGTCTTTCAATGGACACTATGTCGTTCGGGGCGGCGACGTCCAGGCTCTCGAGGGCGAACCGCCAAAGGGCTACATCGTGGTAATCGGTTTCGACAGCGTGCAGAAAGCGCGTGAGTGGTATGATTCGCCAGCCTATGCCGCGATCAGGCCGTTCAGGCAAAACTCAACCAAGAGCCGCCTATTTATTGTCGAAGGCGAGACCCCTCAATGACGAGGCAGGTCAGAGCCGGCTATTCCTTGAGCGTTGCGGAGAACACGAAGCAGGCGAGAGGGGTTTTTGGGCAGCTCGGTTGCTACGTTACCCTGAACTCCATTTGTGGGGTTCCGAAATCCCGATCTTCGTGGTGGCTGCAAGTCCTTTAGAATCAGTGCGGAACGGTATTCGAAATTGGGTTCCGAAACCAAATGTTTTTGGAAAAGGGCGATTGAGCTCGGTCGAGCGGATTCGGGGAGCCAAGACAAGGCTCCATGAGCCTGTGCGGCAACAAAGTGCGCATCCTGGATTCGCGGAGAATTCCCGCTGGTTGGCAGCGACCAGTTCAATTCATCCGGTCTTATCCGTCGGTAAGACTCGGGCGGGGGTCGAAGCCCGGCGGGTACTACCTCCTACTTGGCCTGCAGGGCCTTAAGGGCGTCAGATGTCTTCTTTCTCCGGGCGTTTCAATGCGCGGTGCCGCAGTTTGCCGAGTTGACGATTCAAGAAATGATCGCGAGTGAAAAAAGGAATTACAGGCGAACGGCGCTTCTCCACATGGCTCTGGGCTCGCCTCAATCTCTCATCTTCACCGAACAGCTCCAAAGCCGCGTCTAACGTATCTAGCGCTTTCACGCGTCGCCCGGCGCAGGCATAAACGTCTGCTAAATTGAGGTGGAACTGGATCTCTCCGCGTTTTAGCTGTACCGCTATTTCGCACATTTCCGATGCTTGATTCCACCTCTGCTCTGCACGCGCAATCGACAACCCGAGAAACGAGAGGTAGTAAGGATTGTGCCGTTCGCTGTCGAATGCGCGCTGCAAACACACGAGGGCCTCTTTGTGATAGCCGTTTTTGAGTAGACTGACACCTTGCCTAAACTCGGCCACAGGATCGAGTTCAGCAATGCCCTTAGCACTCTCTGTTGGCAATCCGAAGCTCACGGACGTCCTCAGATAACGAAGGTCGATAACATACTAGTTTAGATACGCTCTTCCCTGGGAATCTGCTGGCCGAACGGCCAGCACTCGCTAAATTGCCAACAACTGTGTTTCTCTTGAAGAAATTGGGGAACACCCTTACAAGCGGTCAGGTAGGGGTTGGGAGGGGTGGAACGCCCCGGCGGGTACCACTTCCGGTTTAGCAGCAGGTCCTCAGCTTGGACTGTTGAGGAAGTCCTCAAAGTATCCGTTCCCTGCGGACGCGGCCGTTTCATTCCCATAGCCGACGTGGACCAATCGAGGACGCCAGAAGGAACCTCGAATCGCTTCGCTGAACTGTTCCAGACTCTCCAAAGTTAGACAGATACTCTACTACCCTTGAACGAACCCTTGATCGCACTTTGAGCCAGCTGGAACGGCCCAGCGGATTCGACGGGGTCAGCCCGTGGCTCCCCGGATCGACGTCAACGTATCGTCCTCGTAGAGACGACACCTAAAACCAGCCCGATCGAGTGGCCTACTTCCAGTACCTGAAATCAACTTTACCCGCGCGGACGCGCGGTAAGGTGCTACCGCACGGTCTAACCTCATTACCGCGCTGTCGCTGCTTCCAGACTTCATCCCTTTATGCAGATTCGCTCGATGTAGGCCGTATAGTCTAACGCATCGACCGAGCGCCAGGAACGGTTACAGCTCTTGACCTCCCCTGGGTCACCGAGCGGCAATCTGGACGTCCCGAAGCCTCCTGCGCAATGCATGGCGGAAACAGCGTGAATTGGTTAGAATCCGCGTTGTTCCACCGTTCATCCTTAACCGCGCACAAAAATGAGCTTCATTGGGTCAATAGGCGGCGACACCCGGTCGAAAGCGCTCGCGGTCTCTGAAATTGACCTACTCTGGATGACCGCCGGCCTGGGTTGCGACGGGGACACGATTGCCGTCACAGCAGCAACACAGCCGAGCATCGAAGATCTCATTCTGGGCGCGTTCCCTTGGGTCCCAAGAATCAATTTTCACAATCCCTTCCTCGCTTATGAAAACGGAGACGAATTCGTCCGATTTTTCCGGGAAGCAGCGGAAGGGAAACGGGGCCCTTTCATACTCGTGGTTGAAGGTTCAATTCCAAACGAAAAAAACAAGGAAGAAGGATACTGGGCCAGTTTCGGTACCGATGAGAAATCCGGGCAGCCGATTACGACCTGCGATTGGATTGACCGCTTGGCCCCAAAGGCGTGGGCCGTGGTTGCCGCGGGAACATGTGCCACGTACGGCGGTATTCACGCCATGCAAGGAAACCCCACTGGGTGCATGGGATTAGCCGATTATCTCGGCTGGAATTGGAAATCGGTCGCGGACATTCCGATCGTCTGCGTTCCCGGGTGCCCAGTCCAGCCCGATAATTTCACCGAAGTTCTTCTCTATCTGCTAAATATGGCCGCTGGGCGTGCGCCCATGATTCCACTGGACGACGCTCTACGGCCGACCTGGCTCTTCGGGTCAACCGTACACGAGGGATGCGATCGCGGCGGATATTACGAGCAAGCGCAGTTCGCCGAAGAATATGGGTCTCCGACGTGCATCGTGAAACTTGGGTGCTGGGGCCCGGTAGTACAATGCAACGTCGGTAAACGCGGATGGATGGGAGGGATAGGGGGCTGCCCGAACGTCGGCGGAATCTGCATTGGATGCACGATGCCGGGCTTCCCCGATAAGTTCATGCCGTTCATGAATCAGCCGCCCGGTTCGCTGCTTTCCTCGAGCGCGGTAATGACCTACGGCCGCGCGATTCACGCTTTGCGGCGATTCACGCAAGCGTCGCTAAACAAGGAGCCGTCCTGGAGACGGCGCGCGAAGGAGTGAACGCGAGCGGAGGAGGCAACGCTAGCATCAAACAGGGGGCTTTTTGATTCTTTGCGTAGAGCTCCGGTAGACGCAAGAGGTGGGCAATGGATTTTGTGACCCAAGCGAACTGGGCAGGCGACGCTTCGCAAACGACCGCACTGGATAAGGAAGCTGAGAATCTCTCGGAAGCAGAGAGAGCGCTCCACGAATTGGCGGAAGTTTTTCTGCAGCAATCTGTAACTTCTGGCGATCGCGTAGCTCCCGCGGAAACAGTTGACTCGCGATCAGGCGCCGAAGCGCCTTTGTTGAATATGGAAGCGAAGTACCGCGCTTTGGTCGAGCAAATACCCGCCATCGTGTTCATGGCGTACCTGGACAAGGGGATCGGCGAAGCCTACGTCAGCCCGCAAATTGAAGCGGCCCTCGGTTTTTCTCAAAGAGAATGGCTGGAAGACCCGGTGCGCTGGTATCAGCAGATTCATCCCGACGACAAGATGCGCTGGAGTGTAGAAGCAGCGGAAATGTTCCTTTCCGGCAGACCGCTGCGATCTTCGTATCGGGTTATCGCTCGCGATGGAAAAACTCTCTGGTTTCAGTGCGAGGCGAAAATGATTCGCCGCGAGGATGGACGCCCGTGGTTCATCCACGGAGTCGGATTCGACATCACGGAACGTAAGGGACTCGAGGAAGCCATCCTGGAAATCAGCGCCAGAGAGCAACGGCGTATTGCTCAGGATTTGCATGATGGTCTGGGGCAGCATCTCACGGGCATCGCGTTCATGAGCAAGGTCCTTGAGGAAAAGCTGTCTGACAGGTCGCTGCCCGAAGCGGTGGAAGCCGCGAAGATCGTAAGGATGGTGAATCAGGCAATCGACAATACGCGCGAGCTTGCCCGGGGCCTTCACCCGGTGCCGGCAGAGCCTTTGGGATTGATGTCTGCTCTAAGGAGATGGGCGAGCGACGTCGAGGAACTGTTTAACATCCGATGCCGTTTCCAATGCCCGAAGCCACTTGCTATTCGTGACGCAAATATGGCGACGCATCTTTATCGTATTGCGCAAGAGGCAGTCCACAATGCGATTCGCCACGGAAAGTCGGGAGATATTGTCGTTAGCCTATCGGGCAAGAATGGCACGGGCACGCTTTCAATTCGGGATGACGGAGATGGATTTCAGAAAAAGCAGGAAGGCCACCCTGGAGTTGGCTTGAGCATCATGAACTATCGTGCCGACATGGTCGGCGGTTCGCTGAAAGTGCAGCCGAATGAAGACCGAGGCGTAACCGTGACCTGCGCGTTTCCCATTCGCAGTGTCGACTAGGAGCAACTTTCCATGGCCAGTAAACCCGCGATCAGCCTGCCCAAGAAGAGTCGCGTGCTGCTCATCGACGACCATCCTATCGTTCGGCAAGGACTCGCTTTGTTGATTGACCGCGAGACCGATCTTTCCGTCTGTGGAGAAGCGGAGGGCGCACATACCGCGTTTCATGCGATCGCATCACTTCATCCGGACATTGTCGTGTTGGATATTTCTCTCAGCGGTCCAGACGGGCTTGACGTGCTCAAGGAAATTCGAATGAAGTCCCAGAGTCTTCCGGTGCTCATACTCTCCATGCATGATGAGTCGATCTATGCAGAGCGCGCCATGCGTGCCGGAGCAAACGGTTACATCATGAAGCAGGAAGCGACGGACAAAGTACTGGTTGCGATTCGAAGGATTCTGCAAGGGGAAGTTTATCTCAGTGAACGGTTAACGACCACAATGTTGCAGCAATTTGTGCGCGGCACTTCGCCAGCGAAGAGCTCTCCGCTGGTGAATCTCACGGACCGCGAACTGGAAGTGTTTCGTTTGATTGGCGAAGGACACACAACTCGGCAAATTGCCGACCAGCTGCACCTGAGCGTGAAAACTATTGAGTCCTATCAAGCGCACATCAAGGAAAAACTAGCGTTGCGCAATGCCCGCGAGCTTGTTCAACATGCGATCGAATGGACCGTGAACCTCAGTAGTGGTTATTAGTCCGGATTCTGGACCCTAAGATGAGACCGGGGATTCCCCGATGAGCGCGTCCGTGGTTCCCCGGTAAGAAATTCCGCATATGCCCGATTGTAGCGCATCCCTGTAACTGCAATTCTCACAATCGAAATTTTGGATAGTAGCTTCTCCGTGGCTGGATCACCTATTTCCTGGGGGTCCGCTCCGAGGACTTCGCGCCCGAAAAAGGAGACTGTAATGACACCTGACGCGGCTCCGTACGGCCGAAAGACACAAAGACCGTCTCCCGTCTCTGACGTACATATTCTGTGGATCACCGCTGGTCTCGGGTGTGACGGGGACTCCGTCTCCATAACGGCGGCGACGCAACCGAGTATCGAGGACGTATTATTGGGCGCGATCCCGGGACTCCCTACAGTGCATCTGCACAACCCCGTGCTTGCCTATGAAAATGGAGATGACTTTCTTAAGTATTGGTATCAAGCCTGGCAGGGGAAGCTGGAACCCTTCGTTCTAGTCGTGGAAGGTTCGATTCCTAACGAGAAGATAAAGAAGGAAGGGTACTGGGCAGCGCTTGGAACGGATCCACAGAGCGGCCAGCCTATTACTACCAACGAATGGATCGATCGCCTGGCACCCAAAGCCTTGGCGGTTGTGGCTTGTGGCACCTGTGCGACCTACGGCGGCATCCATGCCATGCAGGGTAACCCCACCGGAGCGATGGGCTTGGCCGACTATCTCGGATGGGATTGGAAGTCGAGGGCGGGCCTGCCGATTGTGAACGTTCCAGGCTGCCCGGTCCAGCCAGACAACTTCATGGAGACGGTACTTTACCTTCTCTATCAGGTAGCCGGGCTGGCACCCATGATACCGCTCGACGACCAACTGCGACCGACTTGGCTCTTCGGAAAGACTGTGCATGACGGGTGTGATCGCGCCGGTTACTACGAACAGGGCGATTTCGCCGAGGTCTATGGTTCTCCCAAGTGCATCGTGAAACTCGGGTGCTGGGGACCTGTTGTCAATTGCAACGTACCTAAACGCGGGTGGATGGCGGGCATCGGAGGGTGCCCGAATGTTGGAGGCATCTGTATCGGCTGCACGATGCCAGGCTTCCCGGACAAGTTCATGCCATTCATGGATGAGCCGCCCGGAGCGAAGATCTCCGCTGCGAGCATCAGCATCTACGGCAAGGCCATCCGATCTTTGCGATCGTTTACCAACGCGACCGTGAACAAGGAACCGAAGTGGCGGCATTCCGGCTCGGAACTGACTACGGGCTATCGACCCAGCGCGTATTAACTGCTGGACGCACCGACAGATCAAGGAGAGAAGATGGGAACGATAACGTCAGCGGCAAAGGGAACTCCAACCGGTTCGAGAAAGCTGGTGGAGATGAACTGGGATCCGATCACTCGGATCGTCGGCAGCCTCGGGATCTTTACGAAGATTGATTTCGACAATCGGCAAGTGGCCGAGTGTCACAGCACGTCATCCATCTTCCGAGGTTACAGCATTTTTATGAAGGGCAAGGATCCACGCGACGCGCACTTCATCACCAGTCGTATTTGCGGGATCTGCGGCGACAACCATGCTACGTGTGCGACCTACGCGCAAAATATGGCTTTCGGGGTGCGCCCGCCTGCGCTCGGCGAATGGATTGTGAACCTGGGCGAAGCCGCGGAATACATGTTCGATCACAACATCTTCCAGGACAATCTGGTCGGCGTCGATTTCTGCGAGCAAATGGTCAAGGAAACCAATCCTTCCGTGTACAGCAAGGCGGAAAAGACTTCCGCTCCGCATTCCAATCTTCACGGTTTTCGCACCATAGCGGACATCATGAAAGCGCTCAATCCGTTCACCGGATCGTTTTACCGCGAAGCCTTGCAAATGAGCCGGATGACGCGAGAGATGTTCTGTTTGATGGAAGGCCGACACGTGCACCCGTCCACGTTGTATCCCGGAGGTGTGGGCACCGTTCCGACGATTCAGCTCTTCACGGACTATCTGGTACGGTTGATGAAGTACGTCGAGTTCATGAAGAAGGTCGTTCCGCTACACGACGACCTGTTCGACTTCTTCTACGACGCGCTGCCTGGGTACGAGGAGGTGGGGCGTCGGCGGGTGTTGCTGGCGTGCTGGGGATCGTTCAATAACCCGGCGGTTTGCGATTACTCCTACAAGAAAATGACGGAGTGGGGCCGTGCGATGTATGTGACGCCCGGTGTGGTGGTGGACGGCAAGCTGGTGACCACCGATCTGGTCGACATCAACCTCAACATTCGCATCCTTCTAGGCAGTTCCTATTACGAAGGCTGGGAAAACGGTGAGAAGTTCGTGAAGAACGATCCGCTGGGTAATCCCGTCGACCAGAATCATCCCTGGAACCAGACGACCATCCCGAGGCCGCAGAAGCGTGACTTTGCCGGGAAGTATACGTGGGTCATGTCGCCGCGGTGGCTGGACAAGCGCACCGGTGACCATCTAGCGCTGGATACCGGTGGCGGGCCGATCGCGCGTCTTTGGGCCACAGCATTGGCTGGTTTGGTGGACATCGGCTACATCAAGTCGACCGGTCACAGCGTGAAAATGTATTTGCCGAGAACGACGTCGCTGCCCGAGGTTGAGTTCGAATGGAAGATTCCCAAGTGGAGCAATGCCATTGAACGCGATCGCGCCCGGACTTACTTCCAAGTGTATGCAGCTTCGGCTGCCCTCTACTTCGTGGAGCAGGCGCTTGCGGAGCTGCACGCCGGAAGAACCCGGACGTGGTCGGAGTTTACCGTACCTCAGGACGCCATCGGCTGCGGCTTCCACGAGGCGGTGCGCGGCGTGTTGTCGCATCACGTGGTGATCCGCGACGGAAAAATCGCCAACTATCACCCATATCCGCCCACGCCGTGGAATGCAAACCCGCGTGATATTTACGGAACGCCGGGCCCTTATGAGGATGCCGTTCAGAACACGCCGATCTTCGAAGAAAATGGCCCAGACAAGTTTAAAGGCATAGACATCATGCGCGCTGTGCGGAGCTTCGATCCATGCCTGCCGTGCGGGGTACATATGTATCTTGGAAATGGAAAGGTTCTGGAGACGCACCACTCCCCGATGTTTGGAATGCACGCTTGAGCCGTTGACGGAGAGGAAGCGGGTAGCGAGGCAGGGGAATGGCAGATTTTTTGGGTGCGGCCAAGACAGTCTGTCACCTCGCTGGCGGGCATCCGCTTCCAGTTTAGTTTGAAGGAGACTATGGCGCACGGTGCGGAACTCCAGGAACAAATTCAACGAATCGGGCAGATAGTCGAGCAACTGGAGGCGACTACCGACCCGACCGTGCGCGCTATTGGCAAAGAGCTTCTCGAATCGCTGATGGCCTTGCACGGAGCGGCGATCGAACGAATCCTAGAGCTTGCTTCTGAGACCGGAGAAGCAGGGGGCACCATCATCCGGAAGTGCGCCGGCGATGAACTCGTTAGCAGCTTGCTCCTGCTATACGGATTACATCCAGACGATTTGCCTACTCGTGTGACGCGCGCCTTGGAAAGGTCCCGTGCTTACCTGCAATCCCACGCTGCTAGTGCTGAGCTAGCATCCCTTACCGAAGATGGCCAGGTAGTTGTGCGGCTTGAGGTCAAGCCCAGCGGCTGCGGCTCTTCCGCGGCGTCGGTAAAGTCCAGACTGGAGGCCGCCCTACAGGACGCCGCGCCGGACGCGGCCTCAATCGTTGTACAAGAGGTGGGCGCGGTCCTCACGCAATCTGGATTCGTTTCGCTGGCGCAGCTCCAGGGTGCCCAAGCCGTGACCTCTGTAGCGGTCGCATCGGCTCAGCGGAGTGGGGACTGATATGCTCCACGCGCTTCCACGCAAAGAGGAATGCGCGTTCGCCGCGCTGCGGCAATTCGCTCGCAAACGAACGGCTGTGGAGCGCTGCGAAATGTGCAGCCGCGAACTCGCAGCTGACCACGATCACCTTGTCGAGCCCGCAAATCGCAAGTTGATCTGCGCGTGCGAAGCGTGCGCCATTCTTTTCGAGGGACAAAGCGGCGCGAAGTATAAGCGGGTTCCGCGTCGGGTGGTGTTCCTGCGGGACTTTCAGTTGACGGACGGCCAATGGGACGCCTTGATGGTCCCGATCGAAATGGCATTTTTCTTCCGCAGCACGCCGCACGGAAGAGTGATCGCTTTGTACCCCAGCCCCGCGGGGCCGACGGAATCTCTGCTTGCTCTCGATACCTGGGCTGACATCGTCGAGCTCAACCCCGTTCTCAGCGAGATGGAATCCGATGTGACCGCGTTACTCGTCAATCGTGTGGGACATGCCAGGGGCGCCGTCCCTGCGGAGTATTACCTTGTCCCCATCGATGAATGCTACAAGCTGGTCGGCTTGATCCGCACGCACTGGCGCGGACTCTCCGGCGGTACAGAAGTGTGGCGCGAAATTGGCTCATTTTTTGCCGCGCTCAAAAAGCGAGCGGGCTTCGTTGATGGGGCCGCTCATGCTTGATCTTCAACTCACAATCGAGGGCGCCGAGGTAGTCCAGCACGCCGCCGCGCCCCTGCTGTCGTTCAAGGTACGAATCGTCAATGGCTCTAGCAACCAGACTATCCACACCGTCGCGCTGCGAGCGCAAATCCAAATCGAAGCGACTCGTCGCAAGTACGATTCGAATGAAAAAGCCCGCCTTGCCGATCTATTCGGCGAGCCGGATCGATGGGGGCAGACGCTCCGCAGCATGTTGTGGACTCATGCGAGCATCGTAGTGCCACGCTTTACCGAGAACGTGCTTGCGGACATTCCCGTGCCGTGCACGTTCGATTTCAACGTTGCCGCAACCAAATATTTCCACGGTTTGACAAACGGCGATTTGCCATTGTGTTTCCAATTCAGCGGCACCGTTTTCTATCAGAGCGAAGACGGACTGCTCCAGGTCAGTCCGATCTCATGGGACAAAGAGGCGAAGTATCGCTTGCCGGTCAAGGTGTGGAAGGACCTGATCGACCTTTATTATCCGAATTCGGCTTGGCTTGCCTTGCGAAAAGACGCTTTTGAAAAGCTTTATCAATACAAAGTGCGCGAGGGCATCCCTACCTGGGAAGAAGCAATCGAGAGAGTGCTGGACTCGGTACAGGATACGGTGCGGTCGTGAACGCGGCCCTCGTGGACGGAATCGTGAAAGCAGTCCTCTATGAGGGATACCTGCTTTATCCCTACCGGCCTTCCGCGGTCAAGAACCGGCAGAGATTTAACTTTGGCGTTGTTTATCCGCGTGCCTATAGCGAGGCGCAAGGTGGAACCGATGCCTGGACAATGCAAACAGAATGTTTAGTCCTTGGGAATGAGCAGACTCAATGTGCTGTGCGCGTCCGATTCCTGCGCGCGGTAACGCGTTGCGTCGGTAAATTGCGGATACCTTCAAATGAGCTGCCCCCGATTCCCGAAGCCAATATCGAGCGCGTCGAGAGGCTGGAGATCAATGGCACGGTTTACCAGGGGTGGCAAGAAGCCGTCGAAGAAGTAATCGAAGTGACCGAATTCAATCCTCACGCTCTTGCGCTTCAACCTATGCAATGGCCGTTCCGTTTATCTGCCAAGCGGGACCAGAAACCGCTCCAGGATGCGCAGGGGTCAATTGTTGGCGCTCTCTTGCACGACAAATTGAATGTTGCGGGGACGATTCACCTCTCGACTCAACAAGTGAGGGAAGGACTGTTCAAGATTACCGTGCACATTTCGAACGACTCGCGCATGGAGGGCCCCGAGCCCCTGAGCCGTGACCGCGCTCTTGCATGCTCCCTCATTTCCGCCCACACCATTTTGGAACTGCGCGACGGTGAATTCGTCTCTTTGGTCGATCCTCCGGAAAGCTGCCGCGAGTTCGCAAAGGAATGCCAAAACGTGGGAACCTGGCCGGTTCTCGTAGGCGAAGAAGGGCAGCGGGACACCATGCTTTCTTCGCCTATCATCCTGTACGACTACCCGCAGATCGCGCCCGAAAGCCCTGGCGACTTATTTGATGGCGCGGAAATCGATGAAATTCTGTCGCTGCGCATCATGACCATGACCGAAGAAGAAAAACGCGAAATGCGGCAGTCCGACGAACGCGCCAGGCAAATCCTGGAGCGAACCGAGACCATGCCGGAAGAACAATTCATGAAACTTCACGGCGCGCTGCGTGGCCTACGCTCAACCGGAAAGGAGATGCCATGAACGAATGGGAATGGCAACTCCTGGAAGACAAGGTGTCGGTAGAATCGGTTGAGATCCGAGGAATTCAAGTACGTCGTGGCGACCGTGTAAGACTCCGCCCCCGCGCCGGCGGCGATGTCTTCGACCTGGCGCTCGACGGGAAGGTCGCTGCCGTCGAATCGATCGAGCAAGACTACGAAGGCAAGTTGCACGTGTGCGTTGTCGTCGACGACGACCCCGGCAGGGACATCGGCTTGATGCGCCAGCCGGGGCATCGATTTTTCTTCGCACCGGAGGAAGTGGAGCCCTTCGTCAAAAGCGAGGAAGCACCTGCACCGGATACCAAGAGGATTTTGATCGCGGGCATCGGCAACATATTTCTAGCGGACGACGGTTTCGGTGTTGAAGTCGCAAGTCGGCTCGCAAGTCGCTCATTTCCAGCAGGTGTTCGAGTAACGGATTTCGGAATTCGAGGCTTCGATCTGGCTTATGCGTTGATGGATGGCTACGAGACGACGATCCTCGTGGATGCTTATCCCGGTGAGGCCGAACCAGGCACTCTTTTCGTGGTCGAACCCGACTTCAGCAGCCTGAATTCCGCGGGTGCTCAGCAGGGTTTGGTGGAACCCCACGCTATGAATCCAATCAATGTGTTGCGCATGGCGACAAGCATGGGCGGACAGCTGAAGCGGGTGCTTCTCGTGGGCTGCATACCTGCAACGCTCGGTCCGGAAGAAGGACAGATCGGGCTAAGTGAGCCCGTGGAGGCTGCCGTCGACGAAGCTGCGAAGCTCGTCGAATCACTGGTAAATCGGATTCTTGCGGGAGAATGGCCAGAAAACAAATGAGCCGTACTCCCATGGTCGAAAGGAGACTCCCATGTCAATAGAAATTATGAATCGCACCGAAGAGCCAACTGGTACAGATAAAGAAACGCTCTACATGCTTGGAGGAGTGGCGCTGGTGGTTCTCGGCGCAGGATTGGTGCTGTCCAATCCGACCGTGCGCCGGTACCTCGGGCAAGTGGGGCTGGGCAATTTCGCCTCCGCCGCGATACCGGACATCGAGAGGTATTTCCGCCTTCGTTCTATGTAGGCAGAGGTGTGATCCGGGGGAGCTGCGGTTCGGCAGAGCGTAACGCGAAGCCGACGGTGCGGGCTCTTAGGTCACGCACAGGAGGAACGCAAAGAGGGCTCGTGCCATCGAAATTTCTCATCGATCCGGTTGCCAGTCGGTTCACCGTGCAAGCCTTTGCGACCGGCATTTTTTCCTCGTTTGGTCACAACCCTACTATCGGAATGCGTGACTACGACGGAGAAATCCAGTTCGTTCCGGAGACCTATGAAAATGCTTTGGTCCGGCTGACGGTCCGAACCAGCGCGATGGAAGTTCTTGACGAGATGAAGAACGACGACCGCAAGAAACTCGAGAAAGAGATGTATGAAAACGTCTTGGATATACAGCATTTTCCCTTAGCTGTATATGAAAGCAAAGAGATTACGGTCAACAAGCTGAGCAACGATCTATTTCAAGCGCGGGTATCCGGCGACCTCTCGTTTCATGGCGTCACTCGGGGGCAACCCGTTGAAGCTCGTGTTACCAGCATCGGCAGCATTTTGCGGATTTCCGGTGAGTTTCCCCTGCGGCAGTCGGACTACGATATTAAGGCCTTTTCGTTTGCAGGCGGAGCGTTGCGATTGAAGGACGAGATCAAATTCAAGTTTGAACTTGTCGCACGACAGCAGGAGTGAGGAAGCGGATCGTTGTGACAGGACCTTCACAGGGGAACTGGTCCCAGGGAGTTACATCGTGTGCCTAGCAATACCCGGAAAAATTGTCGAGCTCGACGCGCAAAACCCGTTGCAAGCCGTGGTTGATGTGGTGGGCGTGCGCCGCAAAGTGGATTTGGGTCTCTTGCAAGACGAACCACCCGTGCCGGGCGATTGGGTGCTGATTCACGTAGGCTTCGCCATGAGCAAAATCAGCGAAGCCGACGCCGCTGACCAAATGCGAACGTTAACAATGCTCGGCGAGGCGGAAGCGGCCATGGAAGAAGTGCGTGGCTACGGCTTGGAAGACAAAGAGCCGCACTCTCCGGGCCAAGGGTGGAAGCAATGAAGTTCGTGGACGAATTTCGAACACCCGAACTCATCGGCAAAGCCGGCGAAGAAATCCGGCGACTTGCCGATCCGAGCCGGCACTATCGCATCATGGAGGTGTGCGGCGGTCACACGCACGCCATCTACCGCTTCGGCCTGAAAGACTTGCTCCCCTCCAATGTCGAACTCATTCACGGCCCCGGCTGCCCAGTCTGCGTTTTGCCGATGGGCCGCATCGATGATGGCCTGGCACTCGCGGCGCAATCAGACTTCATCTTCGCGGCCTTTGGCGACATGATGCGTGTTCCTGGTACTCACGGAAGTCCGTTGGAGTATAAAGCCCGCGGCATGGACGTTCGCATCGTCTATTCCCCGGCCGATGCGCTGAAACTTGCCCGCAACAATCCCGAAAAGCACGTCATGTTTTTCGCCATAGGTTTTGAAACAACGGCGCCGTCCACGGCATTGACGCTGATGCGCGCGAAAACGGAAGGGTTGAGCAACTTCTCCGTATTCTGCAATCACGTCACCATAATTCCAGCCATACGCGCGATCCTCGATTCCCCGGACATGCGCTTGGACGGCTTTGTCGGTCCCGGTCACGTTTCCACGGTGATCGGTTGCAGGCCCTACGACTGGATTGCCAAAGATGAGCGCAAGCCGGTGGTCGTCTCGGGCTTCGAACCGCTGGACATTTTGCAATCGATCGTGATGCTCCTGCGCCAGCTTCGCAAAGGCGAGGCAAGAGTCGAGAATCAGTACAAGCGCGTCGTGCCATGGGAAGGGAATCGAGCTGCGCTTCGCGCCATGGGCGAGGTGTTCGAACTTCGCCCGTATTTTGAATGGCGCGGTCTCGGATTTATCTCGCAATCCGCGCTGAAAATTCGGCCAAGCTATGCGCAATGGGATTCAGAGCAACGCTTTACGGTTCCTGGTGTGCGCGTCACCGATCCCAAAGCGGCGCAATGTGGCGAGGTCTTGAAGGGCGTCCTCAAGCCGGTGCAATGCAAACTCTTCGGACGTGAATGCACCCCGGAGCAGCCCGTCGGCGCACTGATGGTTTCGTCGGAAGGGTCTTGCGCGGCATACTTTAACTACGAGCATCGCAAACCTGTTACCATCGCGACGGTCGCCGCGAATTGAGCGAATGAGATCTCCATGGCCACCCCCGCTCCCAAGATCAGGTTCCGCGAACCACAGATCGAAATGGCGCATGGCGCCGGCGGTAAGGCCAGTCGAAGACTAGTCGAGGGACTATTTGCTCCGCTTCTGTTTGGTTCTTCTCAGGGCCCGCTTGGCGACGCTGCGCATATCCAGATCAACGGAACGCGAATCGCGATGACCACCGACAGTTTTGTCGTGAAACCCCTGCGTTTTCCTGGCGGTTCGATCGGGGAGCTCGCCATCAACGGCACCGTAAATGATCTAGCGGTTTCCGGCGCGCGGGCCGAAGCAATCGTGGTGACATTCGTTTTGGAGGCAGGACTACCAACCGACATTTTGGAAGCGGAAGTTCGCGCCATGGGGCAAGCAGCAGAAGATGCCGGCGTCATGATCGCCGGAGGCGACACCAAGGTCGTAGAACACGGCAAAGCCGACCACATGTACGTCACCACCACCGGCATCGGACGCCTGCTTTCCGGAGTCATAATTTCGCCCCAAACGGTGCAACCTGGCGACAAAGTTCTGCTCTCCGGCCCCATCGGCGATCACGGCATCACGATATTGCTCGCCAGAGGTGATCTCGATTTGGAGGCCGACTTACGCTCGGACACCCGTTCGGTGTTCCCTCTGGTTCAGGCGCTTGTACACCAAGCGGGCGCCGGCGTGCGGTGGATGCGCGATCCTACGCGCGGCGGCGTCGCTACTTCCCTCAATGAATTGGCGCGTGATTCTGGTTGCGGGATCGTGTTGTTCGAAGAAAAACTTCCGGTTCGCGATTCTGTGCGCGGCGCCTGCGAACTTCTCGGCCTTGATCCCCTGCATATCGCAAACGAAGGTCAATTCCTGGCCATCGTCTCTTCCGATCACGCGGAATCTGCCCTGCAAGCTCTGCGCGCGACGCCGGGCGGCGAAGAAGCAGTCATGATCGGCGAAGTCCGCGAGCAACCCGCGAGCGCGGTTTTGGTGACCACTCTTTACGGAGGAAGCCGCCTCGTCGATATGCTTGTGGGCGATCCTCTGCCCCGGATTTGTTAGGAAGCGCGATGGCGACGGGTCTCGAACTGGCGACGCAAATCGAACAACGATTGTTGGCGCGCAATCAGGTGCTCGAGTCGTTTTTCGCGCTGGAAGCCCGCCGCCTGGCCGAGTCCTGCCGCGAAATGTCCGAGCGATTTCTTCGCGGTGGCCGTCTCCTGGCTTTCGGACGAGGACCT
>JBEKWY010000014.1:0-54973 GCA_049512575.1 Candidatus Acidiferrum sp.
CGGGCCAGCTTGATGCGCTGGGCTTCACCCCCGGAAAGTGTCGTAGCCGATTGACCTAACTGAACATACCCGAGACCGACTTCCACCAGCGTGGCCAGCTTTTGCTGGATCTGCGGAATGTTTTCCAGCAGCTTGAGAGCGTCGCTGGCGGGGAGATTCAGTACATCGGAAATCGAGTGGCCTTTGAAGCGGACTGCCAGCGTTTCGGAATTGTAACGGCGGCCGCGGCAGACTTCGCACATCACGTAGACATCGGGAAGAAAATTCATTTCGATGCGCCGCAGGCCGTCGCCCTGGCAAGCTTCGCAGCGGCCGCCTTTCACGTTGAAGCTAAAACGGCCGGGACGATAGCCGCGCTGCCGCGATTCCGGGAGCATAGCGAACAGTTCGCGGATCGGCGAGAAGACGCCCGTGTAAGTCGCGGGATTCGAACGCGGGGTGCGGCCGATCGGAGCCTGGTCGATTTCGATTACCTTGTCGATCTGTTCGGCACCGAGTAGTTCGCGGTGCGCCCCGGGGGAATCCTGCGAGCGGTAAAGTTTCTGCGCCAGCGCACGGTATAGGATGTCGTTGACCAGAGTAGACTTGCCGGAGCCGGACACACCGGTGACCACGGTTAACAGCCCCAGGGGCAGGGTGACATCGACATCCTTGAGATTGTTGGCGTGAGCGCCGAGAATCTGTATCGCTTTGCCGTTCGGACTGCGGCGATGCTCGGGAATGGGGATGCGGGCCGCGCCGCTAAGATAGCGGCCGGTGAGCGATTCGGGCGTCGCGGCGATGAGTTCGGGCTTGCCTTGCGCGACTAGGTAGCCACCTGCGTCGCCGGCGCCGGGACCTAGATCGACAACGAAGTCCGCGCGGCGAATGGTGTCTTCGTCGTGCTCGACGACGAGGACGGTGTTGCCGAGATTGCGAAGCTGCTCAAGCGAACCGAGCAAGCGATCGTTGTCGCGAGCGTGCAATCCAATGGAGGGCTCGTCGAGAACGTAGAGGACGCCGCGAAGGCGCGAACCGATCTGCGTGGCCAGCCGGATGCGCTGCGCTTCGCCGCCGGAAAGGGTGGCCGCGGAGCGATCGAGGCTGAGATAGTTCAGGCCGACGGCGAGCAGAAAGTCGAGACGCTCGGCGACTTCTTCGAGCGGACGCCCGGCAACATCCCGCTGGCGCTGCGTCAGCTGGGCGAGGATTTTGTCGACGGCCGGGCGGGCGGAGCTCAGCGACAGCGCCGTGAAGTCGGCGATGGAGTAGCCGGCGTTCTTGACCGCGAGGGACTCGGGGCGCAAGCGCTTGCCGTGGCAGACGCTGCACAGGGTCGCGGACATATATTGCGTCATCCACTCGCGATAAGAATCGGAATTGGACTCCTCGAAATTGCGCTGCAGAAATTTCAAAACCCCGGAAAACCGGAAGCCTTTTTCCGCTCGAGCCTTTTTTTCGGCTGTCGAACCTGCTGCCGAACCGGTCGGCGATCGTTCATTCGACGGGGGATAGCCGTATAGGATCAGGTTCTGGATACGCTGCGGAAACTTCTCGAACGGCGTCTCCAGGCTGAATCCGTGAGCGTAGGCCGCCAGCTCGATCGTGCGCTTCAGCATCGCGGAGCTGGATCCCGGGCCGAGCCCTCCGTCGAATAGAGGTTTGGTCCAATCCACTACGACTCGAGCGGGATCGAAATCATACTTGGAACCCAGTCCGTTGCAGGCTGGGCAGGCGCCGTACGGCGAATTGAAGCTAAACGAGCGCGGTTCCAGCTGGGGAACCGAAATGCCGCAATCTGGGCAGGCCAATTTTTCGGAGAAGACGTGGTCCTTACCGCCCACGATAGAAACGGTGACGAGCCCGCCAGCCAGCTTCAACGCCGTTGCAATGGATTGTTCCAGCCGCCCCGCGATACCTGGCTTGACCAACAGGCGGTCGATGAGCACCTCGATGGTGTGATTCTTGCGCTTGTCGAGAACCGGCGTTTCGTCGAGCTGCACGAGCTCGCCGTTGATGCGGGCGCGCACGTAGCCGTCTTGCGCGAGCTTCTCCAACTCCTTGCGGTACGCGCCTTTACGGCCGCGCACGATCGGTGCCAGGATCATGATGCGGTCATCGGTTTTCGCCAGGTCGCCGTTGAGGATGGACTGTACGATTTGCTCGCTGGACTGGCGGGCGATGGGTTTGCCGCACTGCGGGCAATGCGGAATCCCGATAGAACTGTAGATCACGCGGAGGTAGTCGTAGATTTCGGTGATGGTGCCCACGGTAGACCGCGGCGAGCGCGTCGTGGTCTTCTGCTCGATGGCGATCGAAGGGGAAAGTCCTTCGATCACATCGACTTCCGGGCGCTCCATCTGATCGAGGAACTGCCGCGCGTAAGCCGAAAGTGACTCGACGTAGCGGCGCTGGCCCTCCGCATAGATGGTGTCGAACGCGAGCGACGATTTGCCGGAACCCGACAAACCGGTAATGACGGTGAGTGTGTTGCGCGGAATCTCGACGTTTATGTTCTTGAGATTGTGCTGGCGCGCGCCTCGGACAACGAGTTTAGTCAGGCCCATGATCCCACCGCGCTCCCTCCACAGGAGCTCCAGCGCACAGTGGGTACACTGAGGCCAGAATAACTTTTAACAATAGCAGCGCGATGGGATACGGTCAACTTGAGACAAGACTCGGCAGTGGGGCGTTGCCCGGTTTAGCCGGCAAACGCCCGCGATTCGGCGGAGCCGGACGAGAAGAATCCCAAGGGCAGGTTCCACGAGCGAGATGGAACTTGGGCACAGCGGCCCAAGTGCGGCATTCTCAATCGGCTATAACTTCAAGTTGGGGGAGGGCGAGTCACGTCCGAGACGGACGGATCGCGGTCCGTCCGCCCAGATTCGTGCCCATCGTAATAGCCTGCCGGTGTGCCTCGGCGAGCCCGACACTATTCATCTTTGCTGATGACGCCGTGGAAGGCCTCGGTTCCAAAATGAACTATGGCGCCACCTCCAAACGTCAGCTTGATGTTTGAGAATTCGATTTCCGTCCCTCCAGTTATGTCGATCACCAAAGTCGACGCTCCAAACGGCACCGGACCACCGTCTTTCGTAATCGTGACCGGGCCGGACACTTCGAACCCGCCAGTGGTAAGCTCCGTGACGCCAACATCCTCCATGGTGATGTGGTGAGTGTGCTGCATTCGAGTCGAGGTGGTGTCGACATTCGAGGGATTTCGCGAATAATCGGACAGGACCATCGTCAGTTCCGCCGAAAAATCGGCCTTGCATCCCTTCACCTTTAAGGACCAAGGGCCACGAACTTCCCACGGGCCGGCCGGCATGATGCCCGACGCTGGCGTGTAATCGTTGATCACCCCGCGGAAGTGCGACGGTTCCTTCGACCAGGGTTGAGCCAGGGCACCGCCACCTACGGCCAGCACCGAGACCATGAAAATGCATACGGCCCGCGACAAAATCTTACAGTTCATCGGAATCCTCCAGGTTTCAGAATCGTGCGTGCCGCCGAACGGCCCCCGGCGGTTTCGCACTTGTGGCGCGCGGAAACCATCGGACAACATAGGCAAGCTCGTCAAACGGCAATGCGCGGAATGGCCCTTTGCCGTCAAATGCAGTCTTTTGCTGTTGTCCGGCCAATGGAGTTACAATCGGCGCACTCCGCTAGGGGCAATCTGGACCAATCAATCAGGAGGAACGCAATGGGTGAATCGCTCCCTGGCGCACCGCCCGTGGGACCGCCCGAAGACCGCCTGGATTCCTGGAAGGAAATCGCGGCATACCTCAACCGCGATGTGACGACGGCCCAGCGCTGGGAGAAACGGGAAGGGATGCCCGTTCACCGGCACCTACATGACAAGAAGGGTTCAGTCTATGCGTTTCGGGCGGAGTTGGACGACTGGGGGCGCGGCAGGAATCTTCAATCAGTGCGAGAGAACGGAAACGAGGTTCCCCGGCCCAGTGCACCTGCGGCGCGCACTCTAATCAGTCTAATTAGACGAAAGTTCGTTTTGTCGCTGATAGGAGCGGCGGTCGTGGTAGCGATCGTGGCAACACTTTGGCTTCAGAGAACTGAGTACTTCTGGCGAAACCCCATCGTTGCCGCGCGATTCCAGACCGTCACGGACTTCGACGGATCCGAGCAGGCCGCGGCGGTTTCACGGGACGGTCAGTTCGTGGCCTTTCTGTCGGACCGGGACGGAAAGATGGACGTCTGGGTTACGCAGATTGGTTCGGGACAGTTCCACAACTTGACTCGCGGGAGCGTGCCGGAACTCGTCAATCCGTCCATCCGCACCCTGGGTTTCACGCCCGATGGGTCCTCCGTCACGTTTTGGGTGCGCAAGCAAGACGGCTCGAGCGGCGACAATATCAGCGTCTGGGCGGTGCCAACGCTGGGGGGACAGCCGAGGCCATACCTTGAAGGCGTGGCGGAGTTCGACTGGTCGCACGACGGCTCCCGACTCGCGTACCACACGCCCGGACCTGGAGACCCGCTGTTTGTGTCAGACGGAAGCCGGCGATCGGACGGTCAGCCCATCTTCACTGCGCCGGCCGGGCTTCACTCTCACTTTCCGTTGTGGGCGCCCGACGGGACATTCCTCTATTTCGTCCAGGGCGTCCTCCCAGACAAGTTGGACCTATGGCGCATCGCTCCTGCCGGTGGAACCCCTGAGCGGATCACGTCGCACTCTGGGCGCGTGAGTTATCCGGTCTTATTGAATCGGCGGACGCTGATGTACCTCGCTAGCGATCCCGACGGTTCGGGACCCTGGCTTTATGGCGTCGACGTCGAGCGCCGCATTCCTCACCGGCTGACTTCTGGCCCTGACCGGTACACGTCACTGGCGGCCAGCGCCGACGGTCACCGTCTAATTGTCACGCGCGCAAGTCCGAAGAGAACACTCTGGCGCTTGCGGATCACGGATTCACCCACCGAGGTGACGGAACCTGCTCGAATCTCGCTGACGACCAGCACGGGGTTCTCGCCACGAGTGGGTCCAAATTATCTTCTGTATGTTTCTGCTACCGGCACGAGCGAGAGTATCTGGAAGCTCGCCAACGGAACTGACACGGAGTTGTGGAGTGGTCAGGGAGCGCAAGTCTTTGGCGGTCCGGCGATTTCTCCCGATGGAGGGTCTATCGCATTTTCGGTCCGGCAACACGGACAGACGCACTTGTATGTGATGCAGGCCGACGGCACAAATGCGCGCATCGCAACCGATTCACTCGACTTGCAGGGCGCTCCAGCATGGTCTCCCGACGGCCAATCGATAACGGCAGCGGCGACCGATCACGGCGTTCCACACCTCTTCCGCGTCCCGGTCGACGGCCGGTCTCCGGCTGTCTTTGTCCAGGAGTACTCCGTCGATCCCACGTGGGCGCCCGACGGTCGCTTCGTTGTTTATTCTGGACCGGATATCGGCACCTCGTTTTCGGTGAAAGCGGTCACGGCCGATGCTGCAGCGCATTCTCTACCAGCGCTGACCCTCACTCGGGGGGCTCGACACCTGGCCTTTTTTCCTGGAGGACGTGAACTCGTACTCCTGCGAGGAGAAATTCGGCATAAAAATCTCTGGCTCATCAACCTGCAGACGGGAGCCGAGCGGCAACTCACCAACCTCGCGCCCGACTTCGACATTCAGGACTTTGACATCTCGCCGGACGGCCGCGAAGTTGTCCTCGAACGAGTGCAGGAGCACTCCGATGTGATGCTGTTGGACCTACCCCGACCATAATTCGGCGAACCGTCTACATGGAGGAGCAGACGCCGGCGAGTCGAGCGCAGCGCGCAGTGGGTACGCCGAGGCCAGATCAACTTTCAACAATAGCAGCGCGATGGGATCCGCCTGGAAGGCATTTTGCCCGCACTTCTGCCACCCACAGCTAAAACGAACGTGTTTCGACCCACGGGTGAAAACTTACACACCACTTGCTATAACATACGAATGCGCCCACACGATTACGTACCCCGGCCCGCGCACCTCAAATGGCTCCTCGATTCCGACCCGGCCATCCGTTGGCAGGTCATGCGAGACCTCACGGGCGAAGCTCCCAACGCGGCTGCCGCCGAGCGTTCTCGCGTCGCCACCGAAGGCTGGGGAGCCCAACTTCTCGCCCACCAATCTCCGGCCGGCCACTGGGGTAACGGGCCGAAGTGGGACCTGATTACCCTCAATAGTCTCGTCGTCTTGATGGACCTCGGTCTCGACCCCGCCAGCAAGCGAGCTCGCAAAATGATCGACCGCATCGACAAGCGGCTCGTCTTCAAACACCTCAACAACCGGCCTTACCTTCGCGGCGAAACCGAGCCTTGCATCAACGGCAGAATCCTCGGCATCGGTGCGTATTTCAAGAAACCAAACGACGCACTGGCCAAGCAACTCCTGGGCGAGCAGCTCGAAGATGGCGGCTGGAACTGCGAAGCGTGGCCCTTCTTGTCGCCGAAACGCCCCCCGAGCCGGCGCTCCTCGTTCCACACCACCATCTGCGTTCTAGAAGGACTGCGCGAATACGAACGAGCAGGGCGCAAATCGGCGGGCGTCACCAAGGCCCGCAAGAAGGCCGAAAACTATCTGCTCGAGCGCCGGATGTTCCGCTCGCTGCGAACCGGCAAAGTCATCGACAAGCGCTGGCTGCGCTTCTCCTTCCCGGCGTTTTGGCACTACGACGTCTTGCGCGGACTCGATTATCTTCGCAACGCAGGAATCAAGCCCGACAGCCGTGTGCGCGAAGCCATCGAAATCGTGATCGAGCGCCGCCGCCAGAACGGGCGCTGGCCGCTCAACTTCCTCCATCCCGAACAGATTCCGTTGAAGATGGAGACCAGCGTCGGCACTGCCAGCCGCTGGAATACACTGCGCGCTCTTCGAGTCCTGCGTTGGTACAACGACGCAACGAAGTAGTTGTGACTTAGGCTTGCTCGCCACGGCTCGGGTCAGAAAGTCGCCGCGAATTGCCATTCGAAGAGAACGGGCTATTCAGAAGCAAATTCGTTCTTGTGCGACTTTGCTTTCGCAAAATGGTGTCTGCCCAAGAGCGCGGCGCGAAATTCCCATTTTGGAATTTTTTCCGAGACGCAGAGTGAGAAAATCTCTGGAGATGAAAAGTTTTCCACAGGCTACAGCGATCCTGGTAGCACTTCGTTGGCGACGGGTAATTTTTCAGGGGAGTACCGCATTTTTACCCGGGATGCCCAAGGCACTGTGCTGAAAATAGGTATGTTAGAAATGGCTTATGGTTTGCACCCGGTAGGCCGGGGGGCGCGAGCCGAGGATCCCTTTAGGGGATTGAGGGCTGGGCCGGTTCGCTGTCCCCCTTTCATTTCGAGTTTTTCGCACTTTCGCCGACCTCCCAAACACCCCAAAACGCACCCGAACCACCGGCGAAGGTGTGTGCGCGCCATTTAACGTTGAAAACAAACGACATAGCCAGGAAGTATTGGTTTACGACGCGAAACAAGCGGCTCGGAACCAAGACCTGAGAGCCGCGTGAAAGCCTGAAAAATCGCCCCCAGCCGCTGAAGCCGCATTCATTCGGCGACACTTACGGCACGACTGAAGCCGTGCCCTCCCCTTGTTACACGGACTTTTTTACGACCAGAGGCGAGTGACGTAATCGCTCATGGTCATGAACAGCATGATCGCGAGCCAGAAGACCGAGCAGATGATCACGAGTTGGGTACGCTTGGGGCTGTACTTGCCGTGCATAAAAAAGAGAACGACGAGCGAGGCCTTGAAGGTGGCGATGACCAGGGCGACGATGATATTGAGGCCCGAAAAGTACTGGTTCAGATCGACGGTGGCGGCATAGACCGTCAAAAGCGTGCAGACCATCAGGGCGAAGAAAATGGCGATATAGATTTTCGGCGAAACAATGTGATGTTCGGACACAGCATCCCCTTCCAAAAAAGTCCCGTCTAGTGCCGGTCAATCAAATACAGCAGCGGGAAAAGAAAAATCCAGACAATATCGACGAAGTGCCAGTACAGGCCGATCAGGTCCACCGGCGTGCTGTATTCCGGCGTGAAACGCCCCTTTAACGATTGTTTGATCAACCAGATAAGCAGACCGGCGCCGACGATCATGTGCAGGGCGTGCAGGCCGGTCATCGCGAAATAGAGCGAGAAAAACAATTGCGCGTGGGCGTTGGTAGCCACCGAGGCGCCCGGCTCGAAACTGAAATTGAGTCCGGGAACGTGATGCTCGACAAATTTTTCGTGGTACTCGATGCCCTTGATGCCCAGGAATACGCTGCCGAGAATCAAGGTCAGGATCAGAAAAATCGTCAGGAGCTGTTTCTTGCCGACCTGCGAGGCCCATACGGACATGGCCATGGTCAAGCTGCTGGCGATCAGCACGATGGTGTTGACGGCCCCCAAGGGCAGATTGATGGAGCGGCTGGCTTCGCCGAATACGTCGGGGTACGTGGAACGGTTGAGCGTGTAAGTCATGAACATGCCGCCGAAGAACAAAACTTCGGTGGACAGAAAGACCCACATGCCCAGCGAAGCGCTCTCGCGCTGCTGGTCCATCGTTTCGAACTGGCCGAACAATTCTCCGGTGCGATGCACTCGGCGCTCCTCTTGCGACGCCAAACGGCGGCGTCGCGCGTCTAGCTGCTAGTTAGTCGTCCCCATGAGCCGGCGCAAGCGACGGCGCACCCTTCACGTCGAGCCCCAGGTCAGGGCGGTTTACAAAGTCGTAGGCTTCCCAGGTGACTTCCGGCGTAACGTCGAAATTTTCCGTCAGCGGCGGCGAATCCGTCTGCCACTCAAGACCGGTAGCGGGCCAAGGATTCCGCCCAGCGACCCTTCCGTAGCGCATGGACCAGATGAGATAGATCATGGGGAGCAAATACCCGAGCGCGAGAATCGACGCTCCCGCGGTGGACATGACGTTAAACACCTGAAATTCAGGGGGATAGCTGTGATACCGGCGCGGCATGCCCAGGTAACCGAGAATGAATTGCGGGAAGAACGTCAGATTGAAGCCGATGAAAAGAGTCACGGCCGCGATGCGCGCCAGAAATTCGGGATAGAGCCTGCCGGTGATCTTCGGCCACCAGAAGTGCAGGCCTCCGACGTAGCCCATCACCGCGCCACCCACCATGATGTAGTGAAAGTGGGCGACAACGAAGTAAGTATCGTGGATATGGATGTCCAGCCCGAGACACGCGAGGAACAGGCCGGTCAGCCCACCCACCAGAAACAAGCCGATGAAACCCAGAGCATAAAGCATCGGCGTGTCCCACGAGATCGATCCTTTATAGAGGGTGGAGGTCCAGTTGAAAACTTTTACTGCGGAAGGAATCGCGACCAGGTAGCTGAGCAGGGAGAAGGTCAGCGCGGCGTAAGCGGATTCTCCGGTCAGGAACATGTGGTGCGCCCAAACGAAGAAGCCGATGACGGCGATGGCGATACTCGAGCCGGCGATGAAGGTGTAGCCGAAAATCGGTTTGCGCGCGAACGTGGGGATGATTTCGCTGATCACGCCCATGGCCGGCAAAATCATGATGTACACGGCGGGGTGTGAGTAGAACCAGAACAGGTGCTGGAACAGGATGGGATCGCCGCCGAGCGCCGGGTTGAAGAAGCCGAGGTGCAACATGCGCTCCAGGCCGGCGAGCAACAAGGTGATAGCGATGACCGGCGTGCCGAGGATGAAGATGATGCTGGTGGCGTAGTGGGCCCAGACGAAGAGCGGTAGCCGGAACCAGGTCATGCCCGGCGCGCGCATGGTGTGGATGGTGACGATGAAATTGAGCCCGGTGAGAATGGAGGAGAAGCCGTTGATGAAAACTCCGATCACCGCAGGCGTGACCGCCGAATTGGAGTAGACGCTGCTGAGCGGCGTGTAAAAGGTCCAGCCGGTGTCCAAGCCGCCAGTCGAGAACGAGTAGAGAACGAAGCCGCCGCCGACCAGGTAGATGTACCAGCTTAGAAGATTGATCTTCGGGAAGGCGAGGTCCTTGGCCCCAATCATGAGCGGTATCAGGAAATTTCCCAGAACCGCAGGTATGGAGGGGATCAGGAAGAAAAAGATCATCGCCACGCCATGCATGGTGAAGAGCTTGTTGTAGGTCTCGGCCGTCACCAGGTAGCCGTTCGGCGTGAGCAGGTGGATGCGGATCATGGTGGCAAAAGCGCCACCGATGAAGAAAAAGAAGGTGACCGAGACGAGATAAAGGAGCGCGATCCGTTTGTGGTCGGTGGTGAGCAGCCACGAACGGATTCCGTAGGTGGCGTTGAGATAGTGCTCGCGAGGCAGCGTGTTGCCAGGCGTTGCGGACGGAATTGCTGCTGGTGTCGTGCTCATAACTATTTCTTCCCTGCCGGCGCGATTCCGGCGCCCGTCGCGGGAACCGGCTGCGACTGCAATGACTTGATGTAGGCAGTGAGGGCGATAATCTGCTCCTCGGTCAATTGCCCCTGGAACGTGGGCATCACCGGCTGGTAGCCGGCGACGACTTTGGCGGCAGGCGCGAGAATCGATTCGCGGATGTAGGCGTCGTCCGCGGTAACTGTGGAGCCGTCGGCCAGAAGAACCTTGCCTTCATACACGCCGTTCAGCGATGGCGCGCGGCCCTTGCCATCTGAGAGATGGCAGGTGTTGCAGGCTTTTTCCGCAAAAAGTTTCTCGCCGGCAACGAGGGGATTGGCATCGGCGCTGGAAGAACCCGAGAGCCACGCTTCATAGTCGGTTGGCTCCAGGACGGTCACCCATCCGCCCATCAGTGCGTGATTGGTACCGCAATACTGCGAGCAGAAGAAGTGATATTTCCCGGGCTTGGTGGGACGGAACCACAGCGTGTTGTAGTGGCCGGGAACCACGTCCATCTTGACGCGGAAGTCCGGCACCGAAAAATTGTGAATCACGTCTTCGCTGGCCAGGATCAGCTTGACGTTGCGCCCGACGGGCACGTGCAGCTCGTTGATTTCTCTGAGGCCAGTGGGCTGCTGGGCCTTCCACATCCACTGCTTGCCGACGACGTAAATGTCGAGCGTATCCATCGGCGGCCGCCGGAAATCGACGTAAATGACCGCGCCTCCCGCGAACATGGTCAGGGCCAGAAGCAGGGGAACGACCAGCCAGATGACTTCCAGCCGCATATCGCCATGAATGGGAACGCCAACTTCACCGGCAGTCTTGCGGCGATACTTAAAAAAGAAAAAGACGACCGCAATGGTGACCGCCACCGCAAAAAACAGGCAGACCGCGGTGATGTACACAAACAGGGCGTCGACGTTGGGCGCGAAGTTGGACGCCTGCTCCGGATACAATGGCATTTGCGACTGCACGATCTAATGTGCTCCTTGCTCGCTGCGACCGTCGAACGGTGGACGCAATTTCGAATCTGGCGCGTGGGTATCACGCCGCCGGAAAACCAGGATGCCGACCACGATCGTAAAGATGGTCAAGAGTCCGCCCATGCGGATGATCCGGAGGATCGTGGCGCTGTAGCGCGCGGTCGATGGGTCGTACTGAAAACAATAAAGCAGGAGATGGTCGATGGGATTGCCGATCTTGCCAGCCGAAGCGTCGACGAGACCAAGTCGCACGTCCCGCGACGGATATTCGACGCCGTAGAAATAGCGCGAAATGCGTCCATCCGGGGTGAGCAGCATGATGCCGCTGGCGTGGGCGAAAATGCCCGCTTTCTCGTTGTAGGAATAACGGAAATTCGCGGCGCCGGTCAGTGAGGCGATGGATTCTTTCGTGCCCGTAAGAAAGTGCCAGCCCGCTGCGGTATCCGGGCGGCCGTAGTGCGAAAGCGCGGAGACTTTTTTCTGCGCGGCCATGTCGGGCGTCTCGCGCGGATCGAAGCTCACAAACACCACCTCATAGTCACGGCCGGCGTTGAAGGAAAGCATCTTGAGCGAGCCGACGACTCCCTGCTCCACCTGATTGCAGAGCATCGGACATCCGTAATAGACGAGCGCCAGCAAGACAGGCTTGTGGCCGAAATAATCGCCGAGGCGGACGTCGCGGCCGGTCTCGTCGCGGAAAGCAAGATCGAGAGGGATCTGCCCGTTTAGCGGAGGCTCGAAGCCGACATTCTGCAACGCCAGCGGCAGCCCCGCGGACGACTTGCCCACGTTGCTCGGAATGGTCTGCGCGTTCCCGGCGACGGCAAAGGCCAGGAGAGCCGCGATTCCGAAGATGAAACGAAGCCAATTCATTTATTTCTTTGCCGGCGGAACGGCCGGCAACCCTTTCTCCGCGATAATTTTCATCGCGTCTTCCACGGGAATCTGCGCGATCCCGGCGTTCTGATCGATCCAGCCGAGCTTCTGATTCGCTTCTATGTCCGACTGATTCTTCTGGCGCAGGTCCGCCTGCGGATCACTGCCGTGTCCAGGAACACCCTGTAAGCGAGGCTCGGGCGGCATGGCCTCGTACGCGCTGCCCATTTCCTCACGAATCGCCGGAGGCGGTGAGTCGAACCCGACAGCAACTTTGGTGGTAATCCGCAGAACGAAGACGCACGCGACGTACGACAAGATCACCGCGATGGCCAGCGCCCCAAGATACCAGTAGATGGTCGTAGCCTGGACGTCGGCCGTTTCAAACGAAACGTCGTCGTTGCGAGGCTCCGCGTTGGAGCCGGGAGTCGCGCCGTGAGCCGTGTTGTGCATCTCAGTGCTCATGGGGATCCAGCACCTCCTCCAGTTTTGGTTCGCCCAGAGGAAGAAGCGGCATTTTTTGCAGCTGCCATGCGAAAACGAAAAACCACAGGCCGCCAAGCGCCAAGGCGGTCGCTACGTCCCAGACGCTGGGCACCGCGCTGGACGTGAATTCGGGGCGTGTCAGCCAGAAAATATCCACCAGGCGCATGAAAATCATCCACGCGGCGACCTTTGGCAGCGTGGACGGATTGCGCTTCAAATCGCGCGAGAGCAGCAAGAAAAAGGGCACGAAAAAGTGAAAGATCAAAATGATGACGGAAACGTAGCCCCACTCCCCGTAGAGACGCGAGCGGTAAAAGCTGATTTCCTCCGGCGCGTTGCCGGACCAGATGATCAAGAGCTGCGAGAAGCTGAAGTACGCCCACAACATCACAAAAGCCAGCAGCAGCTTTCCGAGGTCGTGCAGGTAGCGAGTTTTTAGAACGCCCTGGAATACCGGCGCGCGCGACAATAGCACCACCACGCAGATCATCAGAGACATCGCCGAGATCAGTTGTCCCGCGACGTACAGGAAGCCGTAAATCGTGGACGCCCAGTGCGGCGAGAGCGACATCACCCAATCGATAGCGGCGAAAGACATGACGAAGACGTAAAGAATGATGCCGGGTCCGGCGAGCATCTTCAGGCGGCGGCGCAGCCCGCGATCTTCGCGGTTGACGTCTTGCTCGCGAGACCAGCTGTTGAATATCCACGCCAGCAGCAGCCAGACGGCGAAGTAGATCAGCGAGCGAATATGGAACCAGCCGGGGGTCAGATAGTGCTGTTGAAATTCCGACAGAGCGCCTTCGCCGGTGGCCGGGGCGTTCAGCCACGCGCCATAAAGCGAGCGCATACCCACGAAGAGCGGGATAAACAAAACGAGAAGCAACGGGAGGGCGCGGGTAGCCGACTCCAGCGGCCTGCGGATAACGATGCCCCACATGCCGCCGGTCAGATGCTGCAGCATCAGCAAACCGAGCGAGCCCAGCGACAAGCCCAGCACGAACATGAACGCCATCAGGTAGGAATGCAGGAACGATTCGGGCGACTTCACGTAACCGATGACGCAAAGCACCACGCCAATCACCGCGACAACCAGCGCCCGCTGTTGGAAGCGGCTGACGCTCTCCGGCGCCTTATAGTCCTGCGCGATCATTCCTTTGACGCTCCTGGTGCTTCCTTCGTGGTCTCCGCAGGCGGATGCATAAGCTTCTCTCGGAGGTCCGAGGGCAGCTCGGAAGCTTTGGCGTTGCGGCTGAGCTGCAGCGCACGGACGTACGCGACGATGGCCCAGCGGTCACGCGGTGGAATTTGCGCCGAGTAGCCGTACATCGCGCCGAAGCCGTTGGTGATTACGTCATAAAAATAGCCGTTGGGCGATTGCCGTAACCGGTCCTGGTGGTAGCTCGGCGGGTGCTTCATGCCGCGCACCGCCACCATGCCGTTGCCGTCCCCCTGCAAGCCGTGACAAGGCGTGCAGAAGATTTTGTAGCGGCCTTCTCCGCGCTCCAGTAATTCCTGATTGACCGGAAGGGGAAAAGCGTTCGATTCCTTGGACACAAACAACGCGTCCTCCGCCAGCGCGCCGCGCGCCACCGTATTTTCGACCAGCGGGCGTTCCGAGCGCCCGTCGGTAAAAAAGTCCGACGGTGTAAGCGGGCGATTGTAAGGCTGGAGCGCCATATCCTGCTTGAGGCTGCAACCCGCCAACAGCAAGACGCAAGCGATGCCGCACAGCGCCGCCAGCAATCGCGAACGAGAAGCGATGCACAAGGTGCTAATCATCGTGCACCTCGCTCACGTGATGCGCGTGCACGCCTTGCAAAAATCGCGCTGCTTCCGCCAGGTCGAATTTTTTGTCGCGGGACTCGATGCACAGGAAGAATTTGTCGGCAGTGGCGTGCTTGGCGAAGCGCTCGACGTTGAACAGCGGGTGATGCGGCTGCGGCAAGCCGTTTAACGCCAGCATGCCAAACACCGCGGAAAGCGACGCGCCCAACACGGTAAGCTCGAAGGTGACGGGAATCCAGGCTGGCCAGCTGTTTAGGGGGCGTCCCGCGATATTGAGCGGGTAGGAGTACACGTTGCACCAGTATTGGAAGAAAAAGCCGCCCAGACCGCCGCACAGTCCTCCAATCAAAGTGATCAGCGGGACCTTGTTGCGCTTCAGGCCTAGCGCTTCCGACAAACCCTCGATGGGGAATGGCGCATATGCTTCGAAATGTTCGTAGCCGGCTTCGCGGGCGGCAGCCGAGGCGTGGATCAGGTCGTGCTCGGTATCGAACTCACCCAGCACCCCGTACATGTGTGAGCGGTGTTCGTGAATCATTTCTGTTCCTCGGACGTTTCCGCGACGAGTTCGCGCATTTCGGCGATGGAGATCGCCGGCAGCACGCGCACGAACAGGAAAAGCAGCATGGTGAATAGGCCTAGGGTTCCGGCGAACGTCGCGTAATCCCAAATCGTGGCGGAATAGCGGCCCCAAGCGGAGGGCATGAAGTCACGCGTCAGGCTGATCACCACGATGACGAAGCGCTCCAGCCACATGCCCAGGTTGATGACCAGCGACATGACGAAAAGCATGGCCACGTTGGTGCGAACCTTCTGGATCCACAGCAGTTGCGGCGTCAGGATGTTGCACAGGATCAGCGCGAAATAAAAATGATTGTAGGGACCGTGGAGGCGCTGATGAACCAGAAACACATCGAACTTGTTGCCACTGTACAGCGACAGGAAAAATTCGAAGAAGTACCCGTAGGCCACGATCAGTCCGGTGGCCAGCATCACCTTGGCCATGTTTTCCAGGTGGCGCATGGTGATGAAATCTTGCAGGTCGTAAGCCTTGCGCAAGGGAATGGCGATGGTCAGCACCATCGCAAAACCGGAATAAATGGCTCCGGCAACGAAGTAGGGAGGGAAAATCGTGGTGTGCCATCCGGGAACGATGGCGATCGAGAAGTCGAAGCTCACGACGGTGTGGACGGAGAGAACCAGCGGGGTCGCGAGGCCCGCGAGAAGCAGATAAGCCGATTGGTAGCGGTGCCAATGGCGCGCCGAACCTCGCCAGCCCATCGCCAGCATGCCGTAAATAATCTGCTTGGGTTTGCCGATGGCGCGGTCGCGCAACGTCGCGAGGTCCGGGATAAGTCCCACGAACCAGAACAGCAGCGAAACCGTTCCATAGGTCGAGACCGCGAACACGTCCCAGATCAGCGGGCTACGGAACTGCGGCCAGAGTCCCATCGTGCTGGGATACGGGAACATGTAGTACGCCATCCACGGACGGCCGGTGTGAATCAGCGGGAACAAGCCGGCGCAGGCGACCGCGAACAAGGTCATCGCTTCCGCGAACCGGTTGATGGAGGTCCGCCACTTCTGATTCAGGAGAAACAAAATCGCCGAGATCAACGTGCCCGCGTGGCCGATACCAATCCACCAGACGAAATTGACGATCGCAAATCCCCAGCCGATGGGTATGTTGATGCCCCAGATCCCTACGCCCTTGATGATCAGCCAGGCCACCGCCACGTTCAGGATCATCACGAACGTGAACGCCAAGCCGAACCCTGCGAGCCATCCCAGGGAGACTGGCCTGGTCAATACGATCGCGGCGATTTTGTCGGTGACCGTCGCGTAGGTATGCCCCGGCTCGAGCACCGGGGCGAGACGGCGCAGTCCCGGCGAATTGAGGGGCGGCTGGCCGACGCTCATGCCTTTTCCATCTCCGGATTAGGATTACGAACCGCCGCCAGGTAGGTGGTACGCGGCCGCGAGTTCAGCTCGCCGAGAATATTGTAATTGCGCTGTTGCGCCTTCAATTTCGCCACCCTGCTGTTAGGGTCGTTGGCGTTGCCGAATACGATCGCGTCGGACGGGCACGCGGCTTCGCAGGCGGTCACGATTTCGCCGTCGCGAATCGGGCGGTTTTCTTTCTCGGCGTTGATGCGCCCGTTGTTGATGCGCTGCACGCAGTAGGTGCACTTTTCCATCACGCCGCGGCTGCGCACGGTAACTTCCGGATTGCGCAGAAGCTTCAGCGAAGGTGTCTCCCAATCCTGGAAGCGCAGGAAGTTGAATCGCCGCACTTTGTAAGGGCAGTTGTTCGAACAATACCGCGTGCCGACGCAGCGGTTGTAGACCATGTCGTTCAGGCCCTCGGCGCTGTGCACCGTTGCGCCGACCGGACAAACCTGCTCGCACGGGGCGTTCTCGCACTGCTGGCACGGAACCGGCTGGAAGAAGGTCGGGGGATTCGCGAGAGCGTCATTCTCGTTGGTGGACGGATCGTTGGTGCTGGTCTCGGCCTTGTAGTAGCGGTCGATGCGGATCCAGTGCATTTCGCGGCCGCGCATCACCTGGTCTTTGCCGACCACCGGGATATTGTTTTCCGACACGCAGGCGACCACGCAGGCGTTGCAGCCGTTGCAGTTGTTCAGGTCGATGGCCATGCCCCAGGCATAACCCGGGTAGGCGAACTCTTTGTAGAGCGAGTCGCTCTTGGGAGGCGTTTCGTCGCCTTCATGAGCGAATGCCGGATTCTTTTTGTATTCCTCAAGCGTGCCCGAACTGAGAATCTTGCGGCCTTCCATGTTGAAGTGATATTGCGTGCAGGCCATCGGATACTCGGCGCCAGTCTTGCTGATCTTGCCGCCTGATGCCGTCCACAGCGCATGGGAAGCACGCACCGCGTTGGCGTTAAAACCTTTGTTCGTGCCGGTGTAGCCGGCAAAGGTACGTCCGTAACCCAGGGGAAGAACGATCACGCCATCCGCCTGGCCGGGTAGAATCCACGCCGCCGCGGTCACTTTGCTCTCGGAGAGCGCAATGTCGATCACGTTCGAAAGAATTTGGCCGTGCTCGCCGCCGCGCGCTGCAACGCGATGGGTCAGGTCAAGCTTTTCGGCCGTTTTTGGACTTACCATGGCCGCATTGTCCCAGGTCAATTTGGTGACCGGCTTGGGCAGTTCCTGCAGCCAGCCATTGTTGGCGAAACGTCCGTCGTAGACGCAGGGATCGGGACGGAAAATAAATTCGGGTTCATCAGGCTGCGCCGGTTTCGCCGCCGGCAAGCTGCCCGGATTGAATTTCGCGCTGACGCTGATCGGTGGGTACGCCGTATTGGCCACCACCCCGTCGTTCAACGCCTTGCGCCAGAACTTCTCGAAATCGCCGTTGCCGCTCGCGGCTTTCAGGCGATCCCTTACGGCGTCATACGCATTGATGCCCGGCTTGTCGCTGAATGCCGCCAGCACATCGTGCGCAGAGCGCGTGTAATAGAGCGGCGCGATCAGCGGCTGAATCACGCTGATGGTGCCGTCGAATGCGCGGGCGTCACCCCATGCCTCGAGATAATGCGATTCTGCGACGTGCCACCGGCAATGCTGCGCCGTCTCGTCGAAATACGGGCTCAACTGCACGGTATTGCGAACCTTGCGCAGCTTCGACGCGAAATCAAAATCGTGCGGCGTGTCGTAGACCGGATTGCCGCTCAAAATCAGCAGCGTATCGACTTTGCCGGCATCCATGTCCGCGCAAAGCTCGCGCAGGGATTCCAGCTGGTTGACCGGATTGGTTTCGACCGGTTCCGTGTAGTACAGCGTGTTACCCGGATTGCTGAGCGCCGCATTGATCGCGTGGACCAAGGCATGAACTTCCGCGGATTGCTGCTCCCCGGCGATGACCAGCGAGCTGCCGCGATGGCCCTGCAGGTCCTTCGTGACGCCATCCAGCCATTTTTCGGCGGCTGTTGAAAGCGTACCGCTACCGCCGAGACCGAGCTTCGCCGCTAGCCCCCGCGCAAACTGCTCGATTTCCGACGGCCGAAGCGGCAAGCGATGGTCCGCCGTGGCACCCGTTACCGACGGCGTCGGCTCCACGACGTACAGGCGGTTCATCTCGCTGCTCAACTGCTCGACCTGAGGATCCTGTTCCAGCTTTCGGCGCTTGTAAAACTGCTTCATGTAGCGGATATGGCCGGGACCGCTGGCCAGAAAATCGGAATCGAGCGACAGAATTACTTCCGCGCGTTCAGGCCGATATACCGTGTTGACGTAGCGTCCAAATGCCAGCTTTCCGCCTTCGCGCGCGCCGTCGCTGACCGCGGATTCCCACTGATGCCATTTCGCCTGCGGATATTGTTTCAGCAGCGCTTGCAACTGCTCGCCGAGGACCGGCGAAGTGATCGTCCCGGTCAGGATGCGGAAGCCAGCGCCGTTGGCGCTTTTGAGCGCAGCGGAGTCAGCCTGTGCGGCGTCCAAAAAGGCCGACCAGGTGCGAAGCTCGCCCGCATACGTGACAGTTTGCGCGCGGTCCGGGTCGTAAAGATTCAGCACGGAAGCCTGAACGAGCGCGTCGCTCGCGCCCTGACTGGAAGGATGATCCGGATTGCCTTCGATCTTGGTGGGCCGGCCTTCGTGGCTTTCGACCAGCAATCCAATCGCGTCGCCCACGAACGGCATCACCGTCGCAAAAAACAGCGGCTTGCCTAACACCATGCCGTCGGGCTGCTTCACATACGGCACGATGTTCGTTTGCTCGTTCGATTTGCAACCTGCGAGTCCGGCGAATGCCAGCGACGCGGCCATCAACTTCAGGAAATCCCGGCGATCGACCGCATCGTCCCACTCCGAAGCCTGCCGGGGAAATTCGCGGTGCAGCAGTTCCTCAAAATGAGGATCATCCGCCAGCTCATCCAGCGTTCGCCAATACTGTTTGCCGCTTTTTGATTGCAGTCGCGCTCGAACCGCCGCCAAATCCAGCGGCCGTTCGCTCGCCGTCAATTCGTCGGGGGCGCCCTCTTCGTGGGAGGCGTGAGAGTCTCCACCGCTCGGGTGCATCGCGAAATAGCTACGTTCGTCTTCGTTCATACCGTCCGTCATCAACCGTTCGTCACTAACCGTTCACCATAGCCCGTTTATCCTTAACCGTTCGTCCCTAACCGTCTGTCTAACGATGACACGTCGAGCAGCTGGTCAACTCGGCGGTCGTCCGAATTTTGTAGTCGACCGCCAGCTTCTTGCCAATTTCGGCCTGGTCGGCCGGAGCCTTCCAATCCATGTTGAAAACTTGATCGTGCGGCCGCAGCACATTCTCCGGATTGCGATGGCAATCCAGGCACCACGACATCTGCAACGGCGACGCCTGAAACATCAGCGGCATCTGGTTGACCTGCCCATGACAGGTGGAACATCCCACTCCCTTGGCCACGTGAATGCTGTGGTTGAAATAAACGTAATCGGCCAGGCGATGTACCCGGACCCACTGAATCGACTGGTCGGTGCGGTAGCTCTCCCGTACCGGCTCCAGGTAACCCGCGTTGTTGAATAACACCGAATGGCAGTTCATGCACGTCTTGGTGGGAGGAACGCCGGCAGTCGCGGAACTCTCCACTCCCGTATGACAGTAACGGCAATCGATCCCGTCGTCTCCTGCGTGATGCTTGTGGCTGAACTGAATCGGCTGATCGCGCACGACATTCTGGTTCGTCAAATACGGCGCGCGCGCAGCCACAAAGACGCCCGTCAGCGCCAAACCCGCCAGAAAAAGCGACGCAAAGACACTGAAACGGGAGATGAAATTCGTGCTGCGGTGAAAAATCTGCGCCATGTTTATGTTTGCACGTTGGAGGTGAGCGCTCCGGGAGGGAGCGGCAACCTAGGCGTCCACCAAAACCTATCCGGGATGTGCAAGCCCGAGTCCAAATTTGACGCGACGAGTTTCCAACAAAACTTTCTGGAATGCAACTGCTCAACCTTCTTTTCGTTACTTTTTTATAAGGTCAAGCCGGTTGAAAGATGAGGTTTATTCGAAATTTATGAATCTCCCGCGCATTTCGACCACGCGCTCGTGCCAATTTGGATTCCAAATCCAACCGATACGCGCAAATCGTACCGTTTTGGTCCGGTTTCTCTACCTCCTCGGGCTCTGATGCAACTCGCGGACCTTCCGATCCATTTTTTTAACCCACGGGATTTCTCGGACACTTGGCTCGTGCTATCTTAGGGGAACCCTCCGTCGCATCGCTCGTGGCGGAGTCTATCCGCTTCGCGCGGTCAGGGTGATTTTTTGCTCTAGGCGCCGGGGTGGTACGCGCACCAGCTGGGGCGTGGTCCAATCGGTAGGACACCTCACTGTTAATGAGGACGGTGAAGGTTCGAATCCTTCCGCCCCAGCCAATTTTCCTCGCCAGTTCTCTTGTAGGCCGTGCTTAGTCCTTCGCCGTCGGCAGCCCTGCGTCCAGCCATCCCTTCCAGCCGCCGTCCATCGATTCCACGTTGGTGTAGCCCATCTTTTGCAGGTTTTCCGCCGCCAGAGCCGAGCGAAACCCGCCGCCGCAATACAGAATCAACTTTGCGCTGGTGTCCGGAGCGCGCTGTTCGATATCCCGCTCGATGATGCCCTTACCCAGGTGAACGGCGCCGGGCAGATGGCCCTTCGCCCACTCATTGTCTTCGCGAACGTCGATCAGCAGGAATTTCTCCCCCGCGTCGCCACGGCGTTTCACGTCCGCGACGTTCGTCTCTTTCACGTTCTTCTTGGCATCCTGGACAAGCTTCAGAAACTGCGATGAGTGCGCCATGCGCGCCTCCCTTTCCCAATAACTGGACAGGAAAGCCTAGCACATGCCCCGTGGCGCGAGTCTACTCCTCATCAACGAGAACTGGCGGCGGGCGGCGCTGGAGATTTCGCTTGCGCTCCTTTTCCTGACATCGAGCGCACCAGATTCACCAGGTTCCAGCGCAGTTTCTCCGGTTGGCGATCTCCTTCGCCCATCATTTTCCCCTTGCCTTTGGTAATGATGTAAAAGATCTCGCCGTCGGTTTTGCCCTCCAGGGCCGCCGGATCGTGCCAGTCATGCATGGTCAGCTTCATGGACTCGACGACGTCGCCTTTGCCGTCTCCCGCCGTCCCGTGGCACATGGCGCAGTCGTATTTGAAGACGCGGCGCGCTTCCGCCAACCCTTCCGGCGAGGACTTCACTGGATTCTTTCGCGCGATGTCTTCCGGTGTGATCTTGTAATCGTCGGCTGGCGTCTGGGATGGACTATCCTGCGCCGCGTTTCGCGACGCGGCAGTGACGCCGAAACACACCAGCAGAAACGCACCCGCAACGGGGAGAGAGCGCCTCATATCTGCCTCCTGATTCGCTAATCGACGGTAGAAACCACTACGCTTGATTCGTGAGCGGATTCTACGCCCGGAAAGGGATGTAAAGATAGTCGGCCGAAGGAGGTGTGGCGCAGTCGTCAACGCCCGTTGATAAGGAGTCCTAGCGCGCGGCCCGCTTCACAGGCAGCCTACACGCGCGTTGCGGCTCAAGTCCCCGGTAGCCCGCGCGGAATCGGCTCGATTCTCGCACCCGCGTTCGTAATCCATCGATCACCGGCGGAATCGGGGCATGCGTTACGCCGCGAATCACAAAGATCATCAGCGCAGCTTCACCCGGCGAATCGACGCTTGAGGTGATCCCGACGCCCTGTATTCCGGGCTGCTGCATCAAAGCCTTCGCGTGCGCTGCGTGGACCACTTTCGCGCGCTCGAGCTCCGCGGCCGTCACCGAATACACCAATTGTCGCGGCGCCGCCGCTTGCTCGTTCAGTGCCGTATCCGCCGCGGAAATCGCTCCCCGGCGCGCGAACAAATCGCCCTCCACGATAACCGTGCGAGTGCCATCCACCTGGGCCGGTAGGTTCGTGCGGAGCTGCCCGCGCGTCACGAAAAACACGATTGCGGACTCCGCGGGGCTATCAAAGCTCGCGCCGACGCCCACAGCCTGCACTTCCGGATACGCCAGCAATGCGGGAGCCTGCGCGTCTCGCGTGGCCAGCGCTTTCTGCATCGTCTCCGCGGCCAACGATGCCGGCTGCAGCGTTCGCGCTGCCGACTGCGGCCCGGTCGGCAACGAGCAACCGATCACCGCATGCCCCGTTCCGCCGACAAACGTCACCGCATTCCCGCCGCTCCCGAAAAAACTCAGCACCGGCGCCACGGGATTTGCCACCGTGTCGGTATCCGAGCCTCCATAGAGCAACGCCACCGCATCGGTGGTGTTCTGCGTGACGATCAGCGAACCCGAATCGCCCTCCGCCGCAAAACCCCCGCCCGCGACATCCACCTGGTTATCGTAGTCCACCGTGAAACTGGTTCCGCTTCCGTCGCACATGGTGTTGTATTGCACGCTGGTGTCCGTGTTGACCGCCAGCACCGTTGAACACGTCAGTCCCGTCGACCTGCCACTCTTGGCTACAGGCATGCCCAGCGTCGCCGGTACGCCTGAGCCCGCGTTTGGCGCTCCTGGCACCGGTACGCCGTTCGAATCCGTCACGCCGCCGAGAAAAAGTATGTTTCCCGAAGGATCGACGAGTCCGGTGACCACCTGCGCGATCGCCGCATCGATGTTCGATGACGATGCGTTCTGGTCCTCCGCCTGCAAATTCACAAACTCCGTGAGGTTCGCCACCGTCGTCGCCTGCGTCTTATCGCATTTGGAGTTAGCCGTCAGCCCCGCATCGATCAGCCCAGGCTGCACGATCGGGTCGCCAATCGCCGCGGAATCAGCACGCGCCAACACATGGTTGTTGCTCAGAATGTATTGCGTCCCTCCGCGCGTCACCAGCGATCCGAGCGTTCCGCCACAGCACGTGATGGTGTGATTGGTGGGATTCGAGATGGAGTCGTTGCCATTTCCTCCCGACGTCCCCAGCTCAATCGGGCCGGTCTGCGGATTCTGATTTCCAGGCACAATCGTCACCGTCGATAACCCCGACGCCGTAAGATCCGCCTGCGAAACGGCCGTTACCGATAGCGTCGTGGTTACGCTCCCGCCTTTGCCGTCCGAAGCCGTCGGCACATTCCCCGGCGCCACATAAAAGCCGCTCGACGAGATGAATCCCAACGTTTGGCTTCCGCCGGCTGTTCCGTTCACTTGCCAGGTCACTCCTATATTCCCGGTGCCCGTTACCGTCGCCGTGAATTGCTGGGTTCCGTAGTTGGCCACGCTCGCCACCAAGGGGCTCACCGCCACGGTAACGTTCGTGGGCCCGGCTGTGGTGGTAATCGTCACGGTGGCCGATCCAGACTTCGTCGGGTCTCTCTGAGACGTGGCTATGATCGTGACTTGCGCCGGGGTCGGCACGGTGGCCGGCGCAGTGTAGAGACCGGTACTCGAAATCGCGCCATTCCCGCTGCCGCCCACCACGCTCCAGGTAACCGCCGTGTTGAACGATTCCGTCACCGTCGCGGTCATCTGCTGCGTTGTTCCCACAACCACGTTCACGCCGCTAGGCGAAACGCTGACGGAAATGACGCGCCCGGCCGTGCCGTTCTTGCATCCGGCAAGGATCAATACGACTGCCAAGGACAGCAGTGAGCAAGCACGTTTCATGAAAAGTCCCAAACGCAGGTGGGTATTTATACTCTAGCAGACGAATTCTGGCGACTTCCCCGGGCAACATGCAATGTTACCTAAGCGGGAATGCTCTTTTGGCTAAACAAGCCCGCCCACGTCCCTTGTAGGGGCACAGCACCGCTGTGCCCGCGGCCGCCTACTCCATATCCCGCCAATTCGACCCCACCCCGATCTCCACCACCAGCGGCACCGCCAGCTTGTACACATTCTCCATCTCGTGCCGCACCAACTCGGTCAGCGCCTCCTGCTCCTTCTCCGGCGCCTCGAACAGCAGCTCGTCGTGCACCTGCAGGATCATTTTCGCTTCGAATTTCTCTTCCGCCAGCCGCCGGTCGATCGCGATCATCGCCAGCTTGATCAAATCGGCCGCCGTGCCTTGTAGCGGTGAATTCAGCGCGGTGCGCTCCGCGAAATTGCGAAGCTGCACCTGCGGCGAATTGATCTCCGGAATCGGCCGGATGCGTCCGAACAAAGTCTTCGCCATTTCGGTCTTGCGCGTCTCGGCCAGAGAATTGTCCAGGTACTCTTTCACCCCGCGATACCTCGCAAAATACGCCTGGATGAATTGCGCGGCTTCCCTTTGCGGAATGCCCAGGTTCTGCGCCAGGCCAAACGGCGACAACCCGTAGATGATGCCGAAATTGATGACCTTGGCGGCGCGGCGGTGTTCCGCGGTTTGTCCCAGGGGTCCCACGCCAAAGACTTCCTGTGCCGTGCGCGCGTGAATGTCTTCCGCGTTGCGAAACGCCGCCAGCAAAACGGGATCGTTCGAAAAATGCGCCATCACTCGCAATTCAATCTGCGAATAGTCCGCCGCCAGCAGGATTTTCCCCGGCTCCGCGACGAATGCGGCACGAATCTGCCGCCCGAGTTCCGTCCGTATCGGAATATTCTGCAAATTAGGGTCAGACGAACTGAGCCGTCCGGTGGCGGTGCCGGTCAGCGAAAAACTGGTGTGCAGCCGTCCGGTTTCGCGATGAATCAATTTTGGCAGCGCATCGACGTAGGTGGATTTGAGTTTCGCCACCTCGCGGTACTCGATCACTTTTGCGGGAATCGCATGCTGCTCCGCGAGGTCTTCCAGCACGTCCGCCGCCGTCGAGCGCACGCGGCCGCGCCCGCGCTTGAACGGCGCCTGCAGATTCAGCTTGTCGAATAAAATCTCGGCAAGCTGCGTCGGCGAGTTGACGTTGAATTCCACGCCGGCAAGCTCCCAAATTTCTTTCTCGAGCCGCCGGACTTCTTTCTCCATGGTCAAAGACATCGCGTCCAGCGCTTTTGGATCGACGCGGATGCCGTTGCGTTCTACCTCGGCAAGAACTGCGGCGACCGGCAGATCGATCTGTTCGTACGCGCGCTCGAGTTGCAGGCCCTCCACACTCTGTCGCAGCACGGGCGCCAGCCGGTGCAGGTAGTCCGCCTGTTCACCCGGCCCGCCTCCCAGCATCACGTTGAATTGCCGCATCACCACATCCGCGAAATTGTGATTGCCGGTGGTCGGGCGCAATAAATAGGAATAAATCTGCGTGGCGTGCACGATATTCGCCGCGCGCTGGCCCAGAATCTGGAAGAGTTTCGGATCGTGCACGATCTTCGGCCGCTTGGGATCCACAAGCAGCGGCGCCAGCGCCTTCAGCGCTTCGCCCTTCTCGTCCATCCACACCGACCGGCCTTCCCCGGTCTTCGACGACACTTCGATCGATGCCACGCGGTTCCCGAATCCTTCCGCCTCGCGCTCGCCGGTCTCCAAATTAAACCAAATCGCCAGCGGCGCTTTCGCCGGCAGGTTCGCCAGATAGCCGCGAAACTCCTCCACGGTCGCGAACTGCACGTAATCGGTGTTGACCGCCGCCTGCTCGTTGGCCGCGGCCGTGGCTACCGCTTGCGCGCCCAAATCTTTCAGCAGCGAATTGAATCCCAGTTCGCGGTACAGCGCCGTCAGCAACGCAATGTCCGGATCGCGCCGCTTCAAGCTGCCCAGATTCAGCGTCACCGGCACATCCGTCGCGATCTTCGCCAACTGCTTTGACAGCAGCACTTGTTCCTTCTGCTGCTGCAAAGCCTCGCGATATCTTTTGTTCGGCACCTCCGCGGCGTGGTCCAGCGCGCTTTCCACGTTGCCGTATTTCTGAATCAGCTCCGCCGCTCCTTTTTCGCCGATCCCTTTCGCCCCCGGAATGTTGTCGATGCTGTCGCCGAACAGCGCCATGTAGTCCACGACCTGCTCCGGCGTCACGCCCAGAATTTCCTTCACTTTCGCTTCGTCCACGATGACGTCGTTCTTCATCCCGCCGGTTCCCGGCCGCAGCACGCGAACGCCGTCGCCGACCAGCTGCATCATGTCTTTGTCGTTGGTGACCAGCAGCACGTCCAGCTTTTGTTTCGCGCCTTGTTCCGCAAGGGCGCCAAGAACGTCGTCGGCTTCGAATCCGTCGTATTCCAGGATCGGCACCTGCAGCGCTTCGCACAAACGCCGCACGTAGGGCACCTGCAGCTTCAATTCATCCGGCATCGGAGCTCGATGCTCTTTGTATTTCTCGAAAAGTTTGTCGCGAAATGTCGGCTTGCTGGTATCAAACACCACACCCAGGTATTCCGGCTTATAGTCCTTCAAAAGCCGCTGAAGAATATTGTTGAACAGGAAAGGAACTTTCGTAGGCAGGCCGGAAGGCGCATTCATGCGCACCATCGGGGCAAAAAACGCCCGGTAGATGTGCGCCATGGCATCAATCAGAAAGAGTTTTTTCGGAGCGGAGGGCATCCCGCCGAGTATAGCAAAGCGGCTAACCTGCCTTTGAAGACCCGGCGGTGGTCGGGGGTCACTTCAAGCGAGCTCGACTATCCCGTCACGCAATTGCGAAACGTACCGATCGTTTTACAATTTCGGCGCTTGGACGTTGCCATACTCATAGCGAACCGAGAGATGGCTTTTGCCATTTGCGCCGCCGCCGGTATCCAAATCCGTCTCCATGCGCAAAATCAGTCCCTTGCTTTTGGAAATCCAGATTTGACTGTCGTCCTTCCCATGTTCGGATTCGCCGTGCTCGGTGTACACGGCCGCGCTTTCGCCATTCACCGGCTCGTCGCGCAGATATCGGCAGGATTCGTTCTTGGCATTCTTCAGGTTGCGTTCCTCCATCTCCTTCAGATCCGCCGTCGAAAATGGGCTGTCCGTCCATTTGCCGTCGTACCAAACATATCGGCGAGGGCCGCCCACAAAAACCACTTCGCTTTTCATGGGTTTCCCGTTTTCGATCCCGGGGCTGGTTTGCGTCATGTACATGTGGAACGACGTCGTGTAGAGCTTGTCATTGGCATCCACAATCGTCTGACAAACACTGTCCAGGGCGGGGTTCGCAACGGCGCGCGTCTCCGCAGGCTCCGCTATGGAGGGAAGACTCGCAGCCGGAGTTGCGTGCCCCGCCAGAAGGAATATCGCCAGCGCGGCGGCAAGAACCCCTGAAATTCTGGCTTCTCTCGTTTCACCAAAAGACATAGTTCCTCGATTCGCCGGCGATTTACACCCGCAGGAATGTAACTCGGGAATGGATTCGAAGCCATTTAATTGAGAGTCAAAGCTCGACTGGCACCGAGGGTGAAGTGGCCGCCGCCCCGTTCGCTATTGAGCCGGCGTTTGCGCCTGCACTACCAGCAGGAGTTGCGTGCCGCCATCCAGACGCACGCTTTTTCCGTTGGACACGACCACCGTCGCTGGACGGCTGTTTGCCGGCTCGTCGTTCAGTGTGATCCCACGCAAGCCGATCGCACCGCGGCTTTTCGCATCCAGTCGTGGCGAGGACGCAGCACCCGCGCCCGCATCCGGCGGCGCGCCCCCCGCCTCTTGTGCGGTCGGGGGCGGCATGTGCTGCGTAGACATCGGCGAGGTTTGCGTTGTGCCGGTATTTGACGGGCTCGGCAACGAGCTTGTATCTCCGGCGCCTGAAAAATTCGCCGGCGCCCCGACCGCCTGAATCACCACGCTGAGTGGTATTTCTCCCCCGTCTTTCATGATTGCCTTATCAAACTGAATGCCCAACGCTGATTCGGTGCCGCCTTTGGACTTCGCGTCCGCTTGGGTAATGTGCCCTTCGACCTTTGCGCCCTTTGGCAGGATGGTGCGGTCGTCGGTCGACTTCAAAGCTGCCGTCGTATGGGCCACGATCGGATCTCCGACCTTGGCTTTTTTCGAGTCCACGCCGTTGTTCAGTTCCACCAGTATGGGTGTGCCACCCGCCAGCGTAACTTCCGTTCTTCCGCTCGCCGCTGCGCCTGCCTCCTGAGCGGTCGCCGGAGATACAGCGGCGAAGCCGGCGAGGACCAAACCTAGACCCGCGCAAAGCGACGTTCTACATATCGATTTCATGGTGAGGAAACCCCCGATAGGAACTAGCAGTATAGCGATGTGCAGGTTATTGCTTGGGATCAAGATCGGTCGAAGAAGAACTCGGCGCTGCCGAGTCCGCACTGGGCGGCGGCTGAATCACCAGCAGCAGGTGCGTGCCCGCATCCAGGTGCATGTTCTTCTTGGAAGAAAGCAGGACGGTGCCATGCGAGCCTTCCGAGGTGGGCGTGTACACTTTCAGGTCCGGCCGCCCGAACGCGCCCTTGCTATCCAAAGAAAACAGGCCGCTCGAAGTAAATTCCCCTTCCGCTGCGGAAGGTGCCGTCAGCGGCGGCTGCACTGTGCTGCGCGGCGCCTGGTAAAGCGTGGATACGACCAAGGCGTCGCTGGATGCCGCTGTCCCGGCGCTCGCATCCACGACCGGAACCGGCTGCGGAGCTGAGGTGCTGCTCTTGGCGCCATTGGGCGACATCGGCGCTACCGTGCCCACAGCCAGCGCCTGAATCCCTGCGTTCAGGATTACTTCTTGCCCGTCCTTGATCGTCGCCTTGTCAAACTGAATAAAGATCGCCGATCCCGCCCGCCCGCGTCCTCCGGACGTTACCCGCACCACATGCCCTACGATCTTTGTCCCTTTCGGGAAGATTATGCACTGCTGATATGAAACATCCTCGGCGGTCTCGGCGGTCACCAGATCGCCGGCTTTGGTTTTGCGGGTATCGAGGGTGTCATCCAGGGAAGCGTTGAACGCCGTCCCAACTCCCAAAGGAGCAATGACTGGGGCATGAACTTGGCTGGAATCGGACTTCAAAGATGGCTGCAGGTCGGGAGGAGTCTGTGCGTTGGCCGTCAGAACCAAGAGCGCGCCTGCGAAAAGCAAACTTGCTGCAAGTTTCATCATGTGACGCGTCCTCCCTTCTCGGGGAAACCGCCTGGCTGGGGAGCCACAAATCGACACACTACTATTCACTTGAGCATGCACGAAGCTAACCAAAGATAAGGGCATTAGTTTGTTTGACTTAAGAAATGATTAAGAATGCCAATATAGTTCGAAACGGCGTCCCGGTACTGCAAAAATACGCAACTTCGATCTGCCTCAACTACTCCCAGCGTGCGGCAATTAGATGACTCCGAGAGGCTTTCCGACCGTCGCTAAAATATCCGCAGCGCGCAAAAGGTCGTCCCGCTTGTGCGTCGCGCTCACGATCGCGCGTAGCCTCGCCCTACCCTCCGCCACCGTGGGGAACCCCACCGCCGGTGCGAACACACCCGCCTCGAACAGCTGCTTCGAAAACTCAAACGCCTTGGCGGCATCCCCCACATGGATGGGGATAATCGGCGTCTCGCTCACCTTGAACTGGAACCCCCGCTTCTTGAGTTCGCGCTTGAAGAATTTCGTATTCGCCCAAAGCTTCTTCACCAGCCGCTCGCCTTCCGGTGAATCCAGCAAGGTAAACGCTGCCTGGCAGGCGGCGGCCGTGGATGGCGGATGCGAGGTCGAAAACAAGAACGGCCGGGCCCGCAGGTACAGAAAATCAATCAGGTCCCGCGACCCACAAACGTATCCACCCATCGCGCCGATGGCCTTGCTCAGCGTCCCCACTTGAACGTGTACTCGCCCGTGGCAGTTGAAATGGTCGATCGAGCCGCGCCCTCCGCGTCCCAGCACTCCCGAGGCGTGCGCGTCGTCGACCATCATGATGCAGTTGTACTTCTCGGCCAGATCGCAGAGCTTTGGCAGCGGCGCAATATCCCCATCCATCGAAAACACGCCGTCCGTAATCATCAGCTTGTGCCCCTTCCAGTCCGCGGTCTCCTGCAGAATGCGCTCGCAATCCGCCACATCCTTGTGCTTGAAGACTTTAATCGTGGCTTTCGATAGCCGCGCCCCATCGATGATCGACGCATGATTTAGTTCATCGGAAACGATCAAGTCTTCCTTGCCCAAGATCGCCGAGACCGTTCCCGCGTTCGCCGTGAATCCGGACTGAAACACAACGCACGCTTCGACATTCTTGAACTTCGCGATCTGCTCCTCCAGCTCCATGTGGAGCTTCATGGTCCCGGCAATGGTGCGCACGGCGCCGGCTCCGGCGCCGTATTTTCGAACTGCCTCGATCTCCGCCTTGCGCAAGGTCTTATGCGTCGTCAGGCCCAAATAATTGTTCGAAGCGAGGTTGATCACTTCCTTGCCATCGAAGGTGGCAACCGGCTTCTGCTCGCCGTCGAGCACTCGCAACCTCGGCGCCACGCCTTTCGCCCTCAATTCCCCCAGCGCGTCGCTGACAAATTGCAGCGGATTCTGTTTCGTCGTCTGTGTTGCGGTGTCCGACATAGTTAGCTCCTAGCTCTTGGCGACGATTCGCTCTCTATTTGGGCACTCCATCGGGATATAGCAGAATCTTGCCCGCCAGCCCGCCCTGCAACATCGCGAAGGCGCCCTCAAACTTTTCCAGGGAAGTCCGCTCTCCGAACAGGGGATCCAGATTCAGTCGACCGGCCTTCAGCAGGGCGGTCATCTGCACCCAAGTGCCATACATGCGGCGGCCGTAAATGCCCTGCACCGTTGCGCCTTTGAAGATGACGTCGTTCACCAAATCCAAGGGCACGGATTCCGTGGGTATTCCCAGCAACGAAGCTCTCCCGCCCGCGCGCAAAGATTTAAAACCCTGCTGAATCGCCGTGGGATTTCCGGACATTTCCAGCAGAACATCCACGCCGGTACCGTCGGTCTCGGCCTTGATCCTGGCGACGGCGTCCTCAGCGGCAGGATTGATGACCACGTCCGCGCCCATTTTCCTGGCCATGGTGCGGCGCTGCTCGTTGGTCTCGGTGGCAAAAACGGTTGAGCTTCCGCAGGCGTTGGCCACGGCGATCGACATCAAGCCGATGGGCCCGCATCCGGTAACCAAGACCGTCATCCCCGCAATCGGCCCGGCCAAAACGGTGTGCACCGCGTTACCCAGCGGATCCAGAATCGCGCCGTAATGTTCGGGGATGCTGGCATCGAGCTTAATAATGTTGGAAGCCGGAATTTTCACGAACTCCGCGAACGCGCCGTCCTGATCGATCCCAATAATCTTCAAATTCTGGCAAACGTGAGCTTCGCCGACGCGGCACTGCCGGCAATGCCCGCAATTAACGTGCATCTCGGCGCTGACGAAATCCCCTGCGCGCACGGCCGTGACTTCGTCCCCGACCCGCTCGACCACCCCGCAAAATTCGTGGCCCAGGGTTACCGGAGGCTTGATGCGGCCCTGCGACCAGCGGTCCCAGCCATAAATGTGCAGATCGGTGCCGCAGATTGAGGCGGTGCGCACACGCACCAAAACGTCCGTCGGCCCGATGGCCGGCACGGTCGTTTTCTCAAAGGAAAGGCCTCGCGCAGGCTGCATCTTGCGCAAAGCTTTCATGGCAGTCGTCATCATGAAGGTTGAGATTGCCGCTTAAGACGTCGAAGCGTGAGATTCCATGCTAGCACACGCGCGGCCCAGGCCTTAGAGACGGCGTCTTCCTACGACGTCTAAGAACCATCCCGGGATTGCCGCATTTGTGAGTAACGCTGCGAGCTGAACTTCGAGCCGTTGAGATCCTTCGCTGCGCTCAGGATGACAGTATTGCGTTTCGTGGTGTTCGCGGTGTGGCCTTGGCGGCCGCGGCCAATCTCTTGCGGATCACGACCGGGGTGGTTTTTTTTTGAAGGAAGGACGGACGCGTCCGTCCATGCTTCGAGGGGCCTGCGCGGAATAAGATGAATCACGTCAATGACTTGCGGTCGCATATGGCGGTGCGGTGCATTTTGTATGTGGCTGATTCGCAAGGGTTTAGCACAAAGTCCCAATACCGACGCAGTTCGCAAAAGAATGAGGCAGAAAAGGAAAGAGCGTCGGATTTACCGACGCTCTTTAGACGTAGCTTTCAATGACAACGATTATACCAGAGAAGTAATAGAAGTCAAGAGTTATTTTTACACTGTTGCGGGACGGAGCCTGGCGGGATGCCCTCCGAGGCTCAGGACGAGCCGGCGCTACCGGGGACGCCGAGCGACCTAACCATCGACCCATTCGCGTCGTCTTTACATCTCCCAGGTTACGAAGACCTTCGAGTTCAGGCACTTAACAGTGCCGCAGCTTGGGAGGCACCCCCTTGTACCCCACAAAGGCATTTTGGGGAACTTGCGGCGGGCGGGTCTCGTAAAGCTCTGTGAGGTGCCCCAATGCACGACGTTCTGGCTAATTTTCGGTACGCCTTACGCCAATTCCGGCAGGCACCCATTTTCACGGCCGCGGCCATCCTCACCCTTGCCCTCGGCATCGGCGGGACCACGGCTATTTTTACGCTGATCCACGCAATAATGCTTCGGTCCCTCCCCGTCTCCGACCCCGCCCGCCTTTACCGCATCGGCGAGGGCGACGACTGCTGCGTGGAAGGCGGCCCGCAAGATACCTGGGGCATGTACTCCTACCCGCTGTTCGAACGCCTGAAATCCCAAGCTCCCGAGTTCGAAGAACTCGCCGCCTTCCAGGCCGGCGACTGGCGCGCCACGGTGCGCCGCGAAGGCGTCGAGTCTGCCGCGCGGCCCTTGCGCTCCGAATATGTGACCGGGAACTACTTCTCCACGCTGGGCGTCGGCGCGTTCGCCGGGCGTGTATTCACTCCAAATGATGACACTCCCGCGTCGGCGCCCGTAGCCGTTCTCAGTCATCGTGCCTGGCAAACCACCTACGCCAGCGATCCCACGGTGCTGGGTTCGACGTTTGAGGTGCAGGGGCATCCCTTCACCATCATCGGCATCGCGCCACCCGGATTCTTCGGCGAGACGCTGAACAGCGACCCTCCCGACATCTGGATTCCGCTCCAGCAGGAAGCCGCCATCAACGGCGACACCGCGCTGGTGCGTCAATCCATCTCCGCATGGCTTCGCGCCATCGGCCGCTTGCGTCCCGGAGCGACCACCGCAGGAATCGCACCGCGTCTCACCGGCGTACTGCGCCAGTGGATGCAATACGACTCGGGCTATCCCTCGAACTGGATGCCGGACGTCATTCGCATGCTGCCCAAGCAGGTCATCAATATCGTTCCGGCGGGATCCGGCGTGGCGGTTATGAAAGAAGAGTACGGGCGAAGCCTGCAGATTCTGCTGGCGGTTTGTGGGATCGTGCTGCTCATCGCTTGCGCTAACGTCGCGAACCTGCTTCTGGCTCGCGCGGTTGCCCGCCGCGGCCAAACCGCGGTGCGGCTGGCCATCGGCGCGACGCCCCGACAAATTGTTGGGCAAGCCCTAACCGAAAGTATCCTGCTCGCGGTCGCGGGCGGCATTGCCGGCCTGCTGGTTGCCGCCGGAGCGGCGCGCTTGCTGCTCGCCCTGGCCTTCCACAGCGCGCATTTTCTTCCCATCAGCACTGCGCCTTCGCTGATGGTCCTCGCCTTCGCCTTCGTTCTCGCGCTGATCACCGGCATTATTTTCGGCGCGGCGCCGGCGTGGTTCGCCACGCGCACCGATCCCGCCGACGCACTTCGTGGCACTGGCCGCGGCAACACCGACCGCTCCTCGTTCGCCCGCAAAGCGCTGCTCGTCGTGCAGGCCACCCTTTCGGTGGTTCTCGTTGCCGGCGCCACCATGCTGGGTCGCAGCCTCAACAAACTCGAGCATCAGGATTTCGGCTTCCAGGTGCCGAACCGCGTCGAGGTGGAAGTGCTCCAACCATCCTCGGATCGTCCAGCAACCGGCATGATTGCGCGCTATCGCCAGCTCGAAGACACCCTCAACCACCTTCCCGGCGTCCAGCGCGCGGACCTCGCCATGTACAACCCGCTGACCGACAATTGGGGCGAGCTGATCATGGTGGCGGGCCATCCTCCAGGACAAATGAACAATGAATCAGGGGCGTCGTGGGATCGCGTCGGCGCGAACTACTTGCAGGATCTGGGCGTTCCAGTGATCCGTGGCCGCTACTTCTCGGCCGCCGACACGGAAACCACCGCGCCGGTCGCCGTCGTGAATCAGGCCTTCGTCAAACGCTTTTTCAAGAATGGCGAAGATCCCATCGATCAACATTTTGGCCTGGACGTTCCGGAACTAGCGGGAACGTTTCGAATCGTGGGGGTCGTGGGGGACGCCAAGTTTGCGGGATTTGAACTCCAGAAGCCGGCGCGGCCGATGTTCTACGTCCCGCTGATGCAGAACGTCAACTACGAAAACACCTTGATGAAGAATCTGGAGCTTCGCTCCCACTACATTGGTGGAATCCTGCTGGTCACGAAGACGCCCACCGGCACGCTGGAACCTCTAGCCACACGAGCGCTGGCCGACTTCGATCCCAACACGACGATCACCAGCATTCGAACGATGCAGGAGCAGATCGACCTTTCCTTCGATCAAGAGCGTGCCGTGGCCAGCCTCGCCGGTATGTTCGGCGTCATCGCTCTCATCCTCGCCGCGATCGGCCTCTACGGCGTCACTGCTTACTCGGTGGCTCAGCGCACCAATGAAATCGGCATCCGCATGGTGCTGGGCGCGGACCGCGGACGAGTGTTGCAACTGGTGCTGCTGGGAGCATTTAAGCGGGTGTTGATTGGCCTGGTCCTGGGCCTGCCACTGGCGATAGGCGCGGGCCGGTTGATTTCCGCGCAACTTTACGGCGTTGCCTCCTGGGATCCGCTGGCCCTAGGCATTGCCGCCGGGGCGTTGGCCATTTGCTCGTTCTTCGCCGCCGTCATCCCGGCGAATCGCGCCGCCTCCATCCAGCCCATGAACGCGCTGCGTGTCGAGTAGGACCATCGAAGTCCTGAGCGCAGACAATTCGGGCGCGTGCGGCGGGATTGGTTGCTGAGGTTAGCGCTGAGGTCCTGACAGGCTTGAGTTGTTGGGGACGGCTTTGGACCTGGGTGATTGCGGATAGCACCGCAAGACTTAAGGAACTGTAACCACGACTTCCGCCGAATCGCCGCTCTCTTTCCCCTTCGCATCTACTGACCGTGTGACGTAGTAATACGTCTTCCCATTGTCGACCTCTTCATCCTTGTAGCTGAGGCGATCGCGGACCAGCGCGGCATTGATCTTGACGTAGTCCCGCCCTTTCACGGTGCTGCGGTAGACGTTGTACCCAGCGACCGCCGACGTGCTGGCGTTCCAGGTCAGCGTCACCGCGTGTTTATGCGGCCCCGCGCCAGCCGCGGCAGCCGACGTTGCCCCGCTCGTCGCCGTGAACCAGACCGCCCACAAAACGCAGGCGACAATCACCGCGAATCCGGTGAACACCTTGGCCGGCAAGGAGATTCGGCGGTGCCGGCTTACCAATACCTGACACACAATCAGCACCACGCAAACAATCCCGCCAACCCCAAACACAACGAACCACCAAGGAGTGAGAGCTTCGGGCACCAGCGAAGGCAAGCTGTCAAATTTGGCCCTTAACCACGCGTCGACCCACAGATTTTCGACCAAGTACACCGCTGACCCGAGCGCCAGCAGCCAGGTGATCAGGAATGTTCTAGACTTGGCGCCAGGCGATAGGGGATCGGCCGAAGACATCTCGCGTCCTTGTCGCCGCCAGGAGGAGGACGAACGCTGGCGGCTGCCAACCGCAATCTAATCTATTTCCAGTTTCGAATCCAACGCAAAGCTGCGCTTCCGCGTGCGCTCTTTTCTCAGTGCTTTCGTGACTCCGCGGCGGGCCTTTCCTCCACCTCCGCCAAGCGGCGCCGCAAGAACTTCCTCTCAATATCGTTGGTAGCCAGCGATAACGCCCGCCGATAAGCCCCTGCCGCATCTTGCATTCTTCCTAAGCGGCGCAACAAATCCGCCCGCGCCGCCGGCAACAGGTGGAATTCCTTCAACTCGCCGCGCTCTTCCAACCTATCCAACAGCGCCAAGCCCGCCTCCAAGCCTTCGCTCATGGCCACGGCCACCGCGTGGTTCACCTCAATCACCGGCGAAGGTTCCATCCGTAACAAAACGCCATACAAGCCCGCAATCTGCCGCCAGTCGGTTTCCTTTGCCGTCTTCGCATTCGCATGCAGCGCCGCAATTGAAGCCTGCACGGTATACGCGCCCGCGGCCCCGCTCCGCAACGCGGATTCCACCAAGGCGGTTCCTTCGCGAATCTGCTCCCATCGCCACAACTGGCGGTCCTGCTCTTCAAGCAAGATCAATTCCCCCTCGGCGCTCACGCGCGCATCACTTCGCGAATCGTGCAGCAGCATCAATCCCAACAGCGCTCGCGCTTCTCCCTGCCGCGGCAGCAACTCACACAGGACATGGCCCAGCCGGACGGCCTCGGCGCACATTTCACGGCGGATCAGCGCATCTCCACTGCTCGCCAGATATCCTTCGTTAAAAATCAAATAGATGACCAGCAACACCGCGTCGAGCCGGTCGCGAAGGTCTTCCTGCAGCGGAACACGATACGGAATGCCCGCATCGCGAATCTTGCCCTTGGCGCGCACCATCCGCTGCGCCATCGTCGCAACGGGCACCAGGAACGCTCTGGAAATTTCTTCGGTAGTTACGCCGCAGACGGTTCGCAGCGTCAAGGCCACTTGCGCTTCAATCGGCAACGCCGGGTGGCAGCAGGTAAAAATCAATCGCAGGCGGTCATCGGAAACCATGTCGTCTTCCAAATCGGGAACCGGCTCTGCGATGGACCGCGAAGTTTTCGCGATCTCCACCGATTTGGCCTCGAACCGCCGCTCGCGGCGCATGCGGTCGATGGCCTTGTGCCGCGCCGTGCTGATCAACCATGCCCGCGGATTCGTGGGCGTTCCTTCCACGGGCCACTTCTGCAACGCGGTGGCGTAAGCCTCCTGCAGCATCTCCTCAGCCAAATCAAAATCACCCAGCAACCCAATCAAAGTCGCCAGGATCCGACCCGACTCCGTGCGATGCAATTTTTCAAAATCCATTGTGGTCAACAAATGCGCGGATCCGACCGATGCGCAACCCGATCGTGCGTCACCCACGTTGTAGGGGCACAGCATCGCTGCGCCCCCAACGTCCAGACGTAACCACTCTCGGCTTATCGACGCTTGTGCCTATCCGTTCGCCGCCGCCTCGCGCACCACGATCGGCCGCACCTCAATCGACCCCGCCCTCGCCGAAGGGACCCGCCCAGCAATCGCGATCGCCTCGTCCAGGTCCTTCGCATTGATCATGTAAAACCCGCCCAATTGCTCCTTGGTCTCCGCAAAAGGACCGTCCGTCGCGACGCGCTTGCCATCCCGCACCCGCACCGTCGTCGCCGTAGCCACCGGCTTCAACTCGTGCCCCGCCAGGTGGTTCCCGCTCGCTTTGATCTCGTTCGTGAACCGGCCGTACTCCTCATACATCTTGGCCTGATCCGTCGCACTCATTTTTTCCCGGGTCGCTTCCGAATCGTAAATCAGCAGCAAATATTGCATGGTCGTCTTACCTCCTGCCAATAGTCGAACAGCATTCCGCGGAATCGACAAACTAACACAGGAATCTTTCACCTCCCCAGGGTGGGGATGGGGATCCTAACGCGAAAGACCTGCCGCTGAGTTCTGAGTCAGGGGTCACCCGTGCGGTCAGCAGCTACCGAACCGTTCACCGAATCTGCGTGCCCTGCGCCGACGCCAGGACCCAGCCGCCGTCCCGCACCACGAACACATGCGTGTAGCGGCTGCTGGCCGTAAACGCCGCCTCGCCGACGCGTCCGCGCAGTTCGGTCCGGCCGGTAATCACGGCAGTGGTCGTAGCGTACGCACGAACGCGGCTTTCCACCGGTTCAATGGAATCGAATTTCACCTGGCTCGATCCTAACGCCGCCAGCAGCATCGGCTTGGTAGTCTCCGAACCGTTCAAGACATCGATCAAAATAAAATCATCCGCAAGCAAAGAATCCAAACAATCCAGGTTGGCGGAAATAAGTGCGGAAAAAAAAGCGCGTTCGGTAGCCAGTGGGTCCAGTTTCGTGTCCATGCGCAAACTATACTTCATCTCCAGAAAAAATCGCGACACCTGCCGCGCTGTGCTGGTGCCCAAACAATATCGATTATCTCGCCAACTGCTCCAGCGCGATGCGATTCGTGCGCGGGCCAAGTAGACCGATGATCAACGCTACGCCGCACATCGCCGCCGCCAAAACCGTGAACACCGCGCCTACTCCGCCGCGCACCAGCACCGCGCCGATCAGGAGCGAAGAAAATACCGCGCTCAGCCGGCTCCAACTGTACGTAAATCCCACGCCGGTAGCCCGCAGCCGCGTCGGAAACAGTTCCGCTTGATATGCGTGGAACGCCGCGGAGAACCAGTAATTGCTGAGCGTCAGGAGCGCGCCGAAAAGGATCACCAATACCGGCGTCGCGGCTCCAGCAAATCCCAAGCCAAAGGCCGCCACGAGAATCGCCAGCGCGACGATCGTCCACTTGCGTTCCATGCGATCGGATGTTGCCACGGCCAACAGTGGACCGATCGGAGATGCCAGCGCGATGAGCAGCGTATATTCCAGCGAATGCAACAGCGAAAAACCGCGCTTCAGCAGGAACGTGGGAGCCCAATTCGCGAATCCGTAGAAACCGATCGTTTGCAAAGTCTGGAACAAGATCAACATCGTGGTGCGCCCAAGGTACGGTCTTCGCCAGAGTTCGGCAAAGGATGCGCGCTCTGCTTCAACCGTGTTCGGAGTCGCAACATCGCTCCCGGTGACGGTTTGCGGCGGCATTTCCATCGCTCGCGGAGTTGCAGCTCCGAACGACTCCGCCTCCAGTTGCGAAATCACGCGCTCGGCTTCGGCGAAGCGGCCACGGCTCGCCAGCCATCGCGGCGACTCCGGTAAGCGGCGGCGAAACCACCAGGTCAGCAAGGCCCCGCTTGCACCGATGACCATGACCCACCGCCAGCCCGCGAACAGAAAATGTGTAGGTACCAGCAACCGCGCCATCACCGCCGCCACGGGCACCGCGCAAAATCCCACAACCTGCGTGATGGCTACGTACCGCCCGCGCGCGCGGCTGGGCACCAACTCGGTGACGTACGTATCGATGACGATGATTTCGGCGCCGATCCCCGCGCCCGCAAAAAAACGCAGCACGATCAGCCAGAAGGCGGAAGGAGCGAACGCGCAGGCCAACGTGAACAGGGAATAGATGAGCAACAGCAGCACGAAAGCTCTGCGGCGGCCGGCACGATCGCTGCCCATGCCGAACACAATCGTGCCGAAGAACATACCCAGGAAGCCCGAAGCCACGAAATAGGTGAATTGCTTGAGCGACAGAAATCCAGACTGCTGCAGCGCGGCGCCGATGTATGCGACGACAAAAATGTCGTACAAATCGAAAAAGTTGCCGAGTGAAACCAGCGCGATGAAGCGCCGGTGAAAACGCCCGAGCGGCAATCGTTCGATCCGCTCCGCGATGGAATTTGGCTCGATCATCAGGCTCAATCGTCAGTGCGTGTTGGCCATCGACGCAACGGACTCGCCCGCGCGGGCGCGCATCACCTTGCTTGCTCCACGACGCCGATCTTTTCGAGAGCGCGCAAATACTCGACCACCAGCTCCAGCGGAATCGGCCCATACTCCGCCGAAACGCGGTCACGAATCTGTTGTGCGTCAAGCAAGCCATCGACAAAGTTCAGCACTTCGTAGGTGTACTCTTCGCCGCTGCCCCACAGACCTTCGTAGCTGAGGATTTTTGGCGGCGCGATGCCGGCCGGCGCCGTGCGGTCGTTCACGTAGTCGGAACCAAAGACCGCAACGGGTCCGCGCGGTTCAGGCTTCCGGCGGTATCGCATGGCGCCTCCATTCGCTTGCTCTCGGTCCGCCGCGCAACTCGGTCGATTCGTGTTGTAGGCTCTTTCTTCTTTCCGCGAATCGTGAACGAACTGGATTAACCCGAGTTGAAGACCCCAATCATATTGCGCGCGGAAGTCGTCGAGGCAGACCGCATCTTCGGCCGGCAAACTGTTCAATCGTGGAAATATCGATGCTTTCCTAAGATCGGTTCCGTGTTGCACCTGGGATTGAACGTCCGGCAAATTGGCCGTGGTCATAGTCGCCAGAAAGTAGCCGGAAGCGGCGCCGATGAAGGCTGCGCGCTTAAGTTTGGTGGGATCGATGTTGGCGGCAGTGTCGAAATTGGTGTGGATGTAGCGGTCGGGCCAGTCGTTCAGGTAAATCGCGGGGATTTTGAACGAACTATCCTGATACACATCATGGTCGCTGCCCATGGTGTAGGCAGTGTCTTGCGCCAATAAAGCTTCTTTGCCGCCTTCCGGCGCGACGAGCGGATAGGCAGCCGGAAGTCCAGCGGCGAAGTTGTACGATTGCTCGTTAACGAATTCTCCGAACGCCCAGCCGACGTCGTGTACGAACGAAGGCAGGCTCATCGGCCCGCGCGTCACATGAAATACGGCTTTGGTTACCGGTCCGCCACCGACCATGTCCATGTGGACGACCGCTTTGATACGTTGGGCGAATTCCGGCTTGGCATTCAGCAGTGTCAGCGTGCCTTCGACTTCCGGCGGCCAGATGAAACGAATCGTACGCGCCGCCTTGGCAAGCTTTCCTTCGTTGATCAATTTTTGCAGCGTGCGAGCGGCCTCCAGAATCGTCACGCAACCGCTGGCGTTGTCGTTCGCGCCAGGACGCTGGTGATCGAGGTGGCAACTGAACGCAATCTCCTCGTCCTTGAGTTTCGGATCGGCGCCGGGAATCGTCGCGGTCACAACTTCGGTGTAGCCCGGATGCTGCCCGGCTTTCACGATCGCGTGCAGCTTGATCTGCTCGCCATTGCCGAGCCGTTCTCGCAAAGCCCGCGCCGTCTTCAGCGAAACCATGAAGCCGAACGTTTTGTTCGCCGAAAATGTTTCCAGATGTCCCCAGCGAATCAGGTTTTCGTCCTCGCCCCACCACGCCGTCTTCTGGTTCTGCGCGTAACTGACAATTCCCGCCGCGCCAAATTTTCCGACCGCCAAATCCTGCACCGCGCCGGGCTGCGCGCCAGCCAGCACGATTTTCCCCTTCACATCTTTTCCCGCGTAGTCGCTCTCTTTGGTTCCCTCGCCCACATCCACCAGGTCGGCCGTCACGTCGGCGCTCTCGCTATCCTCAGCCAATACCACGGGTTCTGCGTCGTAGCTGCCCATTTTTAGCGCCGCAACACCGCCCTTCATTTCCCAAAGTTCGGCGAATTCCACATCCCATGGAGGACGCGAGCGCTGCGTACCATAGTAGATTTTTCCGTCGGCGGGAAACTGCAGAATCGCGACGTCGCTCAAACCGTAAGCGCGGGCGCGCTCGGCGACGAGTTCGGCGGCGGAGTGAAATCCCTGCGAGCCGCGCTGGCGATGAAAGCGCGCGACACCTTCGAGATTGCGCTTGGCGATTTCGCCGGAAAGTTCCTGTGCCAACGCGGCAACATCTTTTTCCGGAAGCAGCGGCGGCTTCTGCGCCGATGCGGCAAGAGGCACGAGCGAAAGAAAAATGACGATGCCGAAGATGCGTCTCACAAGAACCTCCCAGGCGCGGCGCTCGGCATTCTAGCGAAACGCGGACCGCATGTCGTGGTTTCGGTTCCGTCGAGATGTTTCGTTTGTGGTATGCATTCGCTTGGGACGGATGACTAATCTGGCGCCTACGGCGGTCTCGCCGAACCGATCTGCGGGTCGGCCACTACGACATCGCCATCAACTCGAGTGAGCGGGGGCGGGTTCGTCTCGAAGCTGGCTCCAGGCGGGAATGTGGCGCTTGAGGATAGCGACGACTTCGGCCTTGTTCACCGGCTTGGAGATGTAGTCGTCCATGCCGGCTTCCATGCAGCGGTCGCGATCACTCTGCATGGCGTTGGCGGTCATGGCGACGATGATGTGGCGATTCCCGGGCGCCTCCGTGCGGCGAATTTCCCCGGTTGCTTCGTAGCCGTCCATCACCGGCATTTGGCAGTCCATGAAAACGAGGTCGTACGAAGCCGCGCGAACCATCTCGGTGGCTTTTTTCCCGTCGGAAGCGAGGTCGACCCGGCAGCCTAACCGCTGCAGCATGCGTGACGCGACCATCTGGTTGACGGCATTGTCTTCGACAACCAGGATGCGCGGACCGGCGCCGCCCTGTGCCGCCGGAAGCGCGACCGACGCCGGTGAAGCGGATTCGGCCAGGGTATGGCGTGTAACCAGAGAGCCAGGCGCGGCGGGATTTCGGGAATTGACCCACACCGTTCGCAGCGCATCAATGAGCGTCGATTGGCGAAACGGTTTGGTGAGATACGCGGCGAAGCCCGCTTCGCTCATGCGCTTGGCGTCGCCGCGCTGCGCTCGCGAGGACAACATCACCAGAAGCGTACCTTTCAGCAGCGAATCGCTCTTGATCGCCCGGGCGAGTTGTTCGCCATCGAGTCCCGGCATTTCGAAATCCAGAATCGCGAAATGGAACGGATCGTTATCCCGGCAGGCGGCGTGCAACAATTCGAGCGCTTGCTCCCCGCACGAGCACTCCGCATTGCGAAGGTGCCAGTGATTCAGTTGTTCGCGGAGGACGAACCGGTTGGTGGAATTATCGTCCACATGGAGAAAGCGCAGGCCGCTGAGCTCGACTTCAGGAACGGGTTCGGGAGGCGCGGAGCGGTCAAGCGGAAGTGGCAGGGTCAACCAGAACGTGGAACCCTTGCCGACGGTGCTGCTCACGCCCATCTCGCCGCCCATCAATTCGGTGAGGCGCAGGCAGATGGAAAGCCCCAGACCCGTGCCGCCATAGTGGCGCGTGGTAGAAGCGTCCGCCTGTGTAAATTTTTCGAATATGGAAGCGAGTTTGTCCTGAGGAATGCCAATGCCGCTATCTTCGACTGAGATCTTCACTCCGACCGTCGGCGGCTCGGAGCTTTCCATTCCTTCCGGCGGGCCCGCGGGCCCGGCTTCAACATTGAGGAAGATGTGTCCCTTGGCGGTGAACTTGATCGCGTTTCCGAGAAGATTCATCAAGATCTGGCGAATGCGCCCGGGATCGGCCACGAACCTCTTCGGGAGATCCGGGGCGTACCGAACGATAAACTCAAGGCCTTGCTCGTGGGTTTTGATGTGAAGCAACTCGGCAATCTCGTCGATCGTGGTGCCCAGATCAAAAGGAATGGGCTCGATGGTCATTTTGCCTGCTTCGATTTTAGAGAAATCCAGGATGTCGTTGATGATGGCGAGGAGGGAATGCGCGGAATGACGCAGGGTTAAGGCAAATTCGCGCTGTTCGGCGTTGAGATTGGTTTCGAGGATCAGATCGGCCATGCCAATGACACCGTTCAACGGGGTGCGGATCTCATGACTCATGGCGGCGAGGAATTCGCTCTTGGCGGCGCTGGCGGCTTCGGCAAGTTCCTTGGTCTTGGTGAGCTCCAGCTCCATTTCCTTGCGGTCGGAAATATCCAAGAAGGTGCCCTCGACGACGAGGGTTCCCGTGGCGGGATCGTCGATGAGATTGGCGTTCTCCAGGATCCACACGAGGCGGCCGTCCGGGCGCGGGAGGCGAACTTCGAAATCCGTCAGCTGGCGATGGCGTGAAAGTTCCGAGATGTAGATGGCACGCGCTTCTGGGTCAAGAAACTGGATACGAGCGGAAGCCGCAACAACGATGGCGCGGGACTCGTAACCAAGAATGCGAGCGCACGCGTCGTTACAATCCAGAATTGTGCCATCCAGCGTGCTGCGGTGGACCGCGGACAGGGACCGTTCGAAGAGCAGCCGGTAGCGCTCTTGACTGGCGGCCAGTTGGAGCGCCTGCGCGGTGAGCTTGCGATCCAGCACCGAGGTGATCGCGGCGATGCCGAGAACCACGACGGCAACGATCGAGATTCCCACGGCGCCCAGGGAGGAGACCTCCACCGCATGCGCGGCGCCATCCATTTGGAAAGACGGAAAGTAGGAAACCGAAGCCATCCCCGTGTAGTGCATGGACGCAATCGCGACGCCCATGAGCACCGCGCTGGCGATCTTCCTGCCGCTGAATTCGCTGGAGGCCCCGCGAAGGCGAAACGTCAGCAGCAGAGCGACAACTGAAACGATCACGGCAATGATCACGGACGCCGCCACGATCCATGGATCGTAATGACATGTCGCGCGCAGACGCATGGCGGCCATGCCGATGTAGTGCATGGACGATATGCCCGCGCCCATCACGAGACTCGCCGCGGCGACGGGAGCCGCGCGAAGTGTGTTCCGGCTAACCAGCCAAAGCGCGAGCGCCGAGGAAAATACGGCAGCCAACAACGAAAGCAACACGGTCGGCAAATCGTAGAGAACGCGAATCGGCAAGCTCAGCGCCAGCATGCCGATGTAGTGCATCGACCAGATGCCAAGGCCCATCGCCAAAGCACCGCCGCTGATCCATGCCAAACGAACTCGGCCCCAGGAAGCCGCGGTCCGGCCCGCCAAATCCAGAGCGGCATACGAGGCGCATATGGCGATGACCACGGAAAGGATCACCAAACGAGGGTCGTAATGCTGAGGGAGCGCCGAGGAGCCCGCAGGAATGGGAACATGCCCATGCATCAATGCCGAGCGCAGGCCGCCATGGAACGAGTGAGCAATCCCTGAGCCTGGCACCAGCCACGAGACGCGGAGACACGAGAGAACGGAGCTATCCACGCAAACCAGCCCTTGTTTGTGAACGCTCCCAGTCGGAGGGGAAAGAATACTGGGATTGGATTCCACTATTGCAAACCGAAGTGGTGCGGTCAATTCCCGGGGAGATCGAGTTTCCCCTGCAGCAACATTTCTCGGCCAGCGGCGCAATGCAGTCGCAATCTCGGGATTATAGCTGGCCAAAATTGTGGCATCCTTCGTACAAGGCAGGGACACGCGTGAAGATTCTGGTAACTGGTAGTAGCGGGCTGATCGGGTCGGAGGCCGTGGCGCACTTCGACGCCCGTGGGCATGAAGTTGTGGGCGTGGACAACAACATGCGACGCGTGTTTTTTGGTGACGCCGGGGACACCCTGTGGAACCTGGGTCGCCTGAAGCGCGCGACGAAGCGGTTCACACATGTGGAACTGGACATACGCGAGCGTGCGGGCATCGAACAACTATTCAGCACACACCGGTTCGATCTGATCGTGCATTGCGCGGCGCAGCCTTCTCATGACAAGGCGCGGGATATTCCGCTGCTCGATTTTGAGGTCAACGCGCTGGGGACCATCTATCTGCTGGAGGCTACGCGCCAGCATTGCCCCGAGGCGGTTTTCATTTTCTTCAGCACCAACAAGGTTTACGGCGATGCGCCGAACGAGATTCCCATGAAGGAGCTCGAGACCCGCTGGGATTACGCACGGCCGGAGGACTTCGATGGGGTCGCGGAGACGTGCCGCATCGATCAGACGCTGCACTCGTTGTTCGGGGCATCGAAGGCTGCGGCGGATCTTGTGGCGCAGGAATACGGGCGGTATTTCGGGATGAAAGTGGGCGTGTTTCGAGGCGGATGCTTGACCGGACCTTCGCACTCCGGCGTGGAGCTGCACGGATTCCTATCCTATCTCGTGAAGGTTGCCGTTACCGGCGGAAGCTATTCGGTGTTCGGGTACAAAGGCAAGCAGGTCCGCGACAACATTCACAGCTATGACGTGGTGCGCGCCATCGACGAGTTTGCGGCCAATCCCCGGCCGGGCGAGGTCTATAACCTGGGCGGCGGGCGCGAAAACAGCATCTCGATGCTGGAAGCCATTGCGAAGATCGAGGGATTAACGGGGCGCAAGCTGGACTGGCGCTACGTGGACGAAGCGCGCAAGGGCGACCACATCTGCTACATTTCGAACTTGGGAAAATTCAAGAGCCACTATCCGGATTGGAAGATCACGCGCGGCATCGATACGATCCTCGAGGAAATGACCGCTTCTCACCGAAGCGGACGCGCTCATCCCGCCGGGCAATAACGCGATATGTAGGGGTCCTGACCACCGCAACCCCCATTGGTAAGTATATCGTTCTTTTATAGTATCTTCTAGCCATCAGCGCGCCTTTGCGGTAGTATCCCACTTCTGTAGTTTACCTAACTATATATATCTAAATTAGGTAAGAAAGGCGGGTGCGGCGTGCTTACGTTTTTTACCACGGCGAAACCTTTCCGCGGGCACAGTGGGAGGATCCAGCGCAACGCGCTGGCCAGCTGGACGCTGGTCCATCCGGAAGCCGAAGTGATCTTGTTTGGCGACGACGACGGCGCCGCGGAGGCGGGCCGCGAGCTCGGCTTGCGTCACGAACCTTACGTCGAGCGCAACGAGTACGGCACGAAACGTCTGGATTACATGTTCACGACAGCGCGGGCCCTCGCCCGTCACGACGTTCTCTGCTACCTCAACTGCGACATCATTTTGATGGAGGATTTTCGGCGTGCGCTGGAGCGCGTGAAGGCCGAGCATTCGCAATTCCTGATGGTAGGGCGGCGCTGGGACCTGGAGATGTCCGAACCCTGTGATTTCACGCAAGCGAACTGGCGCTCGCAGCTGCAGGCTCTCGCTTTGATGCGTGGCGTACAGCGGACGCCTGAGTGGATCGATTATTTTGCGTTCAGCCATGGTTTGTATGGGTCCAGCGTGCCGCCGTTCGTGGTTGGCCGCGTGCATTGGGATCACTGGCTGGTGTGGAAGGCTCTGGATTTCAGGCAGCCGGTCGTCGATGTTTCGTCGGCGGTCATCGCGGTGCACCAAAACCACGACTACGCCTATCACCCTCAGGGCAGGCGCGGCGTATGGCATGGACTGGAAGCGGGGCAAAACCATCAACTGGCGGGCGGCGCGCGTCATCTGCGCACGATCGCGGACGCGACGGAGGTGTTGCGTGAGGATCGACTCAAACCCAACCGGAAGCGTTACTGGTCGGCGGCAAAGCGCAGTGCCGCGCGCGGCGAGCGATTCCTGTTGTTCGACGTCTTGCAACCGATCGCGTTTTTCATCCTTGGAATTACGCGGCCGTTGCGACGCGCGCTGGGAATGCGCAGCGGGGCGCTGCGGCGTTCTCGCGAGCACGCCTAACGGCGAGGAAACAACAGAAGATGAAGTCTCCTCGCGTTACGGTGCTGATTGATACCTACAATTACGGCCAGTATATCGAAGAGGCTGTGGGCAGCGTGCTGGCGCAGGATTTCCCGGTGCAAGAGCGAGAAATTCTGGTCGTGGACGACGGATCGACGGACGATACCCCGGAGCGCCTGCGGAAGTTCGGGGATGCCATCACCTGTCTGAGAAAGGAGAATGGCGGGCAAGCCTCGGCGTTCAATTTTGCACTGCAGAGAGCGCGCGGAAAGTTCGTGGCGTTTCTCGATGCGGACGATTATTGGTTGCCGGGTAAATTGCAGCGAATCGTGGAGGAGTTCGAGAAGCATCCGGACGCCGGAATGGTCTATCACAGCTTTCGCCAACTGAATGCGCGCGAGGGCGTTTTTCAGGACGGAGGGCTTCCGCTGCTGTCGGGATTCCTTCCATCCAACACTAAGGATCTGCTGAGCTACGTCTTGTATCCGACTTCCTTCCTGGCCTTCCGGCGAAGCGCGCTGGAGCTCTTGCTGCCGATTCCAGAGGCGTTGACGATTCAGGCGGACGCGCACCTGTCCGGATTGATTGTCTTTGTGGCACCGATTGTTGCGGTGCCGGAGTTCCTGGCGGTCTACCGCGTACATGGGACGAATTTGTTTGCGGATCAGTCCGAGAGCTGCCGGCTGCGACGCGACTTGCGAATGAGGACACGGCGAGCGTTGGTGGACGGGATGAGAAATTGGCTGTCGGAGCGCAGCTATAACCTTCGCCGCCCGGACCTGCATGCTTACTTCAAGCAATGGGACCTCTCGCAGGAAAAGGAAGAGTTTGCGGTGACGCCGCCCAGCCGCCTTGGTATTTCGCGGCACCTGATCGAGTACGCGCGCTACTACGGGCCGCAACTCTCGTGGAGACATCGCACGGTAACCTATATGAATGCAGCAGGATCGCTGGTCGTGGGGTATGAGAATGTGCATCGCCTGGACGAATGGAGAATGGCGATCAAAAACGCACTACGGTCCACGTCGAAACATCAGGAGCGTGAGACGCGTTCGTGAATCGCTTCGTTGACTCGGGCCATTCGTATCCACGTTCCTGTTTCGCCATCGTTTCGTTTCCTCTCGCGCGGAAACAAGGAATCCTGGAGATGTCGTAGACTTAGGCAAGGTGCGTTCGCTGGCTCGGACGAAGATCTTCACTGGCGACGCGACACTCCAGCGATGCGTGATTTTTGATGGCGAGACCCTTCCTCAGCGTACTGATCGACACGTACAATCACGAGCGCTTCATCGAGCAGGCGATCGTCAGCGTGCTGGAACAGGACATTGCGGAGGCCGATCGGGAAATCATAGTCGTGGACGACGGCTCGACCGACCGCACGCCCGACATCGTTCGCCAGTTCGAGCCGCGACTGCGGCTGGTACGAAAGAAAAATGGCGGGCAGGCGTCGGCGTTCAATGTCGGCATTCCAGAATGCCGCGGCGAGATCATCGCTTTCCTGGATGGCGACGACAGCTGGGCGCCGAACAAGTTACGAGCGGTCAGCCAGGTGTTTGCTTCCGACCCGGCGGTTGGCCTGGTAGGGCACGCCATCGTGGAGGTTTTTTCCAACGGAGCGCGGCGCATCGTTGCCCCAGAGAAAAATGAGCGGCTGCGGCTTGATTCTCTCACGGCCGCACGAGTGTTCCGGCTGCGAAAAAGCTATTTGGGCACCAGCCGAATGTCCTTGCGAGCAGAACTTGCGAAGCGAATTCTTCCGGTCCCGGAAGCACTGGTAATCGAGGCGGATGAGTACCTGTTTACCGTTGCCGCCGCGCTGAGCGAAATGGTGATTCTGAAGGATGCGCTGACCAACTACCATATCCACGGCGGTAATCTCTACGTCTCGGCGGGAGGAGACACCGCCGGACTGCGGCGTAAACAGCAGGTGATGGAAGCCCTGGCGAATTCCCTTTCTGTGGCGCTTCCGGCAAAAGGTGTTTTTCCGGAAGTAACCAATTGCGTCGTAGAAATCGTGCAGGCAGAGGCCGACCAGATGCGCCTGATGCTGGACGGCGGGTCGCCGTGGGAAACGGTGCGAACCGAGAAAAAGATTTACGAGGTGTTGCACGCCGACGCGCCGCGGAATCACCGCGTGTTCCGGCAAGCAACGATGCTTGCGGCTGGCGTGTTGCCGCCGAAGTGGTTTTACCGCGCGCGGCGGTGGGTGGGTTCGCGAGGATGGTATCGTGGCGCGAGAGAGAAATTCGTACCGGTTCCTGGCGTTTCGCATGTATCCGCCGCCGAAAAACAGCAGGACTGAGGCCCGCGATTTTTGGGTATCCGTGAAATCAGATCCTTTCTCGCTTGAGAAATGACATGCTTACGACAATGAGTCCTGGGAAAAACCCCAAGGAGATCGTCGAGGAGCTCCACCGCGACTACTACGCGGCCGGAGACTATTCGTCGGACCGCTATATTTGGACGATTCAGACGTTCTTGGCGTCGTGCAGAGGGATGCGAATTCTGGAGGTCGGCTGCGGCAACGGCAAGCTCCTGGAACTACTCAAGGCCACGAACGAGGTAGTCGGAGTGGACGCGTCCACGGCCGGAATCGAGGCATGCGCGGCGCGAGGGATTGAAGGGCACTGCATGGATCCCTCCAGCGAGCCATTGCCGTTTGCTCCCGAATCGTTCGATATCGTCCTATGCCTGGAGACGATGGAGCACATGATGAGTCCGTATTACGCGATGTTGGAAATGCGAAGGGTGCTGAAGAGCGGAGGACGGCTGGTGTGCAGCGTGCCGAATCCGATATGGGGCCACATCATGCTCTATCCGGGACTTTTCGAGTATAAGAATTTTCGCAAGTTTCTGGAGCAAGGCGATTTCAAGATTTTGCGGGTAGCGCCCTGGGAATGGGCGCCGCGAGAGACGATTCTTCCCGTCGCTTTGAGAACGTACAAGTGGGCCAGCAGCAGATATGTCGCCGGAGTTTTGCGCCGAATGATAGCGTGGAGTTGGCGCGCGACGGGTCACTTTCCGTCTTTCTGCTACTGGCTCTGGACCTTCGAAGCCGTGAAACTAGAAGAGGGCCGCGAGTCCGCTTTGGCAAGGCAGAGCCGGCAGACGGCGCCGCAGGGCTAACTGATGACCATTTTGGTGCTCTGCGGGGAAGGCAATTTATGCAACATGCTGGCGCGGTATGCGGAGGCGTTTCGGCGGCGCGGAATTCGGCTGGTGTGCGCCGATCCGGGATTTGCGCGGAATGGAACACTCGACGAGTGGTTGCGACTATGCCCGGAGCGGCCGTCGCTGATCTGGCATCCGGAATCCGACGTGCCATTTTTGCCGTGGGGACTTACGAGCGTGGATATTCCCACAGCGTGCTTTCAGGTGGATACGTACGCCTACACGAGCAAACGCATCGCGTGGTCCATGCTGTTTGATCTTGCTCTGGTATTTCATCCGGGGTATGAGGTGCAGTTCCGCGACGCGGGACATCCTGGTGCTCGCTTCGTGGCCCACGCGGTGGATGGTCAGCACTTCGCGGGGCCGGAGATGGAAAGGATCTACGATGTAGGATGGGTTGGCCAGATCAATGGACCAATCTATGGAATGCGCGGACCGATTCTGAGCGATCTGGCGAAATCGTTTCGCATGAATGACGCCAAACGGCGATACAGCCTGGAGGAAATGGCACGGGTATACCGGCAATCGAAGATCGTTGTCAACGTGGGGAGAGACGACTATCCGCAAGATGCGAACTTGCGGACGTTCGAGGCCATGGCGGGGGGAGCTTTGCTCATTACTTCGCTGCCCACCGAATTGGCAACCATCGGATTTGAAGAAGGGGTCCACTTTGTTGGTTATCGTGACGCCGGGGAGATCGCTGCTCTCGTCCGAAGATATGTTGGGGACGAACCAGCGCGGCGGAAGATCGGAGAAGCGGCCAGGAAGAAGGTCCTGGACGAGCACACTTACGATCGACGTGTGGATATGTTTCTGGAGCTGATCGCGCAGTTCGAAAACGAACGTTCCGCACCAGCGAGAGGGTGGGCCGAATCGCGGGTGCGGCTGACGTACTTGGATTATTTCGCGGGAAATGGCGCGTTGGATTGCGCTTCGATGGAATTGGCGAAGATTGCGCGGCTGAGTTTGCCGAACGCTGCTGCGGGCGCGGCGTTGTTGGGACGTGCCTGGGCGCGCGGGCGAATTAAGATTCACTTCGGACGGAATTGAGACGACAGGTGTGTGGGATTTGAAATTCGGAGTTGAGCTTGCCTGAAGGCATCGATCTACGCAGCGAATATGACGTTTGGCACCAGCGGGTGTTCGATTCGGACCCGGACCATGCGGACGATTCGAGCCCGTGGTATCAGCTCGTGCGCGAGAGACTTGGTGATGTTACAGGGCTGAGAGTGCTGGAGGTAGCATGCGGTCGCGGCGGGTTCGTCTGCGATTTGCGCCGAAGAGGTGCGAGCGTGACAGGGTGCGATTTTTCCGGCGCTGCATTGCGCGTCGGCAAGGAACGAATGCGGCGGACGGGTGCAGATCACAGCGCGCAGGCGCTCGTCCAGGGGGATGCGCAGGGGCTACCGTTCGCGGATAAGTCGTTCGACATCGTGATTTCGTGCGAGACGATCGAGCATGTACCCGACCCCTGGCGTGCTGTGAGCGAAATGCATCGTGTGACGCGCGGGGGCGGACGGTTGTACTTGACGACCCCAAACTATCTGAACTTCATGGGACTGTACGAGTTGTATTCGCTGTTCGCACACCCAGAGCGCAAAGACGACCAGCCCTATGACCGACGTCAATGGTTTCCGCAGATTCGTCAATATGTTCAGCGCGCGGGCTGGAAGATTCTTCGCACGGATGGAACCGTACACCAGTTTCCGTTCATTCCGGGCCGCAACCCCGTCGGATTTCCCGTTCTGGAGTCCAACCGAACACTTCGGCGGATGCTCAGTCCGTTTGCTTATCATTATTTCGTGATCGCGGAGAAACGGAGCGCGGCGTAGATGCGGATCGCGATTGCGGCTCCTGCTCCGAAACAGCGGGAAGGAGGGGTCGCCAACGTCGTACATAATACGGCGGAGAGTCTGCGACAACGGGGACACCAGGTCACGTGCGTCTTCCGCGAAGATGTGATGGAGGGGGCGGCGGCGATCCCGAGGCTAGAGGCGGTCGAATTTGCGTGGCGGTTGGCAGCACTGCTGCGAAAACGCCGGGACGAGTTTGACGTGGTAAACATTCATGCACCGGCGGGCTTCGTGTACGGATTCTCTAGGCGCTGGGGGAAGAATGGCGACTTGCCTCCGTATGTGATGCTGCTGCACGGAATTGAAGAGCGGCGAAATCATGCGATGTCGCGTGAAGCGAGAAAGGGAAGGGCGTGGCATTTTTCCTGGAAGAACCGCTGTTGGCAGCACGTCTACAACATGCGGTTGTACCGATGGTCAATCAAAACGGCCGATCACGCAGTGGTGATCAATCGCGAGTCGTGGAGCACGCTGCAACTCAAGTACGACCGTGAAGCCACTCGTGTCTGGTACATTCCCAATGGGGTCGAGCCGCAATTTTTTTTAGAGCGCGAATATCGGTTGGGACGCGCGCTGCGCTTGCTCTTTGCGGGGACCTGGCTCGATCACAAAGGTATCTACTATTTGCGCGATGGATTTGAAGCGCTGGCCAAGATTTATCTGGAGTTGCGGTTGACGATCGCGGGATGCGCCGTGGATGTGGAAAGCGTGAAGCGGTGGTTTTCGCCGGAGGTTCGGGACCGCGTGGATGTCTTGCCGTTCGTTTCCAGGGCGGACATGCCGGCACTTTACGCGCGGCACGACATTTTCGTTTTTCCCTCATTGATGGAAGGTTTGCCGATCGTGCTGCTCGAGGCGATGGCGATGGGGATGCCGGTGGTGACAACCGAGACTTGCGGGATGATGGACTTCGTCGAAGATGGGCACAACGGCCTGCTGGTGAAACCCGCGGACGCCAAGGAGTTTGTCTCCGCTGTCGAGCGCCTAATGGAATCGGTGGAGCTACGCGGGCGCCTGGGACGCGCCGCGCAGGAAACCATGAAGCGGCACACCTGGGAACGCGTTGCGGAACAGTTCGAGAGGGTGTTTGAATTGGCGGTGGCGGAGCAGAAAGAGCAATCGAAACAGTGAACGCGAGCGTAACCAAGTCGATGCGGCGGGATTGGGACGCGCGAGCGCGGAAGAACGCGTTTCACTACATCGCGTCCTGGCGCCGCGAATGGGACAAAGAATCGTTCTTGTCGTCGGGTGAAGAAGACTTTGCGCGGCTCGTGGCGCCGGCTCTTTCTCGTTGCGGATTGCCGACCGCGGGCGGCGCAATGCTGGAGCTAGGCTGTGGCGCCGGGCGCATGACGCATAGTTTCGCGCGGCGCTTCGAGCGCGTATACGCGTTCGATCTTTCGCAGGAGATGCTGCGGCAAGCGCGGAAGATCCACGCGGACCAGAAGAATATTCTGTGGCTGCTGAGCAACGGAGCGGACCTTTCCTGTGTGGCGTCGAATTCGCTGGACTTCGTTTTCAGCTACCTGGTGCTGCAGCATTTGCCCGAGGAGTCCTTGACGTTCCGGTATGTTCGCGAACTGCTGCGAGTGCTGCGACCAGGCGGGGCGTTTCTGTTTCAATTCAACGGTGGATTCGATGCGACCATGAACTGGCGGGGGCGAACGGCGTGGGGTATCGTCGACGCGTTGTGGTCGGCGCGTATGCGCGGGCCGAGCCGGGCCGTGGCGGGAATGTTTGGCTTCGATCCGTGCGCGGCGGGGAAAAGTTGGCGTGGCGCGGCAATCGATGCGGGAAGAATCGAATGCGCCGTGCGCGAAGCGGGCGGCGAAGTGCGCGAAACCACCGGCCAGAAGACACCAATGACGTGGTGTTGCGGCGTGAAAACCGCGATGCGGGGATAGCCGCGGATGCTGGTCATCGGGATTAATTATTCACAGATGCATGATTCGTCGGCTTGCATCGTGCGCGACGGAGAATTGCTGTTCGCGGTAGCGGAAGAACGCATCAGCCGCGTGAAGCACGATGCGCGGTTTCCACTCCTGGCTATCCAAGCGTGTCTTGACCGTGCGGGCGCAAAGGCGGCTCAAGTGGATGAGGTGTGTCTCGGGTGGCAACGGCCGGGCGCTTTGTTTCGTCACGATTTGAAATGTTACGCGACCGGTCGGCAGGCATTGACGTGCCTGAACCTGCTCAATTCGGTGCGCTACTACGTGAGCATGCGGCACCAGGAGTCGGGTGCGAAAGCTTTTGCGCGGAGGTTCGGGCCGGCGAAGGCGCCTATGCGATTCGTCGATCATCATTTGGCCCACGCGATCAGTGCTTACGGATATTCCGGGTTCGACGATTCCGCGATCGTGATCATGGACGGCCGCGGAGCATGGGAAGCGACTTCAATCTGGCACGGTCGCAACGGCAGGATCGAGCATGTGCTGACGATTCCCTTTCCCGATTCCATCGGCGGATTTTACAGCGCGTTCACCGAATATCTGGGTTTTGTGCCGAACAGCGACGAGTGGAAAGTGATGGGGCTTGCACCGTACGGGCAGCCCGGCGTGAACCTCGATGCGTTCATCGATCCGGATGCCG
>JBEKWY010000015.1:0-53672 GCA_049512575.1 Candidatus Acidiferrum sp.
AAGCGTCTTGTTTGCTTTAGTTTGGATCGCTCGCACGAACGACAACGCGAGAACGCCACCGCCGGCGGCAAGATGAACTCCCTCAGTTCCATTTTGACCCAAATGTACGGGCGACCCAAATGCACGACGGACCCGACCCAAATGTAGGGGTTCGCTTTAGCCTGCCCCCTCCGGAAGTTAGGCGTTCAACGCCCCCTCAGTCTCCCGCCCGCAAAAATCCACAAATTCCCCTTGACACGGTACCAATGCGTGATATAATAACTTCATTGGCTTTTGTGCCTGGGCGCCGGCAAGGCGCCTTTTTCATTTCTAGAGGCTTCCCCCGACTCAACCCGCGTGATTCCAGTGGTTTACCGACTTCTCCGAAGAAATTGGCGTTGACATGCGGCCGCACGCCCCGAACGGAGTACTCAGCCGGAACCATGCTCGTTCAATCGAAGCAAGGACGGACGCGTCCGTCCTTCCTTCCGCGAGACCGCCTTTCCTGGCCGTGCTCCAAAAACGCCCCGAGCCGCCGACGATGACAGCGGTCTCCAGGCTGCACTCTTCTGGCAGAGCCAGCCGCGAGAAGGTTACCGGCGGTCTACGGTAGGGTGGCGGACGTCCTGGCCTTGCACGATATAAATGACGTCTTCGGCGATGTTGGAGATTTGGTCGCGGAAGTGGTCGACCTGGTCGTCCATGGCGAGGACTTTTTGGGCCAGCTCCACGTCGCGGCGAACCACGGCATTCAGGGCGTCGCGGACCATTTCTTCGGCGACTTCGCTCATGCGCGGCAGATCGACGTAGGGCTTTACGCGCGGATGACGAAGGATCCGGACGGAGGCTTGGGCGATGTTGACCGCCTGGTCGCCGATGCGCTCGAGGTCGTTGTTGATGCGGGACACGGCGAGGACGAAGCGAAGGTCCACCGCCATCAATTGGTGCAGCGCAAGAAGCTGGACGACGCGGTCGTCGATTTCGATTTGCAGTTCATTGATGGCGTCTTCTTCGTCGAGGACGCGCTTGGCCAATTGCTCGTCGGAGTCCAGGACGGAGTGTACGGATTGGTGGACGGCGCGCTCGGCCAGGCTGCCCATCCAGAGGAGGCGTTCCTTTAGTTCGTTTAGATCTTTTTCGAAGTGGCGTTCCATGAAATCTTCCCCTCAGCAGCTGCCCGGCTCTGACAACAAGAATTTTTCCTCAAGGGCGCGCTAAAGCGCTCCACACATAAATCCCCTGCGCCTGCCTCAGCCGAAGCGACCCGTTATGTAGGCTTCGGTGCGTGGGTCGCTCGGCGTCGTGAACAGGTGCGGCGTCGGGCTGAACTCGATGAGCTGGCCAGTCAAGAGGAAGGCGGTGAAGTCGCTGACGCGGGCGGCTTGCTGCATGTTGTGGGTGACGATGGCGATGGTGCAGAGATCCTTTAAGGACACCAGGAGCTCTTCGATTTTCGCCGTGCTGATAGGGTCGAGGGCCGAGCACGGCTCGTCGAGCAGCAGGACTTCAGGCTCGACGGCAAGGGCTCGCGCGATACACAGCCGCTGCTGCTGGCCTCCGGACAGATCGTACGCGGATTTGTGAAGCTGGTCTTTTACTTCGTCCCAGAGGGCGGCGTGGCGGAGGCTTTTCTCAACGGCTTCGGCGATCGGAAGCTTGGTGCCGTTGATGCGCAGCCCGTACGCGACGTTGTCGAAAATGGATTTAGGAAAAGGATTGGGGCGCTGAAACACCATGCCGACTCGACGACGCAGTTGCGTGACGTCCTGGGCAAGGATGTTCTGGCCATCAAGAAGGATTTCCCCTTCCAGGCGGGCGTGGCGCACGGTTTCGTGCATGCGGTTTAAAGTGCGCAGCAACGTGGACTTGCCGCAGCCGGAAGGGCCAATCAAGGCGGTCACTTTGCTGACCGCGATGCCCAAGCTGATGTCGAAGAGCGTTTGCTTGGTGCCGTAGAAGAAGTTCACCTTGTTGATGCTCATGCGCATGGGCAGAGGCGCTGTAGCTTCGCGGCTCGCGGACCCTGTACCCGTTGGTGTGATGTTTACGGACACTGCCGGCCTCACAGAAGCGTGCATGGTTTAGGACCTCGGAACCGATACGCCACGGGACAGAATCGCCCGCGCGAGGATATTAATGACCAGAATCAGGCCAAGGAGTACGAGTCCCGCGGCCCACGCCTGCCGGTGCCAATCTTCGTACGGCGAGAGCGCGTAATTATAGATCATAACCGGAAGCGAAGACGTTGGCTGGTTCCAGCCCGGGCTCCAGTAGCGATTCCCCAAAGCGGTGAAGAGCAAGGGAGCGGTCTCTCCGGCAACGCGCGCGAAAGCGAGGAGAACGGCGGTCAGAATGCCGCGGTAGGCGGCCGGCACGATGACCGTAGCGATGGTCTTCGCCTTGCTTGCGCCTAAGGCCATGGCGCCTTCGCGCAGGTTGCGGGGCACGGCCCGCAGGAACTCTTCGGTGCTCCGCAAGGTGATGGGGATCATCATCAAGCCGAGAGCAAGTCCACCCGCAGTGGTCGAGAAATGCTTGAACGGTAGGACCGCGAGGATATAGGCAAAAATTCCGATCACGATCGAAGGCACGCCGTTGAGGAGATCGGCGGCGTAGCGCACGATGAAGGCCACGGTGGTGCCGCTGAACTCGGCGAGGTAGATGGCGCCGAGGAAGCCGACAGGCACGCCGATAAGCGCGGCGAGGAGCAGCAACTTGCCGCTGCCAACGATGGCATTGGCCATGCCCCCGCCGGTCTCTCCGAGTGGCGCGGGTAGCTTGGTGAAGAAGTTCCAGCTGATAGAAGTGCTGCCGTGATAGACGAGATAGCCGAGGATGAAGAACAAGACCACCACGGCGACGACGGCACAGACGCCGGTCATCGTGAGCATGAAGCCACTTACGAATTTGCGCCAGCGTAGACGGGCGGTCATGCTTGCCCCGTTCCGCTGCCGCGCTGCGAGGTGGCGACGATTAGCAGGCGGGCGAGACCGTTAAGAATGAAGGTGAGGAGAAACAGGACCAGGCCGAGCTCGATCAGGGATTGCAGATAGATATCTCCGGTGGCCTCGGTAAATTCGTTCGCAATAACGGCGGCAATGGAGTAGCCGGGAGAAAACAGGGAGGCGCTGATGGTGGGGGTGTTACCGATGACCATGGTGACCGCCATGGTTTCCCCCAAGGCGCGAGCCAGGGCCAGGAAAATCGAGCCCATAATGCCGGTGCGCGCGAACGGGACCACCACCTTCCAGGTGGACTCCCAGCGAGTGGCGCCCAGAGCGAGAGCGGCTTCGCGCTGATCTCGAGGAACGGAAAGCAGAACCTCGCGGGAGACGGAAATAATGTACGGGATCACCATGATGGCGAGGACGACGCCCGCGGTGAAAAAGCCGACTCCATATGCAGGCCCCTGGAAGAGCGGGAGAAACCCGAGTGAACTTTTCAGGGCCGGCTGTATATATTCGCGCATCAGCGGAATGACGATGAATACGCCAAGCACGCCGTAGATGACGCTGGGAACGGCGGCGAGCAAATCAATGAAAAATTGCAGCACGTCGGAGACCCGCGCGGGGGCGAGCTCGGCAAGAAAAATGGCGGCGCCGATGCCGAGCGGAACCGCAAGAATAAGCGAGATGCCGGCGGTAACGACCGTGCCGTAAATAAACGTGAGCGCCCCGAACTGGTCGGAGATGGGATCCCAGACGCTGGTGACGAAGAAATGGAAACCGAACTTGTGGCGCGGCAACGTCGAACCGATCCAGAGTTCAAAAACGAGCAGCAAGGTGACCAGGACCACGGAAGCCGCGAAAAGAAACGTGATCAGCCGGACGATCTCGTCGCCTTCGCGCAAGCGGCTAATAAAAGAACGCGAGCCCGCGAAGGGGCCCGCGCCGTGCACCGTTGTCGTTGTCGTCGCCACTTTACTGGACTTGCGCTAAAGCTTGCTTTTCCTTGGCCACTACTTCCTTCGGAAGCTTGGCATAGGATAGAGCCTCGGCGGAGTTCTGGCCATCGGTGAGCATCCAGCTCACGAAGCCCTTAATCGCATCGCGTTTGCTGGCATCGGAAAACTTCTCGGGAATGAGCAGCCAGGTGAAGCTGGAAATCGGGTAGGCGGTCTTTCCCGGAGCGTTGGTGATGGAAACGCGAAAATCGGCGGGCATGTCCTTCGCGGCGCCGGCCGCGGCCGCTGTGACGCCCGCGAGGTCGGCTTTGATGAAGACGCCCGAAGAATTCTTAACGCGGCCGTAGGGCATGTTGTTCTGAATGGCGTAGATCAATTCGACGTAGCCGAACGAGTTGGGCGTCTGCTTGATCAGCCCGGCCACACCTGCGTTGTTCTTGCCGCCAAGGCCGACGGGCCAGTTCACCGAAGCGCCTGTGCCAACTTTGTTCTTCCAGTCGTCACTGACTTTGGAAAGATAGTCGGTCCAAATATACGTGGTGCCGCTGCCGTCCGAACGATGCACAACCACGATGTCGTTGGCCGGGAGATTTACGCCCTTGTTGGGGCCGGCGATTGCGGGGTCATTCCATTTCGTAATTCTTCCCAGAAAAATTCCGGCGAGCGCTTCCGGTGTGAAATTCAATTCCGCGGTCACTCCGGGGATGTTGTAGGTGGGGATGTCGGCGCCGAGAACGGTGGGGAAGTGAAGAATCCCGAATCCGTGTTTGTCTTTGAAGGCCTTTAGCTGGTCATCGTTCATGGGACCATCCGAGGCGCCGAAATCCACCGTGCCCTCGGTGACCTGCTTGATGCCGCCACCCGATCCGATGGACTGGTAGTTGATCTGAACGTTGGGGTCTTTCTTGTGATATTCGTCAAACCACTTCGAATACATGGGGTAAGGGAAACTCGCTCCCGCACCGTTGATGGACAATGGGTTATCTGCCCACACAATTCCCGCTCCGGCGAGCACCAAAACAGCGGCGACTAGCAATCCGGCGATTCGCTTCATGGCGTTTTTCTCCGTCTGTAAACCTCGACTTGCGTTCCGATAAAGCAGTGTCTCTTATGCGTGTTACAGCATTGTTACAAGCGATTCAGCATCTGTTGACAGGATTTCCCGGAGCTATGGCAGTAAGTGGCGCTTTATCAAACACATCCGTGGCTGACTCGTGGATTGGAGGGCCCCTCAGAACAAGCCACCACACAGCCTCAAGGTGAGACCCTTGACGGCGAAGCTTGCGTTCACTATCGTCAAGGGATGGCGTTGTTGTCCGCTACGGCAAAATTTCGGGACAGGCTGGGCATGTGGCCCTGGCGTGCGGGCATATGCCTGCTGCTCGGGGCATTTTTCCTCTACAACCCATTTTTCACGATTAGCATGCCTTCGGGCTCGTCTGCGGTTGTTCATCATCCTCCGAGCTACCGCTCCACGGTCGCTTCCTCGGAACTGGGTTGCGGCACCGTCCCACATACCAAGCTCGACGTGGTACCCGTCCAAGCTGTGATAACCCCGGAAAAAGTCCTCTTGCAGCAAGAGGATGACATTCGTCCTAAACCTGCGGACGAAACGGTTCGTGCCGTTACGCAAGACTTTGCTTCGAGTCTTTGGTTCCGCCCTCCGCCAGTCCTGTAAGCCCCTCCGTTCCTAGAGCCACGTTTGCATTGATGGATGAATCCGGGCCGTCACCCGGAAAGTCTAACATTCAGGCCCCTTTTGAACCTTTGGCGAATGCGGAATGCCAGGCAGCAAACCCGCTTGGCCGCCAACTCCGCAGGACATGAAAATGAATAAAACAAAATGGATCGTTATGGCTGTCGTCCTACTTGCGGCGGCGTTGCTGATATGGCGATGGAGTGCCCGTGGAGGGACCGCGGCGGACGATGGAAACCGCGGGGGCGCTGGCCCTGATGGAGTCCCGACGGCCGCGGTAGCTCGCGTGGAGCGGCGGAACATGGGGAGCACGCTCACGATCGCCGGCGCATTCAAGCCGTTTCAAGACGTCGAGGTACATGCCAAAGTGGCCGGCTACATTCGGACGATTTACGTCGATGTCGGCAGCCGCGTCAAGGAGGGCCAGATTCTCGCCGTCCTGGAAGTCCCGGAACTCGCGGCACAACTCGCGGGAGCAAACGCCGCCGAGCGCGAGGCGGAGGAGCAAATCCGCCGTGCGCAGGGTGATTTGGAGCGCGCGCAATCCACACAAAGTGCCCAGCACTCCGCTTACGTCCGACTAAAACAAGCCGCGGATTCTCAAGCGGGCCTGGTTGCGCAACAGGAAGTCGATGACTCGCAAGCAAAAGATTTGGGAAGCACCGCGCAGGTAGCAAGCGCGCAGGCGGAGCTCTCCAGCGCGAAGCAGCAGCTTGAAGTGGCGCAGGCAACTCGGAAGCAGTACGAGGCCCTTTCAGACTACACGCGCATCACCGCGCCCTTCGCGGGCGTGGTTACCGTGCGCTATGCGGATACCGGAGCGCTGATCGCGGCCGGCACTTCCAATAGTTCAGAGTCCATGCCGGTAGTGCGGCTTGCGCAGACGTCGGTACTGCGGTTGGTGCTGCCAATGCCTGAATCGGTTGCCGCACAGATCCGCGTTGGCGAGGCGCTGAAAGTTCGCGTGCTGGCTCTCAACGAGGATTTCGTGGGAAAGGTTTCGCGGTTCGCGGACGCGTTGAACCAGCAGACGCGAACGATGGAAACGGAAATCGATTTCGAGAACAAAGCAAACAAACTGCTCCCCGGCATGTACGCCCAGGCGTACCTTTCGCACGACGAGAAGAACAATGTGCTGACGATTCCGATCGAGGCGGTCCAGCGGAACGGCGATGAGGCCATCGTACTGGCGGTAAATCCGCAGAACGTCGTCGAAGAGCGCCACGTCCAATTGGGCCAGGAAGACAGCTTGAACGTGGAGGTACGCTCCGGTCTGAATGAAGGCGAATTTGTAATCGATGGAAATCTCGGCTCCTATCATGCCGGTGAGAAAGTGCAGACCAAGGAAGTGGATAAGAATTCCTCGAGCGGGAACGGAGACCGCTAATGCCCAAGTTCGCTCTTTCTTATCCCTATTTCATCATCATGCTTTGTCTGGTGGTCGCCGTGGTAGGTGTGACCACGGTAGTACGTATGCCGGTCGATCTGTTCCCGCAAATCGACATCCCGGTTGTCGTCGTGGCCACATTTTATGCCGGGATGCCCCCGCAACAAATCGAAGGGGACATCACCAATACGTTTGAACGCTTCTTCACGCTAGGCAGCAATATCGATCACATCGAATCGCGCTCGCTTACCGGCGTGAGCCTGATCAAGATTTACTTCAAGCCCGGTACGGACGCCAACGCGGCGCTCAGCAATATCGCCAACCTGGCATTGGCCGACTTACGGCGGCTACCGCCCGGGACGTTGCCTCCTGTGGTGTTGCAGTTCGATGCTTCGAGCTTGCCGGTCTGCCTGGTCACCTTGAAAGGGCAAGGACTGAACGAGACGCAGCTCAAGGATCTGGCGCAATTCGCAGTTCGCAATCAGATTGCTAACGTCCAGGGTGCGTCGGTGCCACAGCCGTTTGGTGGGACCTATCGCCAGATTCAGGTGTTCGTCGATCCCGTCAAGCTCGAGGCGCACCAACTGAGCCTGATGGACGTGGTGCATGCCGTAAACGATTCCAACTTGATTCTCCCCGCGGGCGATGTGCGCATCGGAAATCTGGACTACAACATCTACGCCAACAGCCAGGTTCCAACGGCCGCGGAAATTAATCGCATCCCGCTCAAGACTGTGGGCTTGGGCTCGGTGCTGATCGCGGACGTTGGCCAAGCGGAAGACGCCGGCGCCATCCAAACGAATGTCGTGCGCATTGATGGGCAGCACTCCGTATATCTCCCGATCCTCAAACAGGGAGGAAACAGCAACACCATCGCGATCGTCAACGGCATTAAGGACGCCACCAAACATCTTGTGGATATTCCATCGGTCCTGAAGACGGCCGTGGTATTCGACCAGTCGGTTTTCGTAAAGATCGCCATCAAGAACCTGCTCAAGGAAGGTGGAATCGGCTTGCTGCTCACGGCCGTGATGATCCTGCTTTTCCTGGGCAGTCCACGGGCGACCTTCGCGGTATTGCTGTCCATTCCACTTTCGGCCCTGACTTGTTTCCTGGTCATGTCCGCGATGGGTGGATCGATCAATACCATGCTGTTGGGTGGCCTGGCGCTCGCATTTTCCAGGCTGATCGATGACTCCGTGGTCGTTCTGGAGAACATCTTCCGTTTCATGGAGAACGGCGTAGCGCCCCGCGAAGCCGCCGAGAAAGGTGGCATGGAAGTAGCCCTTGCCGTACTGGCGGCCACTTCCACGACGTCGATCGTGTTTTTTCCGGTGACGTTTTTCTATGGCGTCAGTCGCTATTTGTTCATCGACCTGGCGCTGGGCGTGGTGCTCTCGATTTTTGCGTCGTATATCTTCGCCATGACGGTGGTACCGCTGTACTGCGCGAATTTCATCCACATCGAGCAACACGAGGAGCACGGCGAGGGGCGCGGCGCATCCGGCGGGGAAACCGTCAAAACCAAAACCTCACTATTCGGACGTGTCGTCCAGGGATTCAACGGCTTGTTCGTAAAGCTCCTGATCTTCTACGACAAAGCGGTGGGGAAAGCCCTGGACCGGCCGAAGCGCACCGTGGCCCTGATCATGGCGGGTATCGTGGTTGGCGTGCTGGTTTTGTTTCCGTTTGTGGGCACGGCGTATTTTCCGCGCACGGATCCCGGCCAATTCGTCATCAATGTCAAAGCGCCGGCGGGAACGCGTCTTGAGGTGAGCGACAAGTTCATCGCGAAAGTGGAAGATGACGTCCGAAAAGTCGTTACGCCCGCTGACCTGGGCATGATCGTTTCCAACATTGGCATCACGCCCGACCTCTCCGCCATCTATACCAGCAACTCGGCCATGAACACCGCGTTCGTGCAAGTGAGCCTCAAAGAAGATCACGCGATTGGAAGTTACGAGTACATGGAGCGAATGCGGCGCGTACTCGCTTCCGACTTGCCACAGCTGAGCACGTATTTCCAGGCGGGCGGGCTGGTGGACTCGGTCATGAATCAAGGCCTGCCTGCCCCCTTCGATATTCAAATCAGCGACAACAACATGAACGAGGCTAACGGCATTGCGCAAGACATCGCCAGGCGGCTGAAACGCTCCAGGCACGTAAGCGACGTGTTGATCCCCCAGGACCTCGACTATCCGGGGTTGGAACTGAACATCGATCGAGAGCAAGCCAGCCAATTAGGCCTGACACCCAAGGATATTGTGGATAACGTGATCACCGCGCTGACCTCCGACTCCGTCATCGACCCGAGCTTCTGGATCGATCCGGTCAGCGGGAACAACTACTTTCTGACGGTTCAGTATTTCAACAAGCAGATCAGTTCGATGACCATGTCCGATTTCAAGAACATTCCGCTGCGGGCCAGCACGTCCGCAGCCTACACGCCGTTGCAGTCGGTCGCCAATATCGAACCGATCGACACCCCCACGGAAGTGGACCACTACCAGATTCGCCGCACGATCGACGTTTATGTGGCACCTACGACCGAAGACCTGGGAGCCGTCAGTAAAGAAATAAACGGGATACTGAAAGGGTTGAAAACCGGCAAGAATGTGCTGGTTCGGGTCCGGGGCTCCGTAGTGGGCATGCAGGAGTCTTTCAAACGCTTTGCCATTGGCTTGGTCTTGTCCATCGCGCTGGTTTACCTGATTTTGATGGCGCAATTCCGGTCTTTCATTGATCCCTTCATCATCCTGACCGCGATTCCTCCTGGGCTGGTCGGCGTTTTGCTCATCCTTTTTCTCACCGGCGCCACCCTGAATATTATGTCGCTCATGGGCGTCATCATGATGACCGGCATCGTCGTCTCGAACAGCATTCTGATCGTGGAATTCTCGGGCATTCTGCACGCTCGCGGCATGACGATCCGTGCGGCGGTCATCGAAGCCTGCAAAGTACGCCTCCGCCCGATTCTGATGACTTCGCTCGCCACGCTGCTCGGGATGATCCCAATGGCCCTGGGTATCGAGGCCGGCAGCGAGCAGTACGCACCACTGGCACGCGCGATCATCGGCGGCTTGGCAGTGTCCGTCGCGACCACCGTTTTTCTCGTGCCGGCGGTCTACTTGATCATTCATGGACGGAAAGAAACTCCCGTGGCAGAGGCGGCATCATGAGCCGCGTTCGACTGCTGATTCTCGGAGTGATTCTTGGCTGTGCCCCGATTCTGCGCCCGCAAGCGCAAGCCCAGTCGCCTGTGACGCCCCCTGCCACCGCCGCACCCCAAGCCAATACTCCCGGCCAAACAGGGAAACCCTTAACGCGCGAACAAGCGGAAGCCATCGCTCTGAAAAATAATCCGCAGATCACCATTGGAAAATTGCGGGCGCTCGAAGCGCATCAATATGTTCGCGAGACTCGCTCGGCGCTGTTGCCAACAGCCTTTCTGAGCTTGACAGGCGTCGATGCCGACCCTGGAAGCCGGATCGCCGCTGGTGGAATAACCAATCCCACCGTTTATTCGCGGGCTGCCGCTGGAGCCACTGTCAGCCAGTTGATCACCGACTTTGGCCGCACTCCGAATCTCCTATCTAGCTCGGAGTTCCAGGCCAAGGCCGAAGACGAGAACGCGGCCGCGACCAGAGCCGACATAACGCTGGCCGTGGATCAGGCCTTTTACAATTCCCTGGAAACCAGAGACTTGGTGAAGGTGGCCGAGGAAACCGTCCGTGCGCGACAAACTCTGGTCGACAAGGTTCAGGCTTTGACCAATGCGAAGTTGAGATCCGACCTGGACCTTAGCTTCAGCAAGGTGGATCTTGCCCGCGCCAATCTTTTGTTGCTCGAGTCGCAGAACAACTACCAGGCCGCGCTGGCCGCTCTGTCCGCAATTCTGGGCTATCCGGACGAACAGGATTTTGATCTGCTTCAGCCCGACGAACCGTTGACGCCGCCGGCACCCGATGTTCACACCCTGATTGCCGAAGCGCTCCAGCAGCGACCGGAAGTGAGTTCGCTGCAATACCAGGTCGAGTCAGCCCAAAAAAACGCTTCCGCCGAGCATGAACTGAAGCTGCCGACGGTCAGCGCGCTTGGGGTCGTCGGCATCGTGCCCGTCAGAGACCCGATCATTCCGAACTGGTATGGAGGAGTGGGCGTGAACGTGAACATTCCCGTGTTTAACGGGTTCCTATTCAGCGCCCGCGCAAAAACCGCCGATCTGCAGACCGAGGCGGCTCGTCAAAGCCTTGCCAACTTGCAGAACAACCTCGCCCGCGACGTGCGGACTTCCTGGCAAGACACCAACCGCGCCTATCAACGGTTGTCGGTCACGCGGCAGCTGGAGGAGCAGGCTAGCCTCGCGCTGGACCTTGCGCAACAGCGCTACAACCTTGGGTTGAGCTCCATTGTGGAATTCAGTCAAGCCGAACTAGGTAAGACCGAGGCCGATATCGCCGATACCGACGCAAGGTACCAATATCGCTTGACCCAGATTGTGCTCGCCTATACCATTGCGGCGCCGAAGTAGGCTCCCTCCCGGCAGCAAAAAAAGGTTCATAGGAATCCCGAGTGGTTAGCTTCGTCCAAAAACACTTTGCCGCAAACCTAGAGGCGATTCGCTCCTACCGGTTCCTTTGTCGTCCTTACTGTTTCTGAAGCTCTGTCGGTTTCAGTAACTTCAAATTACTCAACCACATGCGCTGTGTCCAAAATCTTTGTTACAGGATATTCACATTTGGTTGACGTAACCGTAAGACGCACCCTTTACCTTCTGCCGCGGGGTGGTTTGCATACTCACCGGTTTTTCGGTCGGATTTTCGAAATTTGAAGCAAAGAGAGAGGCAATGAAAAAACTTGCAGCACTAACACTGTCGTTATTTTTGACTTCCGGGATGGCGCTCGCCGATACACCGAAAGACGCCGATCCGCAGCCCGCGAAGCCCGCTCAGCCTGCCAAGCCAAGCGAGGCGAAGAAGGCTGAAAAAACTGAAAAAACGGACGCGAATTTCGCAGCGGAACTGGAAGCACTCCGCCAGGCGATTCAGGCCCAGCAGGAACAACTTCAGATGTTGAAGGAAGAGCTGACCAAGCGCGACCGGCAAATCGACGCGGCCCGCGAAGAAGCGGCCGCCGCCAACGCCCGCGCCGCCGAAGCCAACACCAAGGCCACCGAGGCCGTCAACACCACTTCGGAAGTGAAATCCACCGAGGCCACGTTGACGTCCAACGTCAGCGACCTCAAGGCCAGCAATGCCGCGCTAACCTCGAGCGTGGCGACCGTGGCTGCAACCTCCTCAGCCAACGCCGGCAACAACGGTCAAGGCGGCGCCGGGGACGAAGGTCCGGCCTCGATCCGCTTCAAGGGCATCACACTCACACCCGGCGGATTCGTCGCGGCGGAAACCGTTACCCGCACCAAGGCCACCAGCAGCGACATCAATACGCCGTTTACCTCGATTCCCTACCAATCCTCCAATCTGGCGTACACGACCGAGAACAATTTCACCGCCCGGCAGAGCCGCATTTCGCTCTTGGCGGAAAGCAAATTAGGCCCGGCCACAACCAGCGCCTACTATGAAGCGGACTTCCTGGGTGTCGGCACCGCTTCGAACGATCGCCAGAGCAACAGCTACGTCCTCCGCCAGCGCCAGCTGTTCGCGCAAGCTGCCTTCGACAGCGGCTTTATCATCACCGGCGGTCAGCAGTGGAGCTTGGCGACCGAAACCAAGAAGGGCTTGATCAATCGCCAGGAGGACTTGCCCCTCGTGGTTGATCCGCAATACGTGGTCGGCTTCACTTGGGCTCGTCAATATGGCGCGCGCTTCGTGAAGGACTTCGGCGGCAAATTTGCCCTGGGCTTCTCGGTTGAAGCTCCGCAAGCCACCATCGGCGGCCGCGGCTTCTCCAGCGTCACCACCATCAACTCGGCCGCTGCGCCCGCCACCATCGTCACATCCGGCGCCACCACCGGCACCACCTCGAACTTCTTCCTCAACGCTCCTGGCACTGGCGGAGGTCTTTATAACGCTTTTGACTCTACCGGCTACACCGTCAATAAGGCTCCGGACCTGATCTTCAAAGCCGCCGCCGATCCGGGCTTCGGTCACTACGAGTTGTTCGGAATCGTCAGTTTCTTCCGCGACCGCATCTATCCTTGCGGCGTCGTTGGAACGAACGCAAAGGACACCGTTGTTCCGGCTACGCCGACCGTCCTCACCGGGGATTGCCTATCCACGACGCCAACAGTGGTAAGCAGCTTCGGCGCGACGAACACCAGCACCACCGGCGGCGGTCTTGGCGCCAGCCTTCTGTGGCCGCTCTTCAACAAGCACTTGGACTTCGGAGTCAAAGCGGTAGCGGGCGACGGCATTGGCCGATATGGCAGCGCGCAGCTCGCGGATGCTACGGCTCGTCCCGACGGCACCCTCGCGCTCGTCCGTACCGCTCACGGCCTGGCAAGGCTCGAATGGCACGCCACTCCCAAGTTCGACATCTACGGATACTGGGGCTTGGAGTATGCTTGGCGGGCAGGCTACTCCGGCTACGACTCCGTTACGATCACCAAGACAACGGCGATCCCGGCAACGAGCACTACGACCGCCGGCGTCACCGTCACCACCCCGGCCATTCCGGCCACCACCACTACCAAGATCACAACCACGGGGATCGGCGGATATGGCAACTTTGCCGCCAACAACTCCGGCTGCGCCACTGAAGGCGTACCTGTGAACGACTTCAACCCGTCGGCGGGCTCCAACTGCGCCGGTGACATCCGCAATATCCAGGAAAGCACTCTCGGATTCTGGTACAAGTTCTACCAGGGTTCGAAGGGTCGGATGCAGTTCGGCATCCAATACTCCTATATCTCCAAGGATGCATGGTCGGGCACCGGCGGTGTGGCAACCGGCGGCGCCGCCATCTCTCCCAAGGGCATCGACAATATGATCTTCACTTCCTTCCGCTACTACATTCCGTAGTCGCGGAGGCAACTGCTTAGAAGTTCGCGGTAGAACAGAAAGGGGCAGCTCCCAAAGGAGCTGCCCTTTTTGTTTTCGCACCGCCTGGTTATCCATGGGACGGTCCGTGGCAATTTCGATGATTTGCGAGTGACCTCCAAAAGCTGACCCGTAATGCATTAGCACTATTGTCTCCGCGTCCCACCGGGATAAGAATCTCGCAACGATTTTCGATTCAGCAGGATACCCCTGACTCTTGGAGTTGTCGTGAGCGTGGTGCGCGTACTCACTGGTTTTTTGAGTCGAATCTTGAACTAAAGAGAGAGGCAATGAAAAAACTTGCAGCATTCGCACTGTCAGTATTCTTGACCTCGGGGACGGCGCTCGCCGATTCGCCTAAGGACGCCGACCCGCAGCCCGCGAAATCTTCCCAGCCAGCCAAGCCCAAAGCCGAAAAAAAGGCTGCGAAGACCGACGCGAATTTCGCCGCGGAACTCGAATCACTGAAGCAAGCCATGCAGGCCCAGCAGGAGCAACTGCGAGCCCAGCAGGAACAGCTTGAGATGCTGAAGGAAGAAGTTAGTAAGCGCGATCGCCAGATCGACGCCGCGCGGGAAGAGGCGGCCGCCGCCAACGCTCGTGCGTCGGAAGCCAGCAACAAAGCCCTGGAAGCCGTTAGCACCACCGCGGAAGTGAAATCGAACGAGGCGGTGTTGACCTCGAACGTCAGCGATCTCAAGGCCAGCAACGCGGTGCTCACATCCAGCGTCGCGAACGTATCCGCCAAGACCGACTCCAGCAACGGCGGTCAAAGCGGCTCCGGCGAGGATGCCGTAATCCGGTTCAAGGGCATCACCCTCACACCGAGCGGATTCATGGCCGCGGAAACCGTCACTCGCTCCCATGCTACATCTTCGGATATCTTTACTCCTTTCACCGCCATCCCTTTCGCAGCTGCTGATCTCGCGCACGTCCCAGAAACCAACTTTTCCAGCCGCGCGACCCGCATCGGCCTACTGGCGCAAGGCAAGGTCGGCTCGGCCAATGTGAACGGCTATGTAGAAGGGGATTTCCTAGGTACTGGCGTGACTTCCAACAATCGCCAAAACAACAGCTACCTGTTTCGCCAGCGCCAATTGTATGCGCAAGCCGCGTTCGATAACGGCTTCATCGTCACCGGCGGAGCCCAGTGGACGATGGCGACCGAAAACAAGAAAGGCATCTTCAACCGCCAGGAAGATCTGACGATGAACATCGACGCTAACCAAAACGTCGGCTTCGGTTGGGAACGGCAGTGGGGGTTCCGCTTCGTAAAGGACTTCGGCGACAAATTTGCCCTCGGCTTCTCCCTCGAAGAGCCGCAGGCCACCATCGGCGGCCGCGGCTTCTCGGCAGTTACCACCATTAACCCAGCCGCCGCGTCGGCTACCATCGTCACTTCGGGCACCACCACGGCCACCAGCGGGAACTTCTTTCTCAACGCTCCTGGCGCTGTCGCCGGCGCTTATAACGGCTTTGACGCCACCGGCTACACGGTCAATAAGGCTCCTGATCTGATCTTCAAGGCCGCAGCCGATCCCGGCTTCGGTCACTACGAGCTGTTCGGCATCGTCAGCTTCTTCCGCGATCGTATCTATCCTTGCGGCGTCGTTGGGACCAACGCAAAGGACACCGTTGTTCCGGCTACTCCGACGGTCCTCACCGGTGATTGCCTATCCCCCACGCCCACCGTGGTGAGCAGCTTCGGCGCGACAAACTCCAGCACCACCGGCGGCGGCCTTGGCGCCAGTGCTCTCTGGCCCCTATTCAATAAGAAAGTAGACTTCGGTCTCCGGGCCGTCGGCGGCGACGGTATCGGGCGTTACGGCGCGGCCCAGCTCGCTGACGCAACGGCTCGTCCCGATGGCTCGCTTGCACTGATCCGTGGCGCTCAGGCCTTCGCAAGGCTTGAGTGGCACGCGACTCCCAAGCTCGACCTCTACGCTTACTGGGGTGCGGAATACGCCTGGCGAGCGGGATACTCTGGCTACGATTCCGTCACCATCACCAAGACATCGGCAATTCCTGCGACCGCCACAAGCCCCGCCATACCAGCCACCACCACTACCGCAATCTCAACCACGGGCATCGGTGGATACGGCAACTTGGCTGCCAACAATACCGGATGCGCGACCGAGGGCGTGACTTTGAACGACTTCAATCCCTCGGCCGGCGCTAATTGCGCCGGCGACATCCGCATCATCCAGGAACCCACGGTCGGCTTCTGGTACAAGTTCTTCCAGAACTCCAAAGGGCGCTTGCAGTTCGGCATGCAATACTCTTATCTGACCAGGGATTCTTGGTCCGGGACTGGCGGCGTGCCTGCAGGCGGCGCGGCCATCGCTCCAAAGGCCATCGACAACATGATCTTCACCTCGTTCCGCTACTACCTGCCCTAGTCGCGTCAAGGGCAATATCGTTCGCAAGAACGACGAGGGCAGCTCTGAAAACGAGCTGCCCTCTTGTTTTGCCCGTCGGCATCGCGAGAGCGGCGACAGAAGCTCTTGGCTGCGCTTCGACGTGCAGACCTCGCAATTGCAACACCGGACTCGCCTTGGAATCAGCGCGCCCTTAGCGCGCCTCTACGGGAGAGGGGGGAGAAGGGACCGGAGCCAGGGGTGCACCGGTCCCCGTGGTAGGACCTTAAGTGAAGATCAAGCGCGTTCAGTCTCTCAGGCCGGCGTCACGTTGGGATGAAGGCCGTGTAAATTCTCCGTAACCTTTGCGGGATGCGTTTCGGTGTCCGCCACCTGCTCGGCGTGTACCGTCAGGCCCCGGCCGTGCCGCACATCCAAGCCGCGAACCCAGAAAATGATGTCTTCAGCAATATTGGTGGCGTGGTCGGCGATGCGCTCCAGGTGGCGCGTGGCCAGCACGAACTGCAGGCCCGGGCTCACTGCCGCGGGCTCCTGCGTCATGCTTTGCAGCAGCCGTTCGAAAATGCGGTCGCGGTACTGATCGACGACGTCATCGCTCTCCAGAACTTGCGTGGCCATTTCCACGTTGCGGAAAATCAACGCGCCGAGACTCTTGCTCACCATCGCGCGCACCGCCGAAGCCATCGGAGCGAGTTCTTCGGGAAGCTCCGCATCGGGAAGTTCGCGCAGCGAAATTACGCGTTCCGCGACGTTCACCGCGATGTCGCCAATGCGCTCCAGATCATTCGTGATCTTCAGCGCGGCGACGATCAGCCGCATCTCGTCGTCCGAAAATGAGCCTCGCCGCAGCAGCCGGATGGCGTGCTCGTCAATCACAATCTCCATTTCATTGATGCGCGGCTCCAGCAGAAACACCTCGCCGGGCAACGACGACGTTCCGGCATTGTCCAGCCCAACCAGCGAATCCAGGGCGCGATTCATCGCTCCTTCCACGGTGCGCGCCATCGAAACCAGATAGTTCATCAGCGTGTCGTACAGCACTGTTTCCGTGAGTCCCGGGCTCGTGGCCATGAGTTTGTCCTCCGAGCGAGGCGTCAAGCCACACCCCCACTCGTAAGCGAAATGTTCTCGCACCGGGTGTTACGACAGATTCAAAGCGACATGAATACTTGAAAACAGGCTGAATCTATCGCGGGGATCTATGAAGGTTGAGAACGGGTCCCACCACCGCGGCTGCTGCCGCCGCCGGATACGGCCCGCACGGCACTGCGCTCGGGATCGAAAATCGGCACTGAAAAATTAAACTGCGAGCCTTGGCCGATTTCGCTGTCCACCCAAATCCGCCCGCCATGCACTTCCACCAAATGTTTGGCGATGGCCAAACCCAAACCGGTGCCGCCGGCTTCGCGCGAACGCGCGGCGTCCACACGGTAAAAGCGTTCGAAAATACGCGATTGGTCCGCCTTGGGAATGCCGATGCCCGTATCGGACACGGTGAAGACTACGTCCGCATCCCGAGCCTCCGCGCTCACCGTGATTCGCCCTCCGGGGAGCGTGTATTGCGTCGCATTGTCCAGCAGGTTTTGCAAAACCTCAGCGAGCCGCCGCCGGTCTCCGGCAATATCCGGCGGTTCCTTCGATTCGCTGACGTAAACCTGGATGTCTTTCTCCGCCGCTCGATGCTGCGCGGTCTCCAGGCAGCTTTCGATCAACTCCGCGACGCTCACCCTACGAATTTCCAACTCCAGGCGGTCGGCGTCCATTTGCGAAAGCTTCAGCAGATCGTCCGTCAGCCGGGCCAGGCGGCGCGAATGCTCCAGAATAATCCCCAGGAAGCGCTCGCGGTTCTGCGGATCGTCGATCGCGCCGGCCAGCAGTGTCTCCGAGAAGCCTTGAATCGCGGTAAGCGGCGTCTTGAATTCGTGCGACACATTCGCCACAAAGTCGCGCCGCACGCGCTCCAGCTTCCGCAATTCCGTAATGTCGTGCAGCACGACGACCGCGCCCGATGTCTCTCCTGCGCGCACTGCGGCGACCGTCGCCGCGAAAAAATGCTGCCGCAGCGTTCCGGTCACGATCTCGGCCTCGACGCGCGGCTCTCCCGCCAAGACTTGCCGCACCGCTTCGATCATCTCGGTTTGCCGGACAACCTCGACCAGCGCGCTCCCGGACCGCGGCGGCACATCCAGTTCCAGAATGTCTGCGAATCCTTGATTCGCGAAAACCAGCCGCTCCGCGCCGTTCACGACCGCGACGCCTTCCACCATGCTCCCCAGAATCGCCGACGACAGATTGCGTTCCTCCGTCAGCGTGCGAATCGTCCGGTCCATCCGCGCGGCGGTTTGATTCAACGAAGCGCGCAGCGCCTCCAGCGCATCGCCTGAGTCACCACCCGGCAGTGGATGAAAGTCGCCTTCGGCAACCCGCCGCGAAAATTCCCTCAACCGTTCCACGCGGTCCGAAAACGCCCGCGAGACCAGCACCGCCGCCATTCCGGCCACCAGCAAAATCACAAACGACGCCAGCCACAAACTGCGCCGAAACAGGCCAAGGGCCTGATCCGCGGTCGCCAGTGGGATGGCAAACCGCAATACGATGGGCGGACCTCCCGCCACATCTTGCCGAACCGCGTAATACAGGAGGTCGCGCTGCAGCGTGACGCTGCGCCGCACCGAGCGCCCTTCGCCCTTCGCCAAAGCTTCTTGCACCTCCGGACGCTCGGCATGATTCTCCATGCTTCGCGGATCGGCCTCGGAGTCCGCCAAAACCTGACCGTCGCCACGAATTACGGTGACGCGCACGCCACCCGAGCCGATTTCGGCGGCCCAGCGATTCAAGCCTTCGAGATTTTCAGGTTGCGCGGATGCGAGAGAAGGAAATTCAGTCGGGCGAGCGCGTGCAAATCGCGCGATGGTGGCTAGTTGTTCGAAGGTCGCGCGTTCGGAATCGCGGTGCAGCGCTCGCTCGGCGAAAAAGTCCACAGCGACGAGCACGCTCAACAACAGCGCGAAGAATGTCAGAGCGAGTTTCCAGAAAAGGTTACGCCGCACGAGTTTCGAACAAGTACCCTGCGCCGCGCACGGTCTTCAGATGATTGGGGTTTTCCGGATCGCTTTCGATTTTCTCACGCAAGCGGCGAACGTACACGTCCACGCTGCGAGGAGTAACAAAGCGGTCCGTGCCCCAAACGGCATCCAGAAGCTGATCCCGCGTAAACACGCGGTTCGGGCGCGAAGCAAGGTAATAGAGCAGCCGGAATTCGAGCGTGCTCAGCGGAACGGGCTTCCCGGAGTGGCTGACGCGGTACGACGCTGGATCGATCGCCAGCTTGCCGATCTCGATGGTGCGCGGCGAGTCCGCGGGAGGTTCCGCGCGGCGCAGCAAGGCCTTGACGCGCGCGAGCAACTCGCGAGGACTGAACGGCTTCGTCACGTAATCGTCGGCGCCCATCTCAAGTCCCACAACGCGGTCGGCTTCTTCGCCGCGCGCCGTAAGCATCAGAATGGGCAAGCGATTCAGTGAATCGTCCCGCCGGACCTCCCGGCAAATGTCCAGCCCGGAAAGTTTCGGCAGCATCAGATCGAGAAGTAACAGATCGGGAGGCGACTTCTTCAGCGAATTCAAGCCGCTGCTGCCGTCAAAGGCGGCATTGACCTGAAATCCTTCATTGGCAAGGTTGTAACGCACCAGCTCGACGATGTCTTTGTCGTCTTCAATGATCAGGACACGTTTCATGCAGGTAGCACGTTCCATCCGCCGGCTTGTCCGAAGTGTACCGTACCCCGGCACAATGCGGTAGGCATTGGAAGGCGTTCGGTCGCCTGGCTGATTGCGTAGCACAGTTGATAAGAACAGTGTGGGTGCACCGGGTGACGCAGCGATGACGCCAATGTGAATGAAGTGTTAAAGGCCATTAGGATTGGCGTCGGTTGTAAGGGCCGGAATGACGGGAATAAAGCTCTACTTCTGCGAAGCAGTCATCTCCAACGTTGTGCCGAGTCCAGCGTAAACATACCGGTCACCGAACGCCTTCTTCAGCGCGGTAAAGGCGGGCTCGCCGGTGCAGTGGCCCGGCGCGACATACTCTACTTTTAATCTATCGCGCAGGGCTGTAACGATCTTCTCAATGTCCGAGTCGCTCGCCACTACGAGGTGAAAGCCGCCCGCGATCAAGTGGATTCGTGGGTTGATGGTGCCGGCCACTTCGACGATCCTGTCAATTCCGGGATGCGAACAGCCTACCACGATCACCACACCATCTGGCGTATTGATGGCGAGTGACAGCTCATGCAATTCCAGCGTTCCCGGCTTATCGGAAACCAGCGCGATCAGATGGATATCGGGAGTAATTTCGGTATTTTTATCGACAAGTTGAAAGTTAGCTTCGGGCCAGGCCGATCCAAATCGCATGACTTCTGGCGGCTCGCCGTCGTAGTAGCGTTGTTCTGGAGAGAGAGATATGTCTTTGCGATAAAAACTGCTCGGTAAGTCGGCACCGTAAACCCCGAATCCCTCCTTGGGTGCGTAAATCTTCACCGTGGGGTTCACCTTCAACAGGTAGGTCAGTCCTCCCATGTGATCGCCGTGCCGGTGGGACATCACCACGAAGTCCAGCTTCGTCAAGTCGACGCCCTTCGCTTTCACGTTCTGCGCAAGGATCTCCGGGTTGTTGCCGGTGTCGAATAGAATCCGCTTTCCGCCGTATTCGACAAGCGCAGCATAGCCCCAGTCTTTCTGCATCGCGGATGTTTTGCCGAATGCGTCATAGAGAACCGTGATCTGCGCATTGCCAGGGGCAGCGCAGGCCATTGGAGCGGCGGATAGTGTGGCGGCACAGTGGATGAGAAGCAGGAGTGCTGCAGAACGGGAGACCACCCACTTATCGGCTATCATTCTGTCCTCCCCGGTGTCTGCGTAGTGACCATTCGTGGCCCTGGGAGCCGGGAAGCAAATTACACAAGCGAAATCTCCTCGGTCAAGGCCACATAAGGATGGCGGCCTTCTGCGTATGCACGAGATATGCCGGTGAAACCCCTTCCTCGCCGTCTCTGTTATACTTCTTCGCAACCCCACCATGAAGCGCCACGTGCTCATCTTCGGTCTCGTCGGCGGCCTTCTCATCGCCATCCTCCAATACACCGAATACCGCTTCGTCGTCATCGAGCACTCCATCGAGCTCTACGGCGCGCTCGTCGCTATCCTCTTCGCGACCTTCGGCATCTGGCTGGGCCTGCGCATCACGCGGCGTCGCGAAACCATCCGCGAAACGGTCGTGGTGAGGGAAGTACCGGTCCCCGCAGAAGCCCCCACCCTCGAACCCTTCGCTCCCAATACCGCCCGCCAGCAGACTCTCGGCATCACGGCACGCGAGCTCGAAATTCTCACCCTGGTCGCGCGCGGCTTCAGCAATCGCGAGATCGCTACGCAGCTTTTCGTTTCCGAAAACACGGTCAAGACACACTGCGCCCGCACCTTCGACAAGCTCGGAGCCGCCCGCCGCACCCAGGCCGTCCAGCGCGGCAAAGAACTAGGCCTGCTGCCGTGACCGCGTCATCCGAAAGCACGATTTCCGCTCCATTCCTGCAAAATCATCCGAAAGGATGACGACAACCGGCCGGGTTACACCGCATCATGGCCCATCCTCGCTCGCACAAGGAGCCTCACATGAAGAAAACCGTCCTCACCTTCGGCCTCATCTCCGGCGTCATGATCTCCGTCCTTATGGGCGGCTCGCTTCTCCTCGCCAAAAAGATCGGCTACGGCCACAGCATGGCTCTCGGCTACACGATCATGGTGGCGTCGTTCCTGCTGGTCTACTTCGGCATCCGCAGCTACCGCGACAACAACCTCGCCGGCCAAATCTCCTTCGGCCGCGCCTTCGCCTGCGGCATCCTGATCACCCTCATCACCACCGCCTGCTACGTCGCCATGTGGGAGGTTGTCTACTTCAATTTCATGCCCCACTTCATGGACAGCTACTTCGCGGCGCAGATTCACAAGATCCAGGCGTCCGGACTTGACCCCGCGACCACCGCCGCGCAGGTCGCTGCCATACAACGCTCTCAGCAGCTCTACCAAAACCCCTTGGTCAACATGGCCTACACCGTCATGGAGCCCCTGCCCGTCGGCCTCATCATTACCCTCATCTCTGCTGCCGTCCTCCGCCGCAAAGCGCCAGCCGAACCCACCGCCGCTCGCGCAGTCATGACCACATAAATCAAAAGGCCGGGGCGTAAGCCCCGACCTTTCGAAAGGAGGATCGGATGCGTTTTCAAAGACGCCAAGTGCTTCGAACTTTGTCATTTGCTTTCGGGTCGAGCTTCATCTTGGGGCGCGACCAACTCGCCATAGCAGCGCAGACAGCCGTACAGCCAAAGATCTCTCCTGCCCCTGCGGGGGCCGCTGTTCGTGATGGAATCGCTGGAGGAACGGAAATGGAAAAAGTGACGGGAATCGGAGGATTCTTCTTTCGAGCCAAAGATCCGAAAGCGCTGGGGCTTTGGTACCAGCAGCACCTGGGAATCTCGCTCATACCATCGAGCGAAGGGGATCCCGTTTGGGAGCAAGAGGCAGGCCCCACCGCTTTCGCGCCTTTTCCTGAGACGAGCAAATATTTCGGGGATGCCCAAAAGGTCTGGATGCTGAACTTTCGAGTGCGGGATCTCGACAAAATGGCGGCCCAGCTACAAGCTTCGGGAATCGAGGTCAAGGTTGACCCGCAGTCTTATCCCAACGGCCGGTTCGCCCGCGTGCATGACCCCGAGGGAAATCCGATCGAATTGTGGCAACCCGCAAAGCCCGGCGCTCCACACTAGCTTGCTGAACAGTTCCGGGCTGTTTCTAGATTTCTCCTGGTTACGGGCAAACCGAAAGTTACTTGACAGGTGGACAAGGCGCTTAGTGTGGGATCCAGGAGCATCGCCGCCAGAACATCGGAGTTACGCTGGCCTGCAACCATCCGAATTGTTTAGTGCTGCCTTTTAGTTTGGAACTGATCCGAATCGCAGCGTAGACGGCTTGCGAAGTCAAAAAGGCTATAGGTCCGAGATTGCTCCGGGTAGCCGACAAGACCGGAGTAAGGCGAGGCAAAGCCCGTTTATGAATGACTCTTGTACTCTAATCGTCCATCTATAACGAAACATGGCGCTTTGACGCTCAATAGTGCAACCCGAAGCCCAAGGGAAAGAGCGGGGATTGCGAGTCGTGGGGTAGATCGCTTTTTTGTTTTTTGACCGCCTCTAATGAAGATGGTAATTCGAAGGGGAGATGCCCGCCTGGCGACATCTTACCCGTAATCAGAGCGAGTAGCGGCTCGTCCGAGATGCCAAAGTCACCCAGGAGCGCAGTCGCGTGTGGGCTTACGTTGGTGAGGATCAGCGGCCTCTCGAGAGTGGTTAGGAACACGGTCGGAACTATCCTACTCACTCGCAACAGTTCAGCGTAAGCTGCATCTATTTCCGTAAACGCAAGTCTTCCCTCGTGCTGCCGTGATCCAAAGAAGAAGCCCCGATGCTCACTCTCGTAGGGCGCGGCCGCTCGAATGATCGCCAGGTCGGCCTTCGCGGGGTCCGTGACCACGATAAATCCAACGGCCTCCCCGGCTTGGGGAGTTATGCCGTACAGATAGATCTTCTTACCCCTCGGAGCGAACGGCAGTAACCGCCGACCGGTTGAGACAACGGATTTGTTTTCCAGCAGAACGACAGAGCGAGCTTGCGCAGCCTGCCCCTCGGCGGCAAAGTCTTTGTTGCCGGCAATCACAGAAGCTTTGGTCTCATCCACATAGGGCTGTTCGAACAGACCAAGCTCGAACTTCTGCAGAAGAATGCGGCCAGCAGCCTCCCTTACGCGCGCCTCCGAAATCAATCCGTTATGTACATCCTCCGCTATGATATTGGATTGTTCAGTTCCTCCGATCTGATCCACACCCGCGTTGATCGTCTTGGCAAAGCGTTGCGCCTTTGACAGTTCCTCCACTCCCCACGGCATGCCGATTTCCGCCGGCGTAGGCTTGACGCCTGTGGCCGTTCCATTGCGGCAGGCCTCGGAGCAATCATTCGTAATGGCCCAGTCGCTTACGATGACACCGCGAAATCCGTATTGCCCGCGCAGCAACTCACTCAGCAGTTGATGATTGAATCCGGCTCCTACTGCCTCCAGCGGCTTCCCATCGACGGCAACTTCTTGTAAGACCGAGTAGGTCGGCATCACGCTACCTACGTGCGCCGCGAAGGCTCCGGTAAACGGAATGAGATGTTGCGGGAAGTTTTGCCCGGAAAAATCGGCGAAGCGGCCATAGTAGTTATGACCATCCCAACCGTCCTTTGCTGCGCCGTACCCCACCCAATGTTTCACAACCGCGACCACACTACCGGAGTTCAAGCCATCAGCGCCATTTTGGATTCCGGCGACATAGGCTTCCACCATGCGTTTTGCAGTGTCCGCATCTTCACCAAAAGTTCCGTTGGCGCGCGCCCATCGCGGTTCGGTCGCCAGATCGGCCTGCGGCGCGAGCGATTCGCGAATGCCCACCGCCTCATATTCCCGGCGGACAACATCCCCGAAGCGACGCGTGAGCTCAGGGTCGTTCGCTGCCGCAAAGCCCAGAGGCTCCGGCCACATGGAGAATGCTCTGTCCTGCATCGTGGCTCCAAGCACTTGTTCGAAATGGTGCCGCGGATCGGACGAGATCGTAACCGGAATCCCCCATCGCGAGGATTCCGCAATCGCCTGAACTTCGTTGTTCTGTCTGGCGAAGAACTCAGCGCTTCCATTCAGTCGTGTGATGAAGGTGTTTACGTGGCCTTCCTCAATGAACTGGCGGACCTTCACCAGGTCATACTCTTTGCCGACGCCAAGTGGCGCGAGCGGTCCTGAGCTCGGCAGCGTGCCATGCACCATCAGCCCTGCTAACTCTTCGAGACTCATGCGCTGGACCAAATCGGCAGCTCGGACGTTCGCCGGCAGTCGCCAGTCCTCGTACGGATCAAGTTTCCCGTTCTTGTTGAGATCCTTGAACGTCAAGCCATCCACGGTGAGCAAAGGAGCAGAACGATGACCGAGGATGGCTTGCTCTTGCGCGCCCAAAACAGCAGCGGCTGAGCAAACGAGCAGCACTAATGCGAAGACTCTTGAATGCATTAGCGAAAGCTCCTTCCTTTCCACGTGATACGCGGACGACGGGACCTTAGTACTGAATGCAGATTTTGCCAAAATGCCTGCCACTTTCCTGAAACTGAAACGCCTCGACGATTTTTGCGAAAGGGTACGTCACGTCAATTACCGGACGCAGGCCCATGGTGTTCAAGGCTCGGATCATTTCAAGCTGATGAGCCCGGCTGCCCACGGTTATTCCGTGTAGCGTTTGCTGTCTTCCCATCAGAGCGACAGTGGGAACTTGGCCCGCGATCCCCGTCAAGACACCGACCAGCACAATGTGACCACCCATGCGCGTGGCCTTCATGGATTGGGGCAATGTGCCGGGACCGCTGGTTTCAACGGCAAGATCGACTCCCCGACCTTTCGTGAATTCCAGAACCGCTTCACACCAGTTCTCGTTTCGACTGTAATTCACTCCGAAGTCGGCTCCAAGGCCGCGCGCGCGTTCCAGCTTTTCATCGGATGAAGAGGTCACGATGACCCTCGCACCCATTTGCTTGGCCAATTGAAGTGCGAAAACCGACACGCCGCCAGTGCCAAGCACCAATACGTCCTGGCCAGTCTTTAGCTGGCCCTCGACTGCGAGGGCACGCCATGCGGTTAAACCGGCCGTGGGTAGCGTCGCCGCTTGGGTAAAACTCCAATCGCGGGGCATGTGCGTGAACCAGTGGCTCGGTCGCACCACCATCTCAGTCCCATAACCGTCGAGACCATCTCCTGGCGTCCGGGCGAATGTCGCTAGCGGTGCATCGCCTTGCCGCCAATCGGGAAAGAATGTGGAAACGACTTGGTCGCCTACGGCAAAGTCGGTGATTCCGATACCCACTGCTTCGACGGTACCAGCGCCGTCCGACATTAAGATCCTCCCGTCTTCGACCGGCAGGATACCTAGAGCAACGTTGTAATCGTGACGGTTCAGAGAAGAGGCGTGCATCCTGACACGGATCTCGTGAGGGGCAGGGAGCCCTGGGTTAGCGGTTTCGACGATGCCCAGCTTTGAGAGGCCTCCTGGTGAACGATACTGAATGGCTTTCATTGACTTCGAACCTCAGCTTTTGAATATTAAGAAGACTTCCCAACAAAAGCCGTATCAACTCAGCGTCTTCATGGCGCTATTTACTACATCGAACAACTCTTTGCGAGTAACGCCAGTCTTTCCGACAACGCGAAGCCCTTGAAACAGAAATAGCATCAGCCAGGCCGTGGCCGAGGGATCAACATGTCGGCCAATCGACCCGTCTTCTTGCCCTTGCAGGGTCAGAGTTGTTAGGAATCGCTGGCGGCGATGGAACGAAGCGCGGACACGTTCCGCAATGTCTGGATCGGTGGACGCCAACTCGACTGCGGTGGTGACCACCAGACACCCTTGCATACCCTCCGCGCCGAGTGACAGCTCTACATAGAACAACAGTGCGGCGCGGAGTTTGTCGTGTCCGGACTTGGCTCGGTCAACAATTTTCCGAAGCTTCGCACCATATAAGGTCTCTTGGCGGTCCAGTGCGGCTAGGAACACGCTTCGCTTGTCCTTAAAAGCCTTATAAATGCTGCCTTGAGTCAACCGCATGCCATCGGCAAGATCATTGAGAGATGCGCCATGAAAGCCACGCTCGCAGAACACGGGGATCGCTCTATCCAGAGCGCGGTCGATGTCGAACTCTCGCGGACGCCCGCGGGAGTTTGCCTGAGAACGAACACGCGTGAGCGTCGCTTCCATTATTCTATATTGGAAGCATTCACTTCCTAAGTCAAGGGAACTGGGATTTCTTGTGGCTGTCCGTCATCGGGAACCTCACGATCCACCTCGAAGGCGAAATCGAATCTGTCAGCGACCATTCGCACCCGAAGACATTCTGGCCCGAAGTAGATTTGCAGAAAGTACGGACACTCTCGAGTTACGAACCAGCGGGAACATTAATCACGTGTTCGTCGTGAGATCTGCAGAGGCTAGGAGGCAATGCCTTTAGATGCCCACGGCGAGGTACAAATTCGGATGGTTGCAGGGTTAGTGGACGTCATTGAAATAAAAGGTTTTGGTTGCGGGGGCTTGATTTGAACTGACGATCTTTGGATTATTCCCCGACGGTGGTAGTGAATGCCAAACTGAGCAGCGTCTTCTGCTCCATCTCATGTGCCTTGGCCGATCCCGTAGCGGGACTCGCACTTGCCGACCGTTTTACCGCGCGCACCTTTCGCCCCTTATCCTGAGCCAACCGTTGCAAGCGCGGCGTGACGTAAAAATGAGCGCCCATATTCCCAGGCTCTTCCTGGACCCAAACAATCTCGTGCGCGTTCGGATGGGCGTCCAAAACTGCTGAAATCTCGGGCCGCGGCAAAGGATAGAGTTGATCCAGAAAACAGATTGCCGTGCTCGTATCCCCGCGCCGTTTGCGTTCCGCCTGCAATTCGTGACCTACTTTTCCGCTGGCGAATAAAATCCGCTTCGCGTCTTGAATCTCGCGGTCCGGCACCACCGGCAAAAATCGCGGCGCGGTGAAATCCTCAATGTCCGACGCAGCGTCCGGATGCCGCAACATGCTCTTCGGCGTAAACACGATCAAGGGTTTCCGCCACATCCGCCGCGCTTGCCGCCGCAACATATGGAAATACTGCGCCGCGTTCGAAGGCTGGCAAATTTGCAGGTTATCCTCAGCCGCCAGTTGCAGAAACCTCTCGATGCGTGCACTGGAATGCTCTGGGCCCTGGCCCTCATATCCATGCGGGAGCAACAGAACCAATCCGGTAGGTAGATTCCACTTGTCTTCGCTCGCGCTCAAGAACTGGTCGATGATTACCTGCGCGCCGTTCACAAAATCCCCGAACTGCGCCTCCCAAAGCACCAGCGCCTCGGGATAATCGCGGCTGAACCCGTACTCGAATCCCACGCAAGCGGCCTCGGACAACGGCGAATTATGAATCTCGCAAAATGCCTGCTGGCGCGAAAGATGCGAAAGCGTCAAATAGTTGTGTTCGGTCTCCGTATCAATCAAAACCGCGTGCCGCTGATTGAACGTTCCCCGCTGCGAATCCTGTCCGGTCAAGCGGATCGGGGTCCCCTCCAGCACCAAAGACGCAAACGCCAGCGACTCCGCAAACCCGTAATCAATCGCCCGCTTGCCGTGCCCCATCTCCGCCCGCTGTTCCAGCAATTTCGCGAGCTTCGGATGCAAATGAAAGCCTGGAGGCACGCGCACAAGCCCGTCGGTCAGCTCGGCAAGCTTTTCGCGCGACAACCCGGTGTCCACTTCGTACGCCGGATCGTACTTGCCGTGAATGTAAGGATCCCAATAACTCGGCAAGGTCCGCAGGTGCGGCATCTTCTTCAGCGCCTTCGCCTTGGTCTGTTCTTCCTCATATTCCTTGCGCACCGCGTCGCCGATGGCGGTCGCATCGATGCCCGTGCGCTCCGCGTAAATCTTCCAAAGCGGCGGATGATTCTTGATGCGCTCGTAGGTCAGGGGCTGCGTGATCGTGGGATCATCCACCTCGCTGTGTCCATGCCGCCGATAGCCGATAATGTCCACCACAACATCGCTGCCGAATTTCGCGCGATACTCCGCGGCCAGGCGTCCCATGCGCACCACGGCATCCGGATCTTCCGCATTTACGTGAAACACCGGCACGCTTTGCCGTTTGGCAATATCGGAAGCAAAACGGGAAGAATGCTCCTGCACCGGCGGGGTCGTGAACCCGATCAAATTGTTGACCACGATATGCACGGTGCCGCCGACGGTGTAACCCTTCAAATCCGCCAGATTCAACGTCTCGGCCCAAATCCCCTGTCCCGCAAACGCCGCGTCGCCATGCATCACGATAGGCCAAACCGTATTCAGCATTTCCTGCGACCGATCTACAACCGGGCCGTCCGCTCCACGCCGAGTTTGCTTCGCGCGAGCTCGACCCATAGCCACGGGATCGACAGCCTCGAGGTGACTCGGATTCGACACAATATGAATGTTGATGGACTGGCCGCCCAAAGTGACGTACGTCCCGGTAGCCCCAACGTGATACTTCACGTCGCCCGCGCCAAGCACGCTGCGCGGGTCGACATCCTCAAATCCCGACACAACCTCATGCGGCGGCTTGCAAGCGGCATGCACCATCACGTTCAACCGCCCGCGATGGCTCATCGCAATAATCGAATCCATCGCGCCGGCATCCCCCGCGGTATTCAAAATCGCGTCCAGCAAAGGAATCAAAGCGGTAACGCCTTCCAGCGAAAAGCGCTTGCTCCCCAAATACCGCGCCTGCAAAACCTGCTCAAAAAGGTCCGCCCGAACCAAGCGTTCCAGAATCTTATGTTGATCCACTTCTTCGGCGGGCTTCTCCAACTGCTCCGCAATCCATTGCCGCCGCTCCGGCTCGCGCAAATGCATAAACTCGGCGCCGACGGAGCCGCAATAAATGCGCCGCGCCTCGTCCGCTGCAGGCCCTGCCAGCTCCAGATCGGGATATTTCAGCGGTTTGAGCAGCTTCAAAGGATCGAGGTCTGCTTCCAGATAACCCCACCGCCGGAACGCCTCGAAAACGCGCTCCCGCTCTTCACCATTTCCCGAGCCCTTCCTGGGGGATTTCGCAGCCTTGGTAGGACGCACAACTTCCAACGTAGTTCGGTCAGCCATCGCTATTTACCCTAACTATTTTGCCACAGAATCAAATCCAACGCTGTCATCGGGCCGATTGTTGATGCTCAGGGTCTCGGGCAAGTATAAGGCGCGCCTCGTCTTATGGTCCGAATAGCGCAAAGCTCGCTATATCGGTTTGACGTACGATAGCGTACAGTGTGTCTGGTTACCCCGCCTGCACAGGTCAGCTTGGACTCGTGGCTCACGGTCTAAACCGTTTCCACGGGAAGTTGCTCCCCAGAGTAGGAACAAGTGATGGACAACCCCGGACCCTCTCGCCGAAGCTCGCGGCACCATTCCGCACGATTCTCACGTGCGTCCAAACGACAGGTGGCGCCAGAGACGACCGAGCCGGTACGACTTGCAGACATCCTCATCACGCAGAAGCTGAAGTCGCGCCGCCGCCGTAAGCCAAACGCCCACGCCGAAAACGCGGCCCTGCAAGGCCTGGCACGGGTCATGGCGACCGCTCCGGACGAATTGGTCGATACGTTGCTACGAACGGCCCTGGAATTGTGCAGCGCCGGCACCGCGGGTCTGAGCCTTGTGGAGAGCCCGCCGGAGGGCGAGCAGATCTTGCGCTGGACCAATCTTGCGGGAGCCCTGAGCAAGCATCTTGGAGAAACCACACCCCGGCATTTCAGCCCTTGCGGCGTGACCCTGGATGCGAATTCGCCGCAGCTCTTTACCTGTCCCGGCCGGCATTTTCAATACTTGAGCGGCTTGGACTTCCCCATCGTCGAAGCGTTGGTCATCCCCGTGGACCTGGGAGGCGAAATACCCGGCACACTCTGGGTTGCTTCGCACGACGACGAAATGAAATTTGACGCCGAGGATGCCCGCATCATGATCGGGCTCGCGGAATTCACCGGCTGCGCTCTGCGTATGACCCGTCTGTCCGAGGTGCGGCAAACAGAGCGTTTGAAGGGCGACAAAGAGATCGCGGCGCATAAACGCACGGAAACGGCCCTCCGGCAAACGCAGGCCAGTATGGAGGTGGATATCGCCGCGCGCGCCGCTCAACTCGAACAGCTCTCCGCAAGACTCATCCACCTGCAGGACATTGAACGGCGGCACCTCGCGCGCGAATTGCATGACAGCGCTGGGCAATATCTCGCCGGGATTCAAATGAACCTGAGCGCTTTGCTCCGGCCAGATTCCGGACTCGCCGATTCCGCCCGCGCTCGTGTTTCCGATTCGATGGACATGGCGAAACTTTGCACCTCCGAGATCAGAACGATGTCGTACCTCCTTCACCCTCCGCTGCTGGATGAAATGGGACTCCGCTCGGCAATATCCTGGTATGCAGAAGGCTTTGCGGAACGCAGCGGAATACGCGTGGACCTGGAAATCCCGGAAACCTTTGCGAGGCTGCCCAGCGAGATTGAAACGGCATTGTTTCGAGTCGTGCAGCAGAGCCTGGCGAATATTCACCGGCACTCGGGGAGTCCGGTGGCCCTGATCCGCATCAGCATTGATGCCGATGCCGTGCGCGTGGAAATCCGCGACGAGGGACATGGAATATCGCCCGAGGTTCTAACCGGATTCCACTCCGGCACGCGACTCCTCGGGGTGGGCATGGCGGGCATGCGCGAGCGCATAAGAGATATGGGCGGGATCTTCGAAGTTCGCTCCAGCGAGAAAGGCTCGTCTATCCACGTGAGCTTGCTGCTGTCTGCAAATGCTTACTCTGCCGCGTCGTAAGAATTTCCTCACCCAGCCAAATACGCATAAACATTCATTGCATGTTACGTAGATACCTGCTTCACTGAACCCCTACCCTAGAAGTGAGGGTCTCCCCCTGGGGCCCTTCCATGATTCGCATTCTGATTGTTGACGACTACGAGCACATCCGGGGCATGATTCGTGCCCTGCTGGAAGCCGAGGAGGGCTGGCAGGTCTGCGGCGAAGCTGCCAATGGGCAGGAAGCCATCGATCAATGTGTGTTGCTCAAGCCGAATTTAATCCTCCTCGATATCCACATGCCTGTCCAGAATGGGTTGGAAGCAGCGCGGGAGATACTTCTGCGGTTTCCCACCATGCTCATCCTGATTCTGACCATAGATGGGTCGTCCCATTTTGCGCTGGCCGCGGTCGCGTGTGGCGCGCAAGGACTCCTGGTAAAGGCTCGCGCCAGTGAGGACCTAGTGACAGCGGTTTCCACGTTGCTTCGCGGTCAAAGATACTTTTGTGACGATCCTGAAAGCGGCAGTCACAATCCGGATCGTGGGCCAGTGGCCCGCCTTCGGAAGTGAAGTAGCAGCCCACCGTCCGTAGATGCAGGGGATTAGTCTCCAGCTTCCAGCCAGAGCGGCTCTCGGACCCAGTCGTCATCGACCCCGCTCGTTTTGTCTCGTCGTAGGAATTCCGGTTATCTCCCGGCCCGCCGCGCCTCGATCGACCCCATCCACGCGCTCCGCACCGAATGAAGAAGCACGCTAGCGGCTGTCTGGGTGTTTGCCGCAACGCGAAGAACGATTCTCAGCGGCTAAAGCCGGGAACGAAAAGAACACCTTTACGGCACGGCTGAAGCCGTGCCCTGACGAAAAACGTGTTTGAAAGACACGGCGCTTAGCTGTGGAGGCTTACCACGGGGACCAGCGCGGCGCTCCCGCGCAGGGCGAAGTCGCTGACGTTGCTGACGATGGTGGCGAGCGCTTGTGCGGAGGGGCGCTGGCCGGGAGGGAGTTCGAGCCAGTGACGGACGGATTGGTAGGCGCCGCCGAGGCAGCACTGGGATATCAGAGCGGCGTGAATTGTGTCGATGGACGGATTTGCACGCGCGAGAATCTGTGCGAGCAGGCTCGCCTGATCATCGATGATTTCGTGACGGACGCGGTCGAGGCGAATTCCGGCGCCAGAGGATTGGGCCAGGAGAATGCGAGCGCCAGTGCTGTTGGTGGTGAGGAGGAGCACGAGTTGCTCGACGAGCAGGCGGAGTTGACTGAGGGGGTCGGAAGATTTCGAGAGCGCTTCGCGGAGGGCGCTGGCCATAAGCTGGGACAGGCATTGGAGAGCCGCGGCGAAGATGTCGTCCTTACCGGTGAAATACCGATAGAAGGTGCCAGTACCGGTGCGCGCGGCTTTAATGATCATAGGGACAGTGGTGGCCTGGTAGCCGTGCTGGGCGAAGAGATTGACGGCCGCCTGGAGCAGGGATCGGCGGCGTAACTGCTTTTGATGAAGCATCTTGGGGGTGGTGCGATAAGGCATATGGTCCTCGGACTGGGGTGAAGGAAGGACGGACGCGTCCGTCCTTCCTTCGCGATTTTCGGTGTTTGTGTGGCGTTTGGGTCGGATTCGGTACTTGCGGACGATGGGTTGCTATTGGGGGCGAAGGGGTCCCGCCCCTACAGTTTTCTCGTCGTGCAGTCTCGGGAAATTAAAAAGCCCACCGGGGAATTCCGGCGGGCGCAGTTCTTAATGGAAATAGTATAGCACACCTTTTTTTGGAATCCGGAGATTTTCACGGTTTGGCCTAGAGGCAGCGGCGGGCGAGGGCTGCCGGCACCCTTCTATGTAAGAATAGCGACCCATGAAACGAACACTGATCGGGATAATTCTGCTGCTGACTTTGCATCTGCCGACGTTTGCGCAAAAACGGCTCGTGCTGATCGATCAGGATGGCTCTGGCCCCGGCGGGTCGAATCAGATGGCGATGATGGCGCTGCTGCAGGCGCCGCAAGCGGAGGTGCTGGGGATCACCATCGTTACGGGCAACGCGTGGCGCGACGAAGAGGTGGCGCACACGTTGCGAATGCTGGAGCTGATTGGCCGCGGTGACGTTCCCGTGGTGCCAGGGGCGGTGTTTCCTTTGGTGCGCGATCAGGAAGAGACGCGCATTGAGTCGCAGCTCGCCGGTAAAGTCGTGTGGCTGGGCGCGTGGGGGTTGGGGCCGATGACACTCGATCAAAACACAAAGGGAGTGATCGGGACGCCGGCGAATCCGAAGGTGCATGGTCCATGGGAGATTCCGCCGATGCCGGAAGGCGCGCCGCACACGAAACCGGCTGACGAAGACGCCGCGCACTTTTTGATCCGCCAGGTTCACGCGCACCCACATCAAGTAACGATCTACGCTGCCGGGCCGCTCACGAATATCGCGCTAGCCCTGGCGATCGATCCGCATTTCGCGGAATTGACGCAGGGAATCGCGATCATGGGCGGCAGCCTGAATCCGCAAACCGACGACCCCGAGTTTTCGACGAGCCCGCGGCACGAATTTAATTTCTGGTTCGATCCCGAAGCCACGCACATCACCCTGCGCGCCCATTGGCCGCGCATCGACGTGACTACCGTGGACATCTCGATTAAAGCGATGTTCACGCAGCAGATGCTCGACGCCATCGCCAAGTCGCCGAGCCCCTCCGCGCAATACATCGCCAAATACTCGCAGGACCGTTACTACCTCTGGGACGAACTCACCGCCTGCGCGTGGCTGGACCCCAGCATCATCACGAAAGAGCGGCAGCTATACATGGACATCGACATCAGCCATGGCCCCAGCTACGGCAACACTTTGACCTGGAACGAAAAGCTCAAACCAACCGAGGACGTGCAGCTCGTGCACGCGCAAACCGATCTCGACCTTCCCAAATTCACGAAAATGTTCATCGACCTGATGTCGGCGCTATCTGTCCACAGAAATTCGTCTTCTTCCAATCCTCAGTGATTTGTCCCACAAGCGTGGGGTAAACGTCTGCTCAACGTGTTTACCAGAGAGCATTCATTGATGTGTGCGCTAGAAGATGGTTTTGTCTATTGTACCGTAGCGTACAGTGTGGTTAACTCTCCCCAGGAGAACAGGTCCGGCGCGGATCCTACCCATCCACTCCTGCCCACTCAGCAGCATTCCTGAAGTCGGTTCGGTCAAACAGTAAGCAAACGAAGTGTTTCGGCGGCCCCGCAGCTCGTCTTGGGGCGAGTTCCGTTCGTTCGACGTCGCGTCCCAGGCGACATCGCCGACACAGCACGCGCGAAGGAAGCGATGAAAATCTTACTTTACAACCCGGATAACGGGGTCACGCGCAATTTCATGCCGCATCTTTGGATGTTTCTGCTGCAGGCGCTCACTCCGCCCGGCCATGAAGTCGTGCTGATCGATGGGAACGCGCGGCCAATGGACGAAGAAAGCATCGCGAGGTATGTGCGCGAAGAGGGGATCGGACTGGTTGGCATCGGAGCGATGACTCGAATGGTCGCCAAGGCCTATCGCATGGCGGATGCGGTGCGGGCCACGGGAGTGAAAGTGGTGATGGGCGGCCCGCACGTGACGGAAATGGCGGACGAAGCGCTGGGCCGAGACGGCGGGGAGCGGCACGCGGATGCGGTCGCGCTCGGGGAAGCCGACCAAACCTGGCCGAAGATTGTGGAGGACGCGGCACGTGGACAACTGAAAGAAGTGTACGCACCTGTGGATGCGTTCGGCCAGGAACAAAAACCCTCCTTGCAACCGTATCCGGCGATCCCGTGGAATTTAATCAACCTGGATCAATTCAATCTCGTGCCCAGCACGTTCACGCGGATGCTAAAAAAGGTCGGGGAAGGCTGGGGAACGTTCCGGATTATTCCCGTCGAGTCTGGGCGAGGTTGTCCGTATGGGTGCGAGTTCTGCACGGTGACGGGGTTTTTCGGGGACTCGATTCGCTTTCGCTCGAACAAGAGCGTGGTGGACGAACTACTGCTGTTGAAAGCCCGGGCGAAGAGTGAGCGCGGCCAGATTGCAGTGTTTTTCATCGACGATAATTTCGCGATCAATCCCAAGCGCACGAAGTCGCTGCTGCGAGACATCATTGCCGCAAACGCGCAGGTGCATTGGGTGGCGCAGATCAGCGCCAATTTGCTGCGCGACGAGGAGTTGGTGGACCTGATTGCGCAAGCAGGAGGGAAATGGATCTTCATCGGCATGGAATCCATCGACCCGGCAAACCTCGCGAGCGTGAACAAGGGCTTCAACAAACCGGGCGAGTACGCGGTGGTGCTGGACAGGCTCGCTCAGCGCAATGTTTATGCGATTACATCGTTCATTTTCGGGATGGACAATGACGCCCCAGGGGTCGCGGATCGCACGTTGCAGGCCATCCGTTCGTGGCCCCCAGGGCTGCCCATCTTCGGTTTGCTTACCCCATTGCCGGCCACGCCGCTCTACAAAAGGCTGGAAGCGGCGGGAAGGCTTACGCGTCCAAAGCACTGGCAGGAGTTCATCCCCTTCGCCATGGCGCATACACCGTTAAAGATGACCGTGGATGAAGCCCATGACGAGGTCCGCATCGGCTGGGCGAAGTCCTATAGTCCCGAAGCGATTGGCAAGGCTGTGGATTCGCTGAGCCACAAGCCGCTGGGCCATCGCATCAATATTCTTATTGCGAGGCTGTGCTTCCGGGGAATCTATTTCCCATCGATGGGCCGCTTTGCATGGCTAAAGACGATCACGGAGAATCGCCGCACGATCTTCAGGCTGGTCAAGGAAGGTTTCGGAGCGTGGCGAGGTTCGCGAAGCCTGGCGAGCCCACCGGTGTCCGTGGCCCACCCTCACTAAGAATTCATTCCATTTTCGCTCGGGCAGCTCCCGATTTCGAACTGCCCGGAACCGCGCTTGAGGCCCTCCTCGGGATAACGATGTCCCTGCCAATTCCGACTAAGTGCTAAAGTTGCGGCGGTGTCGGGCGGCTGCTAAAATTTGGAGGTTTGGCGAGACGCTGCTGTCTGCGCTGGGTGGCCTGCCCGACGGATTGGCAGGCGGGTCTGTCCACCGATGGCGGCGGGCGCAGGCGACTTTTTCTCCGTGCAGGCACCAGGTTTGCATCGGTGCCGGCGACATCAGCCAATACAGTCCGGATTCCTTAGAGGAGAGTGCGCGTGGCTAAGTACGATGTGGCGATTATCGGGAGCGGTCCGGGCGGCTACGTGTCGGCCATTCGCGCCGGGGAACTCGGGTTGAAGACCATCGTAGTGGAGAAGGATCCTTTTCTGGGCGGCACCTGCCTGCACGTCGGCTGCATCCCCACCAAAGTTCTGCTGCACCACGCGGATGTCTACGAGCATTTCAAGAATGGCGAGGAGCTGGGATTTGAGGTCAGCGGACTGAAAATCAACTGGGCCAACATCATCGCGCGCAAGGAAAAAATCGTAAAGAAACACGCCAAGGGCATCGAGTTTCTGTTCAAGAAGAACAAAGTGGAGTGGGTACAGGGCTGGGGACGCTACGAAGGACCCGGCAAAGTCAGCGTCGAAAAGGACGGCAAGAAGACACAGATCGAGACGTCGAACGTTTTGATGGTCAGCGGGTCGGAGGCGCGATCGCTGCCCGGCATCGAGCCCGATCACAAGACGATTCTGACCAACCGGTCGATCCTGGAATTGCCGGCGATCCCGAAGACGTTGATCATTGTTGGCGCAGGCGCAGTGGGCGTGGAATTTGCGTCGATTTACAATTCGTTTGGGACGCAGGTGACCATTCTGGAAGCGCTGCCGCGCGTCGTGCCCGTGGAAGACGAAGAAATTTCCGCGGAGCTCGATAAGACTTATCGCAAAAAGAATATTCAGATCTTTACGCAGAGCATGGTCGAATCGGTGAAGAAAGACGCCAAGGGCGTGACCGTTTCTTTCAAGGATAAAGACGGGAAAGCGCAGACGTTGCAGGCCGAAAAGCTTTTGCTGGCCGTCGGGCGCAAGCCGATGACCGACAACTGCGGCCTCGAGAAATCGAAGGCCAAACTCGATCGCGGGTTCGTCCACGCCGGTCCTTATATGGAGACCGACGAACCGGGTTTGTTCGCCATCGGCGATATCGTTGCAGGACTGCCGCAACTGGCGCACGCCGCGATGATGGAGGGAATCGCGGCGGTGACGCACATCGCCGGGAAACAGCCGCCCCCCATCGTGAAGACGCGCATTCCGAACGCGACCTATTGCGAGCCACAGATTGGCTCGATCGGATTGACGGAAAAGCAAGCCAAAGAAGCCGGCTACGCGGTGAAGACCGGTAAGTTTCCTTTCGTGGGGAACAGCAAGGCGACGATTCTGGGCAACCACGGTGGGTTTATCAAGGTGGTGTCCGACGAAAAGTACGGCGAGGTTTTGGGCATCCACATCATCGGCCCGCTGGCGACGGAAATCCTGTCGGAAGCCGCGGCGGTGCTGCATCTGGAAGGAACCGTCGAACACATGATGGAGATGATGCATGCGCACCCGACAGTGTGGGAAGGAATGGGCGATGCGTTCGCCAGCGTGAAGGGATTGCAGATCAACGTTTGAAGCGGTTTGTGCGCGGCTCGATTGTTCCACATGAATTCGTGTCACATTGTCGATCTGGGATTGATTGGCTTCGCGGATGCATTCGCGTTGCAGAAAAGGTTTGTTGCGGCGCGGAAGGCGGATGCGATCGGCGACGTGCTGCTGCTGTGCGAGCATCCGCATGTGATTACGCTTGGGCGGAATGGCAGCCGCGAGCATTTGCTGGCGTCGGAGCGAGTTTTGCAGCAGAAGGGCGTGGAGTTTCACGCGACCAATCGCGGCGGAGACATTACGTATCATGGGCCGGGGCAGATTGTGGGGTATCCAGTGCTGAACCTGGGCGCGATTCGGCGCGACGTGGTTTGGTACGTGCGAATGCTCGAAGAGGTGATGATTCGGACTTGCGCGGATTTCGGAGTTTCCGCCGACCGCGAGGTAGGGAAGACTGGCGTTTGGGTTACCGGAACAGAAAAGGCGGGAGTTTTACCACAGAGGGCGCGGAGTTCGCAGAGCGGAGCGGCGGAGAAGATTGGGGCCATCGGGGTGCACATCAGCCGGTGGGTTACTTCGCATGGGTTTGCATTTAACGTGGCGACGGACTTGCGGTTTTTCGATTTGATCGTGCCCTGCGGCATCACGGGGCGCGCAGCTACTTCGCTGGAAAAGGTTTTGGAGCGGCGCGTGGAACGAAGTGAAGCAACACCAAGGCTCATCCAACATTTCGGAGAAGTTTTTGGCCTAGAGATGCGGCATGCTTCGCACGAGCAATTAACTGAGAGTTTGCAACGGTTCGAGCAGCCAGTGGCGATTCCAGCGTAGAGATCGCGTTACAGGGGGACAGGCGGGAAGGCCTGGCTCACCGGAGATCGAATGAAGAATGCGGAGCTGACACGGCAGCAGCATCTGGACTTGTACTACTACATGCGGCTGAACCGCGCCGTGGAAGACACCATGGTCAAGCTGTTCCGCCAGAACAAGATTGTCGGCGGTTTGTATTCGAGCCTGGGTCAGGAAGCGGTTTCGGTCGGCACGGCATTTGCATTGGAGAAAAAAGACTGGCTGGCGCCGATGATTCGGAATATTGGCGCGCTTTTGGTGAAAGGCGTTCCTCCGCGCGACATTTTCACGCAGCACATGGCGAAATACACGTCGCCGACGCTAGGGAAGGATGGCACCAGCCATTTTGGCGATCTCGAAAAACTCCACATTGTTTCGCCGATTTCGATGCTGGGCGATTTAATCCCAGTGATGACTGGCGTCGCGATGGCGGGGCGCTACCTGGGCCAGAAAATTGTGGCCATGACGTGGATCGGCGACGGCGGCAGCTCGACCGGCGTTTTTCACGAAGGCTTGAATTTCGCAGCCACGCAAAAGGCGCCCTTCGTGTTGATTCTGGAAAATAACGGCTGGGCGTATTCGACGCCGGTGCGGCGGCAAGCGCCGATCGAGAATTTGGCCGACCGCGCGAAGGCATACGGCATAACGAGCTACATCGTGGACGGCAACGATGTCGCCGACGTCTATTCGACGGCGAAAGAAGCGGTGGATCGCGCGCGTGCAGGCGAAGGTCCCATCCTGATCGAGGCGAAAACATTTCGCCGCCTGGGCCACGCGCAGCACGATCCCGCGGAATACGTGCCCAAAGAAATGCGCGAATATTGGGAAAAGCGCGATCCCATAGCGCTGCACGAAAAATTTCTCACCGAGAAAAAACTGCTCGACGCGAAAACCAAGAAAGAAATCGAGACGAAGATCGAGACGCTGCTCTCCAGCGAGCGCGACTTCGCCGAAAACTCGCCGATGCCTCCGCCGGAACTTGCGGAGAAGGGCGTGTATTGCACCGGGGATGATTGCCACAAAATCCGCGCGAAGTGGGAGCGCCCCATCGCCGAAGTTACGCCGCCGAAATCGAGCATTGACGCCAGCTGGGTGGTGGAAGGATTCGGGCGCGGCAAGAGTTCGGACGGGGGGATCGCGCCGATTCATTTTGGTGATACGCCGGCCGCCGCGGAACAGCAGGAAAATGAAGAGAAGCTGGCGCCTGCAACTCCCGCCAAGACGGTGACGGAAAAAGTTGTAAAGAAGGTGGTAGCGGCGTCCGCAAAATCGAACGGCAAGCGGGGAGCCGGCAAGGATGCCGGCGCTACCAGGGTTGCTGCCAAAACGGTAAAAGCAGGCAAAAGCTCAGCGCCCGCCAAATCCGTGAAAACGGTGGCGCGGCCCGCTGCGAGAAAGGCCCGGAGATAACCATGGCGAATACTTCCAATTCTCCGGCGACAAACGGCAATGCGGGCGGACCGGTAACGTTTCTCGAGGCCATCAAGCAGGCCATGTTTGAAGAGATGCAGCGCGATCCCGCGGTGGTGGTGATCGGCGAGGACGTCGGCGTTTACGGCGGCGCGTTCAAGACGAGCGAGGGCTTGCTCGAAAAATTCGGCTGGGAGCGCGTGATCGACACGCCGATCAGCGAGAGCGCGATCATCGGCGCGGCTTGCGGCATGAGCTATCTGGGGCTGCGGCCGATCTGCGAGATGCAGTTCATCGACTTCATCGTATGCGCGTTCAACCAACTGACGAATTTCGTGGCCAAGGGGCACTACCTGTGGAATGCTCCGGCGCCGATCGTAGTGCGCGGGCCGTCGGGCGGCGGCGTGCACGGCGGGCCGTTTCACTCCGCGAATCCGGAAATGTATTTCGTGCACACGCCGGGGTTGAAGGTGATCTATCCGTCCACTCCGTACGACGCGAAGGGCCTATTGAAAGCGGCAGTGCGCGATAATAACCCGGTGCTCTTTTTCGAGCACAAGTACCTGTACCGGCGCATTAAAGAAGAGCTTCCGGCGGAAGATTACACCGTGCCGATCGGCAAAGCGGCGGTGCGGCGCGAAGGCAAGCACCTGACGATTCTTTCCTACGCGGCGATGATGTACAACTCGCTGGAAGCAGCCGAGGCGCTGGCCAAAGAGGGCATCGAGATCGAAGTGATTGACCTGCGGACGTTGCTGCCGCTGGACGAAGAGACGATTTTAAAGTCGGTCAAGAAGACCAACCGCGTACTGGTGGTTCACGAAGACACGAAGACCGGCGGGATCGCAGGGGAGATCGCGGCGATTCTTTGCGAGAAGGCCTTTGGCGATCTGGATGGGCCGGTGTTTCGGGTGACCGCATTGGATACGCCGGTGCCATATTCGCCGCCGCTGGAGGAGCACTTTCTGCCCAACACGCAGAAGATTGTGGCTGCCGCGAAAGAGCTCGCGAAGTACTGAGGTCAGAATTTAGACGCTTGAATTAGAGAGAAGTCGCCACTCAAGGTTTTTGGTTCAGCTTTTTAGGAGACCGCACATGGCCGTTGACATCGTAATGCCGCAGATGGGCGAGAGCATTTTCGAAGGGACGATCACCAAGTGGCTGAAGAAGCCTGGTGACAAAGTCGAGCGGGACGAACCGCTCTTTGAAATTTCCACCGACAAGGTGGATGCGGAGATTCCGTCGCCGTCGGCCGGCGTGCTGAAGGAAATTAAAGTCGGCGAAGGGAAGACCGTGCCGATTCAGACGGTCGTTGGTGTGATTGATGCGGCGGGTGATGGCGCGGGCGCGGCAAAGGCTGCGGCTCCGGCGCCTGCTCCTGCGAAAGCGGCACCGCCCGTAGCGCCAGCCAAACCTGCGGTTGCAGCACCGCCGCCACCGACTGCTAGACCCGCGGCTCCGGCGGCAACTTCTGCGCCCAAGCCGGCGGCCGCCGCCGGGACCACATCTGTTCCGGCCAAAGAAGGACAGCGCATTCACAGCTCGCCGCTGGTGCGACGCATGGCGAAGGAGCACGGCGTAGATCTTTCCGCCGTGCCGGGCACCGGGTCCGGCGGGCGGGTCAGCAAACAAGATATCGAGGCATACATCGCCGCCGGCGGCAGCGCGGCGGAAACAGAGAAGGAAATGGAGCCGGCTGATGCCGACGTCTATACGCAGCCGGTCGCGACTTCCGCTGCGGCCCCAGCGCGCGCTGCGGCTCCTCCTCAAGCACCGCCGCCAAGTTCCGGTGGACAGGCGCACGTCGCGTTTGAATCCGCCGTGCCGCGCGAAAAAATGTACTTCGGCAACTACGAAGTGCAGCCGATGAGCGTGATGCGCCAGCGCATCGCCGAACACATGCTCGCGTCGAAGCATGTTTCGCCGCACGTGTACTCGATCGATGAAATCGACATGACCAAAGTAGCCGGGCTGCGCGCGAAGGCCAAGGACGAATTCGAGAAGCGGTATGAGACTAAGCTGACGTTCATGCCATTTTTCGTAAAGGCAGCGGTGGCGGGGCTGCGTGCGTTCCCGACCATGAACGCTTCCCTGGACGGCACAAACGTGATTTTGCACAAGGAAATCAACATCGGCATGGCCGTTGCGCTGGATTGGGGCTTGATCGTTCCGGTCATCAAGAATGCCGACGAGAAAAATATTCTGGGCATTCAGCGCAACCTGAACGACCTGGCCGAGCGGGCGCGGACGAAGAAGCTGAAGCCGGAAGAGGTGCAGGAAAGCACATTTTCCATCACGAATCCGGGTGTCTTCGGCGGCCTGTTCGGGTTGCCGGTAATCAGCCAGCCGAACGTCGGCATTCTGGGATTGGGCATGATCGAAAAGCGGCCCGTGGTGATCAACGATTCGATCGCGATTCGCTCGATGTGCTACGTCTCGCTGAGCTACGACCACCGCGTGGTGGACGGCGCGATCGCGCATAAGTTCATGCACACCGTGAAGGAAGCACTGGAAAACTGGAACGAGCCGGTTCTGTAGGGCCAGTGTGAGGGCTGAAAAGCAACTGCCTCAGCGGCTCTTCCAGCGCTCCGATGGTTGAGATTCTTCGTGCATCCTCGTCGGATGCCCTCAGAATGACAGGTTTTTTTTGCGTCAGGAACTGGACAGCTGTCGGATTTTGCCGACCGCGATAGCTGGCTCCGTCCTGGATGATTAGCAGGCCAAATGGCGCCGGACTTCCGCAAGCTGCCGAAAATCGAACTCCATTGTCATCTGGACGCGTCCGTCCGCATCGCTACGGTTGCGGACTTGGGGCGACAAATCGGGCTGAGGCTGCCCGAGCCGCTGGCGCCTGCGCTGGTCGCTCCGGAAATTTGCCTGGACCTGGCGGATTTTCTCCTGCGCATCGATCTGGCCCTGGAGGTAATGCAGCATCGCGATCAGCTGGTGCGCATCGCGCGAGAATTCGTGGAGGATTTGGCGGCCGATGGCGTCATCTACGGGGAGGTGCGTTTCGCGCCGCAGCTCCACCTTCGGCAAGGACTCTCGCTGCAAGAAGTCGTCGATGCCGTGGATGAAGGCCTGCGCCAGGGACAGCACGAAGTCGGCGTAGCCACCGGATTGATCCTGTGCTGCCTGCGCCACGAGCCGACGGCCCGCAGCGTGGAGATTGCGAAGCTCGCATTAGCCAATCGAGACAAAGTTTGCGCGCTCGACCTCGCGGGCGACGAAGCGCGCTTTTCCGCAGCGCCGCACGCCGAGGCCTTTGCGCTGGCGCGCGCGGAGGGATTGCGGCGAACGGTGCATGCAGGGGAAGCGGCCGGCGCGGACAGCATTCGGGAAGCGCTAGAGTTATTGGGAGCAGAGCGAATTGGCCACGGCGTACGCATCGAGGAGTCTGGCGAATTGGAAGACGCCGTAAAAGATGCCGGCGTCGCGCTGGAGATGTGCCCGCTCTCGAACGTGCAAACGCGCGCAACGTCTTCACTCGCGAGTCATCCCATCGACCGGCTCCTGCGGAATGGACTACGCGTGACGGTGAGCACGGATGCGCGGACGGTGTCAGCTACCACGGTCAGCGCCGAGTTTGATCGTCTAGCGAAAACCTTCGGCTGGGGCGCGGAGGAGTTCTGGCGCTGCCAACACCATGCCGCCGACGCAGCGTTTGTGTCGGCCCAAGCGCGGATTGCCTTGGCCTCAACACTCTCTGAAGCGACTATCTCCCCCATTCCGCGCTCTGCATCGCTCTAAGGCATTCAGCCAATCCCGGCGGCGAAGCTCGTACGCTCCAGGTGTTTAGGTCTAAGTAAATGGCTTGTACTAGAGCCCCAGCCATAGCCGCCGAGCACTGCCCAAAGTAATGCTTGCATTTCGTTTTACTAATAGGTATTTTACTTGTCCGTTAATCAGGTGCTCGAGAGCCGAAGCGGTCCGGTGGCACCGAGAAACGGGTAGGAGGGGCCATGCTAATGAAAGCTCGGGAGCGCTGGCACTGTATGAATCCGGCTTGTGGATGCCAGGTGATCGTGGAGATTGGCGGGGAAATCGAAGGGCGGAATCCACGGTGCGCCTGCGGCGAAATCATGAAGAAGAAATACACGTCGCCGGCCGCCGCGTACTTGCACTTTCTGCGTATCGAAGAACCCGCCGGCGTGCATAGTGGATCGCAAGGGGATGAGCCATGCGCCACGACAACGTGAACGCGTTCGCGGGCATCCCTCCGGTGCCCGCTCTAGTGGCGCGAGGGGGAGCGTTGCGCACCTTTGGAGGTCTCGCGCTCTTGCTCGCAGTGGTGCTGTTCGTTCTCGGCGCTTATTTGATTCACGACGAGTTCACGAATCCGCTTGCTTCGCAGTCGCTCGGTTTGTTCACGGCGGCGTTTCTGCTGGCGAGTGCGATGGCATTGCTCTATGAACTGGTACAACTGCCCAGGAGCATTTGGCTAAGCCAAGCGCATGCCATGGCTGAGCCGCAAAAAGCAGCCGCGCCGCCCCGCCATAAGCCGCCGCAGAATGATTCAGAAGGGAGCCAATCAGCTACGGGCGCGGATACCCCGGCCTCTCAAAAAGTGGCGGTAAAGCTTCCCGAGCCTCCCAACCTTTGCATCGCAAAACATACAGGCCCGGCGTTGGCTGGCACCCGGATCGACCAACGCAAGGACCTGCCGTATCAGCGATTTTATGTGGACCGTGTTCTCGTCCGAGCGTGATCGCGCGTCAAGCGCGCGGTATAGCGGGGAAATAGCGTTCTTTCAGGATTTCGCGATGGTGCAGCTCGTGGCCGGCAATGATGAAGGCCAGAGCGCGCACCGTGACTTCATTCTTGTTGGCGGTTCCCCGGCGCAGCCAAGTCTCTTCGCCAAGCGAATGGAAGAGCGCCGAGGTGGCGCTACGAACGAGCGCGAATTCCTCGACCAGATCGGCCAGGGTTCGTTCGCCGAACGCGCCGGCGCGCACGTAGTCGTCTTGCTCGAAACCGCTGAGGGCCGTCTGATCGGCGCGCGCGAAGCGTAGCGCGCGATAGGCGAAAATGCGCTCGGTATCGGTGATGTGGCCCACAACCTCCTTCACCGTCCACTTGTCGGCCGCGTATCGGAAGTTGCCGTCCCGTTCGCTGCGTGCCGCGAATAACTGGGCCATTTGCAGCCGCTGTGCGTCCAGGATGGACACGATGTCATTTCCGGGGACCAGCGCGACATACTTCTCGTAGAAGGACGCGTACTCCGTTGGTGCGGGGCGGGGCGAAGCCGATTTGGGTGCGCTCATCGCGACATTATAACCCTCCTTGGCACGGAGTTATATGCGCGGCACTTATGCGTCGAAGTTACCCGCCCCTGGCGGGCGCCGGCCCAGGTTGGACCGGGACTAAGTCATGCGCTAGCGGACAAGTTCAGCCACCGCGGCAGGGGCAGTGGATGGCGCAACTTCTGCCGCCGCAGTGATTTCGACGGCTGCATCCTTCAGGCCTCTTCTCGCCAATTCCGTAATAGCGATGGTAACTACGCAACACGTCCATGGAATCACCGGCGAATACCAGAACACTCGCGGCTCAAAACGCAGCGCCCACAGCCAAACCAGAGGGACCATCAGGCCAAAGGCGAATGGCACCAGGCGCCGCGAATCATCCCAATGCAAAGAAACTGTACACAGAGCCTGAAGGAAAAGGACGAAGGGGAAAGCGACGACCAGATCGATGAAGTAATGTTCCCCGGTGCCCATCGTGGAAACAACTGTTAACGCCACGAAAAGAAAGGCGAGGCCGCGTTCCCAGATCGATAGGCCGCGCGAATACCACCAGGCCATGAGCGTCCATCCCATGTGCAGCGACGGAATGGCGTTGCGAAGGCCGCTCAGCGGAACTGGTTCGAGAAGCAACCGCCGAGCCTGATCGGTAGTGAGCGGCTGCCACGGAAATCGCTCTCCGAACAGGTGAATTGGACCAAGCGCGGGAAACAGATTGTAGAAAATTCCGCCAATCGGCCCGGCAATCAAAAAGGCAATGAAAATAGGGATGGCTCGCCCGCGCAAGCGCACCGCCTGTCCCGCGTAAACAACCGCCAGTGTGAACGGCAGCCCGACATAAAAGACAAAACTCACATCACCGAAGATTTTCCATTTCTCGAATGCCTGGCCGGCCAGAAACGCGATAGGCACATGCATGCTCGCGTCAAAGGAGTAGAGATAAAGATCGAGAGTGTTCGGATGCGCGCCCTCCGTCCACTTATGCAGATACCCTGCGAAGTGATTCGACGCAAGAATCAGAATGCCTGGAACCAGCGCCAGCAGAATCACCCGGCGGTCCTCGCCTTCCAGCCAAACGGCACGTAAGCCCATGATGGCCAGGCTGCCCATTCCCAGGAACGAGACCCACGTAACGATGTATACGGGTCCCGGGTGAAGCACTAACGCATCGAAAAGGGCGAAGAGCACGCCCAGCAGCACAATTCCGGCGACGTCTATCCAGCGGAACCTCAGGCGCAAGTGAATGAAAATCACGCTGGCAAAAACGTAAGGGTAAAACGTGCTCGCGATCGCGGAAACGTAAAAGATGTGGCTTGCCGCCAGCGCTGGAACAGCCGCTAAAATCACGCTAGAAAGCAGCACCCGCCAGATGCGATCCATGGACATGGTTAGATCTCGCCCTTAATTTCAACACGGAGACCTCCATGCAGGCATGCGGCCTTTTCCGAATTGTGTTCAGTTTATGACTTGACGGCGACGCGCCTATGTAGGCGGATGGGCTCCAATCTGCTCTTGGACGTAGCGTCGAAACTCCTGGGGGTGCGCAATCATGACGAAAGATTCTGGCGTGCCGCCGGTACCGTGAAGGATAACCGAGCCAAAGCCCAGCATCCGTCCCCAGAAAGTCTCTTCCACGGCGATGCTCTCGACGCGCGACAGCATCAAGTCCAGCGTCCGCCGGTTCCCCAGTCCCGTCTTGATCAACACGCGCCGGTTCGTGACCGCCATTTCGGTGGCGTTGCGTTTCGCAAGCCCGAACGCAAACACCGCGATCGCGACCACGATCAGCAACACGCCCCCGAACTCCGTAGCGTGCACTTCCATCTCGGAAGCGCCTACCAGCATCCCCTGGCCTTCTTTGGCCGCAACCAACTCCGCTAGACATCCCACGCCCAATGCCGCAAACGCGACGCTGATCAGCAGCGGTCCCAGCAGCACCAACCAGTGATGCCGCGTCTCATACAGCAGAGTTTCTCCCGGAACCAGGCTGTTCTCTACGTAACTCATCGTCGATCCTTCTCTGCCAGATAGCGCCGAATTCCCATTTGTTTCATGACGCTGCGCGAATCATACTTGATACTCGGGAACCGTCAATACACAGCATGTTGGATCGGCAGCGCAGCGGCAGGTTTGAAGCAAACGATGGGCACGCAAGGAGTGGGAGGCGTGTGTGGATGTAGACCCGAAGACGATGCGAGTTGCGTTTCAGGGAGAACCCGGCGCCTTCAGCGAAGCGGCCGCCGTGCAGCTTCTCGGTAACGAGATCACCACCGTGCCGCGGCCGACATTCGACGCGGTGTTCCGCGCCATTGCCGACGGTGCGGCGGACGCGCTGCTGGTTCCCGTTGAGAATTCCCTAGCGGGCTCCGTCGTGCGCGTCTACGACCTCCTCCTGGAAAATGCGCTGACCATCACGGCGGAGACGATCCTGCCGATCGAACTGCACCTGATCGCTAAGCCCGGCGCCACTCTCGCCGATATTCGCACCGTTTCCTCGCATCCCATGGCGCTAGCCCAGTGCGAGCGTTTTTTTGGAGCGCACCCGCAGTACAAGCGCGTTCCTGCCGAAGATACCGCCGGCAGCGTGCGAGAGGTTCTTGCTCGCGGCGACACGACGTCCGCCGCCATCGCGGGACGTCGCGCTGCAGATCACTACCGCGGCGTCATCCTGGCGGAGCACATTCAGGACAACACCGAAAACTTCACGCGATTTGTGCTGCTGAAACGTGCCGCAGATGCCGCACGCGCGACCCTTCCAACCGATGCCCGCAAAATGTCGCTTGCCATGCGCATCGCCCACCGTCCGGGGGCGTTGTTGGCTTCGCTGGAGCCATTTGCGCGCCACAACATCAACCTTCGCAAGATCGAAAGCCGCCCGATCCACGGCCAGCCCTGGGCATATCAATTCGTACTGGAAATCGAAGCGGACCAGCCGGAGCGCCTCGACGAGGCGCTGGCGGAAGTTCGAAGAGTCACCAGCGACTTGCGCGTGATGGGCCTGTACGCGGCCGCGGCGATAGCGCCGCCCAGCCCCGCCGCAAAAAAATAAATTCTCTCTCGCCTGCATCGAACCCGCAGACAAGAAAAAAGGCCGGCTCGCATCGCCGGCCTTCTCCTCATCTCAAACTTCTAGCTTCTGCTTTCTCAGCAGTAGCTGCATGCCTCTTCGCCCATCATTCCTGCACCCTCGCCGTTCCCGGTCACGTCGTCGCTGAAGCGGCGGAGCCTGCGTCCCAATCGCTCCGCAAGCTGGTGCCGTGCGCGCCACAGACGCGCCTTGAGCGTATTTTCCGTCACGCCGAGTTTCTTGGCCGCTTCTCCAGTCGAGTACCCCTCCACTTCGCGCAACACAAACGCGGTGCGCAGCAGGGGGGAAAGCTCGTCCAGATTGGCGCTGATTATCTCGCGCAACTCGGTGCCCGCGAACATCTGCTCCGGGTTCGGGCCCTTCGCCGCGAAACGTTCCACCACCGGCAACTCATCTTCACGCGGCGGCTCATCCAGCGAGACCGCCGGCCGCGCTTTGGCACTTCGCCGGCGCATCAACGCCGCGTTGATCACGATGCGCGTGAGCCAGGTCGAAAACTGCGAGCGTCCCTCGAAGCGCTTCAGGTTCCGGTACGCGGAAAGGAATCCATCCTGCAATGCATCTTCCGCGTCTTCAGCGTTGCCAAGGACACGCAGCGCCGTCTGAAACAGCGGACGGTGATAGCGCTGGAACAGGGTTTCCACCGCCTCCGCATCGCCCTTCTGCCCCGCGCGGATCAATTTATCTTCATTAAATTGCGTTCCAACCGCCACTGCCACTTGCGTTGCCATTGTCGCCCCCCATTTTCCACATAAACTGATACGTAATACGTCGCGCAAAGATTTCCGCGCGTCAGTGCACCGGCACGTTGCCGGCTGGTGCTTTTGGCTTCTTCAGCAGCAACAGCACCGGAATCACCGCAAGAAAAACGACGCCGAGCATTTTGAAATTGTCGATAAACGCGAGCATTACCGCCTGGCGCTGCACCAGGTTGTAGACCATGCCGTGCGCTTGCGCGCTGGCCTGCGCCAACCCGGAACCCGCGGAAACCAAACGCGTCTGCGTCCCGTTAACCATGTTGTGATACGCGGCGCTGAACCCGTTCACGTGCTCCATCAGCTGCGCCTGGTGCACTTGCGTGCGGCGTTGCAGCATGGTCGTCACCGTTGCAATGCCCACGCTCGCGCCGATATTCCGCGCCAGGTTGATGATTCCCGTGCCCATGTTCATTTTTTCTCTCGGCACATAAGCGAAAGCCGCCACGTTGATCGGAATAAACAAGAACGCCAAGCCGAAACTTTGCAGCATGCGCGCGGTCACCGCGTGCCGGTAATCCAGTTGCAGATCCCACCCGGCCATCACAAAAAGCGCCGTCGAAGAAACCAGGCAGCCGAAGGTGACCAGAATCCGCGTATCCACTCGCGACACCAGTAAGCCCACCACCGGCATCATGCACATGATCACCGCGCCGCCGGGCGACAACGCCATGCCGGAAAGTTGCGCGGTGTAGCCCAGCAGTTCCTGCAGCATCTGCGGAATCAACACGGTGCTGGCATAGAGCACAAATCCCAGAAAAAACATCGCCACCGTCGCCAGCGCAAAATTCCGGTTCTTCATCATGCGCAGGTCGACCACCGGATTCTTTTCGCGCAGTTCCCAGATAATTCCAGAGATCAGGCCGACAAGCATCAGCACGAAGAAGCAAACAATGAAATTCGACGACAGCCAGTCCTCGCGCTCGCCCTTGTCCAGAATGATCTGCATGCTGCCCAGCCCAAGGCTGATCAAACCGATGCCGATGTAATCGATCCGGAACCCGCTTTTGAGGCTCGCCTTCGCCTTCTTCATATATGGCGGATCGCTGACCAACACGGACGTGAGCAACAGCGAAATGATGCCAACCGGAACGTTGATATAAAAAATCCAGCGCCAAGAAAAATTGTCGGTGATCCAGCCGCCGAGCCACGGTCCGATCGTGGGAGCTACGACGACCGCTAATCCATAGACGGCGAACGCCATGCCGCGTTTCTCCAGCGGAAACGTGTCGTTGAGGATGGCCTGCTCGCTGGGCTGCAACCCTCCGCCGCCAACGCCTTGCAAAATGCGGAAGAAAACCAGCATGCCAAGGCTGGGCGCGAGGCCGCACAGAAAAGAACTGACCGTAAAGATCGCCACGCACGACATGTAGAACCGCTTGCGTCCGATCAGCGACGACATCCAGCCCGATAGCGGCAGGACGATGGCGTTCGATACCAAGTACGACGTCAGTACCCAGGTGGATTCGTCTGCGCCGGCCGACAAGTTGCCGGAAATGTGCGGCAGGGCGACGTTCGCGATCGACGTGTCCAGCACTTCCATGAATGTCGCCAACGTGACGGTAATGGCGATCACCCAGGGATTGATGTTCCCGTCCGGCGTCCTCAGCTTGGCTAGAATTCTGTTAAGCATCTATTTGGACGTTCCGTCTGCGATCTCGTTTACGGTTTCTTTTCTTATTTACTCGACTCGGGCTTCCTTCGCTTTATTCCGTGACCACTGTGGCATCCACGTTCATACCCGGCCGCAAAATCGCCTTGTCCGGCGGAATGGGATCGAGAATGATCTTCACAGGGATGCGTTGCACCACCTTTACGTAGTTGCCGGTGGCGTTTTCCGGCGGTAGAAGGCTCAACACCGCGCCGGTCGCTCCCGCGATGGAATCCAAGTGACCCGTAAATGTTTTGCCGTACGTGTCCACATGGACGTAGGCTTTTTGGCCAGCCTTCATGTTTCGCAGCTGTGTCTCTTTGAAGTTTGCGGTGACCCACACATCTTGCAGCGGCACGATCACCAACAGCCCCTGGCCCTGCTGAATGATTTGCCCCGGTTCCACCTGCTTGTGGGTAACCACGCCATCGACGGGCGCTACGACGTCGGTGTAGCTCAGATTGAGTTCGGCGGCCTCCAGCTGCGCTTGCGCCTCTTGCACTTTGGCGATTTTCCCCTGTGCATCCGAGGCCCGCATGCTGACTTGCTTGATATCAGCGTGAGCGGAAGCCACGCCCGCTTTGGCCTGATCGACGCGCGCTGCGGCAGAGGCCAGCTGAGCCTTTGCGACTTCCACGCTGCGCTGCGCTTGCTCCAATTTCTGCTCGTCGGCTTGCAACGCGCTGGCAGTGGCATCCGCGTTTGCCTTTGCCGCGTCGTACTGCTGCTGCGAAATTTCACCTTTATCCAGCAGCGGTTTGTAGCGCGCCAGATCGGCCTGCGCCAGCTGAGCGTTGGCGCGGCTCTTGTTGATATTGGCTTGCGCGTAGGCCAGGTCTGCCGTGCGCGATTGATCGTAGGTAGCCTGCGCGCTTGCGAAATCGGCCACCGCCCCGGCAAGTTGGGCGTCGGCGCTCGAAGTTCCGCTGGCTACGTTCTCTTGCGTGCGCGGAACATCCACACCCGCGGACCGTGCGTCGCTCTCCGCGAGCGCCAGTTGCGCTTTCGCCTGGTCGAGGCTGGCTTGATAGTCGCGTGGATCGATCTTGACCAGAACTTGTCCCGCCTTCACGGGCTGATTGTCGTTCACAAGAACTTGCGCGACGCGGCCGTAGATCTTCGAAGCGATTGGCGTAATGTGGCCGTCCACCTGCGCGTCATCGGTGCTTTCGCGATTGTGGTAGTAGAGAAACAATCCGACGAGAATCGCCACCAGGACGATCCCGCCCACCATCAGCAGGCGTCGCACTTTCGGATTAGCCAAACCTTTCTTTGGCGGCTCCTCCAGCGGCAGATCTTCCGGCAAGCCAGGTCTTGCCCTGGTTGCATTTTCTAGTCCGACCTCGATCTCCACACTCATTGCACCCTCACTTGGCGTAAATCTTTTCCATCTGTCCGATCGCCCGAGCCAAATCCGCGCGAGCTTGATTGAAGCGATATAGAGCAGCAATCTGGTTATCGTTGGCGCGAGCCAGCGAGTCCTGTGCCTGAATCACTTCAATGTTGTTGGCGACGCCGGCCTTGAAACGGTCGCGGGCCTGATCCACTTCTTCCCTCGAAAGCTGCACACCCAAATTCGCCACTTGCACTTCGTTGCGAGCCGAACCCAGATTGATCAGCGCCGTCTTCACATCCAGGGCGATGGAATTCCTAAGATCTTCCTGCTGTTGCTCGATCCGCTGAATTTCCAGATTCGCGCGCGCGATTTCCGCGTGAATGCGTCCACCCGTGAACAAAGGCATGGTGATCGATCCCGAATAGGTGTAGGTGGGGATCACCGACGGAGGATCAACACCTAGTTGTGTGTAGTTGCCGCTGTAATGGGCCGACGGTAACCGTGACTCGCTCGACGCCTTCTTCTGGTACTCCGCAGCCTTGATTTGCTCCTCGAGCGACTTCCATTCCGGCCGCGCCGCGAGACCCTCTTCAATGCTTGCCTCCATCTCCGGCTGTGGTGTCTCGAAGAAACTCAATGAGTCCGCCAACTCGACGGGTTGCCGCGGGTCGAGATTCAAGAGGCGGCTCAGTCCGAAAACCGAAGTCTCCCGCTGCGCCTCCGCTTCGATCAGCCGCTGCTTTTCGTTTTGTAGCTCCACGTTCGCCCGCAGAGTATCGATTCCCGTTCCCACGCCTTCTTTTTGCAGGTCGGCGGCCTGGTCGTACAGCGCTTGCGCTAAATCGACCCGCGACTGCGAAGCCTGCACATCCGCGCTCGCTCGCAAGGTCCCGATGTATTGCGAGACAATCAGCAAAACCACTTGCTCGCGCGTCGATTGGCTGTCCAGCTTGCTGGCGTTGGCCGTGTTGCGCGCAGCTTGATAGCGCCGAAACAG